>CAYVKR010000190.1:0-6109 GCA_964452025.1 uncultured Anaerolineales bacterium
TAGAGGAAAAAATACCATTTGGAGCGCCATCAGTCAATATGTAACCACTACCCTAGTGATTTTTGTCATGAGAAACCCAGATATAGTCTCAAGTCGTAGAAAAATCCGATTTCTGCTAGTTATTTCAGTGGAGACCCCGGTGCTGGCGCACACCTTGCAAGCACGAAAATGGTTGGTAGTCACGCGCTTTAGCGCGGTGGGCCACGGTCGGGAGACCGGCCCCAGCTAGGTTTAGTATATTTACATCCTGTTAATCTTGTTAATCGTGTCTATTTTCGAAGGAGCCAATAGTTGGCTTCCAGTCGTCTTTGCCACGCGCATTAACCAGCGCGCATCAACCCCGGCTGCGTTTGCTGAGCTTTCGTCTATGCAGATTCTACGGCGTGGAGAGTGTTTTCGCCAGCTGACTCGCTTCGAAATCCCAAAGAGAAACGGGAGCCGATCTGAACATCGGTTCCCGTTTGAGATTTCTTGGGACAGTCTTCCGCGTCACTGCTCCTCAGCGACCGGCAATTGAATCGTGAAAGTACTGCCTTTGCCTAACTCGCTCTCTACGATGATCTCCCCACCGTGTATTTGGATGTAACTGTAGGCGATAAAAAGTCCCATTCCCGTGCCCTGTTGCTCCATTTTATTACGATTGACTTGCTGGAGGCGTTTGAAAATGGACTCTCTTTGTTCGTTGGAAATGCCAGGACCCCCATCGCTGACGTGAATATTAACCGTGTTACCATCGGCCTTAGCCGTAATCCTTACATATCGTGGGGGGATGGCGGAAAACTTGATACCATTGTCAATGATCCGGGCCAAGGCGTCTATAAAGAAGGGGGGATGGAGTTTGACCGGGGGGAGTGTCTCTGGTAGTTCTTCTTCCAAAGAGACCTGTTGCTGCTCGGCTATGGCCTGGTAGTTCTGCACAGTGACGTGGATAATATCTCTTAGATCGGTATGAACTTTGGCAAATTTATCGTATTCCTGTTGGCTTTGGTTGGTGTCTATCTGCACGCCGATCAGCATATTTTCCACCAGATCATGCAGCCGATCCGCACCCTTTTGAATTCCCTCGAGAAAAGTGACCAACTCCTCCGGCGAGAGATCCGAGGCGTCTTCCAGCGCAAGCTCGGTGTAGCCGGCGATGTAAGTGAGGGGCGTTCGCAGTTCGTGACTCAGGACGTTGATAATATCCTGTTTGAGCACGTCGAATTCGTGCTCCGTGGCTTGTTGGATCGCTTCAGCGCGTTCCAGTCGAGACCGTACCGCGATAGCAACTTCTTCCGTGTCGAACGGCTTCGTCAGGTAATCCTCGACTCCCAACGCCTTTCCACGCTTAATATCCTCATGCTGGCCCCGGGCTGTGAGGAAGATAAAGGGGATGCGGACCCACTTGGGATTCTCCCTGACTTTCTCATAAAACGTATAGCCGTCCATCTGGGGCATCATGATGTCGGATAGGATAAGATCGGGGGTTATATCCTGCATGATTTCGAGCGCTTCGACGCCGTTAAGCGCCAGAGAGACCTCATACCCCTGGGTTTCCAACAAATCGCGAATCGCCTGTAATAGGAGTTTGTGATCCTCTACCACCAGAATGCGTTGTTTTGTCATCTGATTCAGACTCCTTGGGTGATATGCCCGGTTTTTCATAGACCACCGCGATGCAGTGGCTGGCCTTTGAGTCGTCATGTTCCATGATTGTAGCACATTGCAGCTACTTCTCAATCACAGAAAAAGCAAACGCTCTTGTGTAGGAATCTGCACAGATGTCAACGGGCGACTAAAGTTCATGGGCTATACCTTGCAAAACCGCCTCACAGCGCCTTTAGAACCGGCGTAGGCCGACTTTTTGACCGTGCCACGCGGTTTCCGACCGCCGTGCCAAGCTTGTGCAAAGAATTACATAAGAGCGAAAGCAAAATGCCGTGAACTCCGCGTGTGCTCATCTCCTACGCAGAAAAGGTCAGGCATTTTCCAAGCACATCGTGTTTTGCGCAGTGTCCATGGTTTTCCGACCGCTGGCTGTGACTGGATGCTATCTCACTAAGCCGTCAAGCGCTCTCCAAGAGAGCGTCAGCCCGTGGTAGGCCGATAGTAAAGGTAGAGCCTTTATCTAGTTTGCTTTCGACGGTTACCCAGCCCTGGTGACGTTCCATGATCTCTTTCACGATAGCCAACCCCAACCCGGTACCGGAAATCTGGAGACGCCTGGGTTTTTCTCCCCGGTAGAAACGCTTGAAAATGTGCGGCAGTTCCTCTGAAGAGATGCCGAACCCGTTGTCCTGAACACGCGCGATGATCCACTCCTGGTCTTTATGGCGTTGAATGTCGGTGGACACGATGACCTCTCCGCCTGGCGGCGTGTACTGAATGGCATTGACCGTGAGGTTGATGAGAACTTGTTCGATTTTGTCTGGGTTTCCCCAGGCCTCTGGGAGGTTTTGTCTAGAAGAGTGCTTGAGCGTGATCTCATTCTGCTGCGCGATGGGATATTGGCCCATCAACACGGCGTCAATGAGCTGATTCAGCTGAACCGGATGCCGTTGGATCTCCAGCTGGCCCGTCTTCAAGCTGGAGAACTCAAGGATCTCCTGGATCAGCTTCGCCTGCCGTTCGGCTTCCGTCTCCAGGGCCTTTAGATAGGTTTCGTGCTTATCCTGTGGACTCTGACGCAAGAGCTGCAGGTAGAGTTTGATGGTCGTGACCGGCGTGCGCAACTCATGCGAGACGTCGGAGATGAACTGTGACTTCATCCGTTCCAGCGTCTTCAGCTGGCTGACGTCGTGAGCGGCAATGACCACGTCGGCGGCGCCGGTGTTCGTTCCTGTGATGGGGGCGGCTTGGAGTTGCAGGTCTAGGTTGCTCATCTCCAGCACGACATCTGGCCGGCTGATGGCACTGCGCGCCAGAGTGGCAACCGCTTCTTGAAACCGCTTCGAGTCCTCGGCCGAAAACGCCTCCTGGCGCCAGGCCTCCACAATGAGGTTCTCCTGCAAGATGTTGCCCCCGGTGGTGGTGACGATAATGCCATCTGTGGTGCTGTTGAGCACGGCTTCCAGTCGGGCGTATTGGGCTTGGAGTTCTGCCGTGCGCGCTTGCACTTTTTGCTCTAGCGAATTCGCGTATTCCCGCAGCCGCTGAAATAGCCGGGCGTTTTGGATCGCAGTAGCGGCATAGTCCGCAAAGGTCTTCAACCGATGCGCATCGTCTTCATCGAACTTCTCGGGGTGCGTGCTATTGACGTTGAGGAATCCCACGGTCTCCGATCCAATGCAGATGGGAACGCCAACGTAGGAGCGGCGCCACTCCGTCTGGAGATGTGACGTCCATTCGGGCGTCTGGGATGTGTCGGGCACCACCACGGGCTCCTTTGTGTGGATCATTTTCTGTAACAACGGGTACTCTTTCAGTGAGAGCACCGTCTCTTGAGGGGCCGTTTCATAATCCACCAACGTCTCATAGCCTCGTCGGCGTGTGATGATCGCTTGTTCACCCCGCAGCAGCATGATGTTGAACGTATCTCCAGCGACTACCCGCGCGACCTGTTCCAGGATACGATCCAGTACCTCTTCAGGATCTAGATTGCTGTTGACGATGGCAGCGGCTTCGCTGAGCGCTTCGGCCAGCTCGCGCCGTTCCTGTTCGGCCCGGAGAATATACGCATTCTCTATGGCGTTGACGCTTTGTTGAGCCAACGTCGTCAGGAATGAGATGTCTTCCGGTTCAAAGAAGCGCTCTTTATGGCTGATGACGCCGAGATACCCTTCCACCGTTACCTTATCGTCACTGAAAGGAACCAGGAGCATTGCTTTAGCATTCAACCTTCTCATACCTTGGATAGCGTTTTCAGGAACAGCAAGCTGAGGATCTGGAATTTGAACGACAGCATCATGCTGGCGTATGAACCTAAAAAGAGACCGAAGATCCTCAGGGGGAGCCGGGTTCTTAAACCATTGCTCTATCTTTTGTTCCAATCCGTGGGTTGCGACGAAGTACTCACCGCTGGGATCTCGCGTGGCTATGCCGCCGGCCTCGACGTTCAAGATCTGAGTGGCGCGCTGTGCAATGAAGTACAAGACGTTTTCCAGGTGATCCAGCGAGGTGATCTGTTGGCTGATATCGGCAATCGCTGTCATCTCGTCGGCGCGCTGCCGTAGATCGGCGCTCATGAACAACTGAGCGACAAGATCGGCCACCTGACCGGCAAAGGTGATGTCCTCCTCTTCCCATTCGCGGGGCGCACCGACGTGCTCGTAGCATATCACACCGATCGTCTTACCGCCTAGGCGCACCGGCGCATCCAATGTGGACGTGATGCCGCAAGAGCGCCAGTAGGGTGCCAATCCTGCCGTCCGCTCGTCTTCTAGGACATTGGAGACGGCAAGCGCGCGTTGATTCTGAAGCGCAGTGAGGTATTGGGTCATGATCTCATCGGCGATGTCGGTAAAGTCTACAGGGGTTTGTTGATCATGGGGGCCATCTACAGCGGCTAGACACCGGATGGTCGTGGCCTGCTTGTCATATTGCCAGATACTGGTCCGGCTGGTCTTCAGAGCTTCGTTGGCCCGTTGCGCTACAATTTTCAGGGCCTGTTTCAGGGGGCGATTGACCAATTTGGCATCTGTGCTCAGTTGGATCAGAAGATCACGCTGTCTTTGCAGCCGTGCTTGTTGTTCCCAACGCTGCTCTTCGGCCGCTTTGCGAGTCCGAATATCTCGTACGATGGAAAGTATCAGTTGTTGGTTCCGCGACTGCAGCACCGAATTCGAGACCTCGACCGGGATGCGGGTGCCATCTCGGTGCACATTGACGCTTTCAAAGGGCTGACCCTGATGTTCACTCAGCTCCTTCCTGATGACGCCGCCCGCCCTCCCTCTGATCTCTGGGGCTTGCAGATCAGAGACCGTCATCCGTAGGAGCTCATCGCGACTGTAACCCATCAAGTCACACGCACGCGGGTTGGCATCGAGAATGCGATCCTCCATCGACTCGATGAAGATTGCGTCATTTGCCTGCTCAAAAAGCGTGCGATAAAGCCTTTCACTTTCCAGCAATGCAGTTCTTGCCTGCTTTTCGCTTGTGATATCGCGCACGTAGGCCACCACACGTTTTTTCCCGTTGATGGTGACCACGCGCGTGCTGACTTCCGTATCAAAGCTTGTGCCGTCTTTCCGCTTGCCTTTGGCCTGGATCGAGATGCCCGTGTCATTCCCGTGTTGCTCTTTGATGTCCGGCATTTGGGCAGCGATATCCCCGGTGACCAGATCCTCAATGCAAAGCGCACAGAGCTCGGCGCGAGAGTACCCGTACATCTGCGAAGCCATCGTGTTGCAATCGAGGATCTCGCCGTCGATGGTCTCGATGAAAACGGCGTCTAGCGCTGCGTCAAAGAACGCCTGGTAGCCGGGTGAGCGGTTCAGATTTGGGGTGGAGTTTCTAGCATGTGTCCGAATATGTCCGGGGATCTCATCCAGTTCATCTGACGCGATAACCACGTCGGCATACGGTGGCAAGGCGGCTGTGGATGCGACCAGCCCAAGAATGAGGGGACGCGAGGTCCACGGTTCGTAGACTTCTGGAATGGGAAGCGTGCAGTCTGTGATCACTGCATCAAAGGCGGTTTGGATCAGTGCATTTTGTGTGGCCTGTGGAGAAACGCATGTTCGAAGAAAGAGCTGCGGGAATGCTTCATGCAGGAGCGTGATAACTCGACCTCGTAAAGAGGCATCTTCTGAGAAAACAAGTATTTTGACGAGCGTTTTCTGCATGTATGTGCTCTACTTCTGCCTTGTTATATGTCGGTTACTCTTAGGGCTTGTTCTGGTTACCTATCACTTTGTCGATTGGAGTCTTTGTTTTCACCGTCATTTCGAGCGAAGTGCCGCTTTTTGGCACGAAAGCCTGCCCTGAGCATAGTCGAAGGGTCGAGAAATCTCCCCCGTTCGGAGACAAATATACAGCGAAATGGGGAGATACCCCGGCCACTGGGCCTTTGGGCCAGGGTCTCCATTCGCTTTGGTCGCTACACTTCCTTCGTCCTTCGACTGCGCTCAGGATAAACTGGGTCTCTGGGATTTCGCCGGGTGGCCCAAAAACGATCTTAAATTTTTACCAC
>CAYVKR010000191.1:0-6074 GCA_964452025.1 uncultured Anaerolineales bacterium
GGGGTATCGCGAAGGTATCGCGACCGGAAGGGAAACTGGAACGGAAAAAGGGCGCCAGGTGGCGGAAAAAAGCCCAGGCCGCCGGATAGGCGCGTATCAGGCGCGATGTCCGCGCGTCTGGATGGGGTGACCCTCAGCGCGGAGCACGGCTAGATCGGCGCGGAGGGTCCGCGTCGAGACGTCGAGCGCGCCGGCCAAATCGGCCACGGTGGGGAGCGCATTCGCGGCCTCGGCCTCGTCCAGCAGGCGCAGGATGCGATGACGTCGCAGGGCCACCTTGCCCCCTTGCTCCCGCACGGCGGCGTCCGCTTTTCCCGCGTCCACCGTCCAGATGACGGTGACCATTTCGTCCGGCTCCGGACGGCGGTGAGCCGGGACCTCGGCGCGGGCCAGGCGCACGCGCAGTCGGCCCGGCGGAGGCTGTTTGGCCACGGCCTCGGCGATAGCACGGTTGACCCGCAGTCCTTTGCGATAGGATGCGCGCAAGGTTTCATCTCCCAGGCGGCTGGCCCGCATCTTCACGATCTGGGCGGCCTGGGTGAGGGCGGCGCGCGCGCCAGCCCAATGACGGGTCGCTTCGGCCACGCGGGCGTGATTGTAGTAGATCCGCTGGGGATGCTCCACGCCCGAAGGTCCAATCTCTTCCAGTGCCTCCATGGCGTCCAGGTTGTCTTGCCAGGCGCACCGTTTCTGTCCCAGCGCCAGTTTGGCCAGCGCCAGGTAGGAGAGGTGGATCACGGCGTAACTCCGCTCTCCTAGCTCCAGGCAGCGCCGGTGGGCCAGCGCAAGATGCGCCTTGGCCGTGACCGGATCGTCCTGCAGCAGCGCCAGCCTTCCCAGGGCAGCGCAGGCGTATCCTTCCCAGGAGATATCGCGCACCTCGTCGAGCAGGGTGCGGGCGGTTTCCAGATGGCGCTTGGCCTCTGCGGAGGCGTCTTGCTCAGCTGCCACCACGCCGAGATAGAGGTGGCTCACGCCTTGGCGGCGACGGTCACCGGTGGCCTCGGCGAGATCCAGTGCCTCCTGGAAGTGAGTTCGGGCCGCCTCCATGTCGCCCAGGTCGTGATAGGTCACGCCGACGGCAAAGAAAGCGTGGCTGGTGCGGCGTGGGTCACCGGCTGCTTGGGCCAGGGCCAGACTGCGCTGGCAGTAGGATAGATTGCGCTCGAAATCGCCCTCGAATTCGGCCACGTGGGCCAATCCGATGAGACAGCCGATCTGACCGTCGAGATCCTGCAGCTCTTCATAGAGGGTGAGCGCCTCCTGGAAGTATGTCGACGCGCGCGCGTAGTCCCCGGTGTAGATGACGTTGCGCCCCAGCTGGCTGAGCAGGTCGGCGCGTGCGTGGTCGTCTCCCAGAGCACGATAGATCTCCAGCGCAGCCTGGGCGTCCTCGTCCGCCGCGTCGTATCGCCCCTGCAATCGGTGCCATTCGCTCCGCTGGTGCAGGGCGTCGGCCAGGCGCGCGTCGTCGGCGAGCGCTTCGGCCAGCCGGAGCATCTCTGCTAAATCGCGGCCCTGGGCCTCGCGTTCGCCGATCCATCCCAACACTTTGGCGCGATCCCGGAGCGCATCGTAGCGGGCGGCGCGGTCTCTGGGATGATCCAGCAGCGAGAGCAGCGCATCGTGGCAGCTCAGGGCGGTGCGATGGGCGAAGAGCGTCTCTGCTTCCTGGGCGGCGCGCCGCAGGTAATGGAGCGCGGGCGCGCGCAGACCGGCCTCGGTGAAATGTCGCGCCAGCGTCCGGTGGGCGCGCGGCTGACGATTTTCCAGCGCCAGCGCGATGCGGTGGTGAATCCGACGGCGTTCTCCCGCTGTGAGCCGGTCGTAGACGATCCGGCGCACCTGCTCGTGGCTAAAGCGGTAACCCGTCTCCGTCTCAGTAAGGAAACCAAGGTGGAGGAGTTCGTTGGAGGCCTGAAGATAGCGCTCGGCCTGGCGCGGACCAGGAGATGCAGACGTGGTCGTGCAGACGTCCGTCAGCAGATTAAACTCCACCTCTGTGCCGATAGCAGCGGCGATTTGCAACACAGCTTGGGCTTCGGTCGAGAGATGCTTCAATCGGTGCCCGATAATCTCCTCACCCAGGCGGGTGGATGGCGTCTCCGCCGGATCTCCCTGCCAGCGCCAGCGTCCGCTCTCTGTGGGCGAGAGATAGCCCTTATCTCGCCAAATCTTGAATAGCTCCACAGCGTAGAGCGGGACACCACCGCTTTCGTGCATCAGTCGATCTGTCAATTCGGGTGTGTCAGCGCCAAGCAGGCGGCTTAATAGTGCGCGGAGGTCGGTTTTCTCCAGCCGGGAAAGCCCAATGCGTGGGAAGGCGCGCCGTCGATCCAGCGCCTGCAACGTCTCCCAGACGGCGGTGCGTTCACGTAACTCCGCACAGCGTCCGGTGAGCACCAGCAGGATGCGTGCTTCCACGAGCCGTGGATAGAGTCGGGGGAGCAAGGCGAGGGTTTCGGCATCGATGGTGGGCAGGTCTTCGATCACCCAGAGGCAGGGCACGATCCGCGAGAGGCCCAGGATGACAGAGGTGAGCGCGTTCTGAATCTGTTCGTGGGCTTCTGGAGGCGGGAGGTCTTGGAGCATGCCGGTGGCTTCGCCGCTGCCCTCAAGGCCAGGTAGAAGCGGCGCGACCATCTGCAGATCGGCATGGGGGAGCAGACGGTGGAGCTGACGCAGGCGGAGCGGCGTCAGGGCCTGGGCGAGCGCGGCGGAAAAGGACGCAAAGGCCAGCGCAGCGTCCATCGCGCCCTGGGCCTGGATTACCTCGATGTTGCGCCAATGCGCGCCCGCCACCAGCTCGTCGACCAGGCGGCTCTTGCCGATGCCGGGTTCGCCTTCCAGGAGCAGGAGCTCCCCTCGTCCCCGAGCGGCTGCTTCCAAATGTCCCAGGAGGGCCGCGCGCTCGACCTCACGGCCCACCAGAGGGGGGGTATCTAGGTCCGGGAGCGAGGAGCGGGCCGGTGCAGGGAGGTGCGCCTCAGCGGTGCTGGCGGACGGAGCCCCGCGACGACGTAACACCTGGTAGAGCATCTCCGTCTCCGGCGCCGGGTCGACGTCCAGTGCCTCGCGCAACAGATCGCGGCACTGTCGATACTGCTCCACCGCTTCGGCGTCTCGGCCGAGCAGGTGATAGAGCCGCATCAACTCGCGGTGCGCCACCTCGTGCAGCGGTTCAACGGCGACGAGTCGGCGGGCGGTCCGCAGGGCGGCGTGGTAGTCGCCGTTGCGTTTCTGCTGCTGGACCACGTAGTCCAGCGCGTCCACGTACAGTCCTCGCAGCCGTTCTCGCTCCAGGAGCACCCAATCGTCGTACATGCCCTCGAGATAGGGGCCTGTGTAGAGCGAAAGTGCCTCCTGGAGGGCGGTGAGCTCTGGCTGAGTGTGCCGAGGTTGGGCGACGACGGCGCGAAACTGTGCTACATCCGCCCAATACGGAAGCGCGTCGTTCAGGGCAATCTCCTCTTCGGTTCCCACGACGTGATCGCCCAACACGTGGCGGATGCGCCAGAGGGCATCGGAAAGCCGGCGGCGTGCCTTGTCTTCGGGCAGATCGGGCCAGAGGACGCCGAGCAGCGTGCTGCGGGGATGCGGACGACCGGCAAAGGTGATGAGGTAGGCCAGCAATTCGTCTGCCTTGCGGGTGGGCAGGCGGACGTATTCTCCGCTCTGCTCAATGCGCAGCCCGCCAAAGGTATAAAGACGCAACATCTTGGCTCCTCATGGGTGGTCACAGCAGCCAGGTGCAAGCCTTTATCAATCATTATAACATAGCGTTGGTCCAAGATGAGGTCGGCGATGCCGGTCATACCTCCATCACCGTACGTCCGTGGGGCATGGTTCAAAAGCCCACGGAACCCGGTGGCGTGCCGTTCTATGCTGTCCGACGCCACGCCGTCCAAAGGCTTCGTGGCTTGCTACGAACCCTGTCACATTATGGCTCTTCTGGTTACCTATCACTTTCATGAGGACTGTTTATGAAACCAACTCAACCCCCTGGTCACGTCATTCCGAGTGAGCGAACGGCGTAGTTTGCCGGGAGCGAATCGAGGAATCTCCCCTCTGCGACTTGGGGTTGCCATCGAGTGGGGAAGATTCCTCGCCAAAAATCGGCGCTCCGTTCGGAATGACGGAGAAGAGGATGGTTTTAGCAATCAAAGTGATAGGTAGCTAGATGGCTCTTTTGAATTCGCCGGGTAAGTGCAGGGCCCCGCAATTTGACATTCAAGCTGCTCGCCGTTCCCGTCCTCGGGGACGGCCCTGATGGCGATTTACCGTGTCCGCGCCCCCTGGGAGCGCGCAGCCCACCCGAAGGGGTGCCGGGGGCTAAGAGCATGTTAATTTGCGGGGACTGGTGCTGAACTTAGCCTATAAGATGTCATTCCGGCGAAATCCCAGAGAGCCCACATTATGAAGCAACAAGGCAGGGAATCGGGCAAACGAAGCAGTTCCAGGGTCGCTCAAACGCCATAGGCGGCTTCCCATCATGTTTCCCTCCCGCATCAACCCCAGCTTCGTTTGTCTTGCTTTCGCCTACGCAGCTTCTACGGTACGGAGGGCATTTTCACCAGCAGACTCGCTTCGAAATCCCGAATCATAGGCCAAGAAGGGAAGTGCCGGTTATAGCTTCCAGGAAGGTTACCAACATGCCAGAGGGAGACTATCTGCGTTGGCATCTGTACAAAAGCCCCCGAAGGGAAAAACAACTCCCTTCGGGGGCTCTGTCTGGGCGAGTTCAATTGCTATGCGTGATGGTGCTACGGGCGTCTGTGCCTGCCGCGACCGCCGCCGCGCCTGCCGCGTCCGGTCTCTATGCTGCCGCTGACGATATCGTCGTAACTCGCCTGATCAAGATACTGCGGCACGTAGGCCTCGTCTGTTTCACGTTCCAGCGTGCCGGTGAAGGCGCGCAGGTGGTTGCGGGAGCTACGCAGCAGGTTCTCGTAGACCCGGATGACGTCCGCGTGATCGGTCTCGGCGATGTACTCCTCCAGGTCGAGGATGTCGATCTCCTCGATGGCGGCGCCGACGCGCAGGGCGTCGTCCAGCGACGCGCTGCCGGTGGCGATCAGCTGATCGTAGAGCGCCTGGAGACCCTCATCGGTGAATTCGCCCCGCTCTTGCCCCGCTGCCGGATCCTCTACGTCGTAGCGCTCCAGCAGGGTGACGACCGCGTCCATGTGTGATTGCTCGCTGTTGGCGATGTTCTGGAAGATGGGCAGCTCCCACTGCTCGTAGAGCGTCAGGTAGACATCGCGGGCCAGTTTCTCCTCTTCGCGCATGAAGCGCAGCCCGGCAATCTCGTCCTCACTCAGGTCGTCGGCGGTTGCCGCATCGACCACCGAGGCCGAACCGCAGGCAGCCAGCACGATCACCGAAAGCACCATCAGCGTTCCCATCAGCACGCGCCGCAGCACGGGTGTGTTTGTGTTCAGTTGCATCTTCATGATTCTTTCCTCCTGTTTGCTGTGAACTGGCAAGAGTGTACTGCTCCTCTGTGAAGAAACGATGAAGATTATTTGAACACTTGATGAGGATGGATCGTGGTCGATGGGGCGCTGTGCGGTGAAAGCGGTTTGGCGGAAAAGTGAGACGGACAAGCCCCGAGGCGCCCATGAGTTCGCTCGACGCCTCGGGGCTTGTCAGGGAAATCTATGCAGACGCTTTCAGGTACGCGATCATGGGATCGGAGACCAGCGGCACCAGATCGTCGATCATGTGCGGCATCAGATTGTCCATCACCTTGGGCATCAGCTCCGGCATCTGTTCTGCCATGTAGTCGGGCATGGGGATCATGGCCTGCACCCGCTCCAGCATGGTATCCATCACCTTGGGCATCATCAGGGGCAGCAGCTTGGGGAAGAGGACGGGGAAGAGCGGTTTCATCATGCCCAGCGCGCCCGGCACCTTGCCCATCGCCCGCATCATCCCGCCCATGCCCAGGGGCATGGAGTCAACGAGCTCGGGCCACATGGTATCCATCAGCCGGGCGAAGCCCTCCGGCGTCATCAGGGCGATCATGGCCTCGAAGACGGCCCACTGCGCCTGCACCTCCGGGTTGGGATCGG
>CAYVKR010000192.1:0-6072 GCA_964452025.1 uncultured Anaerolineales bacterium
TGCGCACCCAATGAGCCCTTTTTTGATTTATCTCAACTGTTGAGGGACACTACCCCGCCGTCACTTCTGCCAAGGAACCGGTCCGTGAATTTGAACGCTATTTGTCTGTTAATGTACAGCGCTTTGCAGCCAAGCTCATCGGCTGTCGACTCTTATGATACTACAATCTCACACTTGCACAGCAGCCTTTTGGAAACGGTGCAAGGCTCCCTCTAGACCATTTTTTAAAAGCGCGATCTCGACCTCCTTGTGGCCGAGCAGGCGTTCCAAGTCGGCAATGCGGCGTTCATATTCTCCCACTACCTTGTTGGTGCCAAACACCTCGGGACCTTTCTCCAGAAATATCCGCTTCCACGTGCCAACGGTATTAGGATGGACTCCGTACGTCCGGGCTACTTGGGCCTGGCTCTTCTCATCGGTCAATACTTCCATCACGATTTGGAACTTCAACTTTGCTGAATATGACTTGGCCATGTTTGCCTCCTCCTTACTATGTTACCATATTTACCCCCAGAGAAGGTCACAACATCACAATACCTTAGAGTGCAGCTTTTTGGGTAAAGGTCCGATGACTACGGAGATATCTACTTCGCCGAGCGGGACGCGACAACCGGTGTGTGGGGTGCTAACGTCAAAATCAACGACGATACCGGAACAGCAAACCAATCGGCACCGAAACTGAGCGTGGACGAGAGTGGTCACGTCTATGTAGTGTGGGTAGATCAACGTGATGGCAGCGCGCAGGTTTACTTTGCTCACCGGCCTGCCGGAGGCACGTGGGGCGCCAATGTGCGCGTAAGTCCGGACGACAGCGTTCGCTTCCCCACCTTCACATCTGATGCTTATGTAAAAGATGCTGCTATAGCCATAGACGACACCGGTAAGGTGCACGTGGCGTGGAGCAGTGGTGTCAATATGATGAGCCAATGGCTGGCGGGTGTACATCTCGCTATCCGCTCCTCGGACGGGACGTGGATGTCGAAACGGCAGGTAAACGACAGCTGGGAGGCGATCAATTACGGAGTATCGTTGGCTGTGGATGCTGCAGGCAAGGTTTCCCTCACCTGGGAAGATGGGCGCCACGGCGCGCCCAACCTCTACTTTGCCCAGTCCCTGGATGCGCCTGTCTACGTCCCACAAGGCATCTACACCTCGCCTGAGCTGGATACGGGCGTAAGCGCCACTGCCTGGGATGCCCTCGTTTACTCCGCCACCTTGCCTGCGGACACCTCTCTGACCTTCGAGACGCGCTCGCGGCAGGCTGGCGGGACGTGGTCGGCCTGGGTGCCGGTGGAGCGTGGGACCATCACCTCCCCACCCGCGCAGTTTCTGCAATATCGCGCGACCTTCTCCACCACCTCAGAGAACGTCTCCCCCCTGCTGGACTGGGTCAAGGTGACCTATCGCTCCCCGGGCACGCCCTCGGCGCCGCGTTTCGTCACGCCCAATGGAGTCACCAACCAGACAACGCCGCCGATCCTCGGAGTTGCCGCCGCCGGCAGCGTGGTCCATATCTTCGTCGATGGCACCGAGGTCAGCACGACCACCGTCGACGCCAACGGGTTTTTCCAGGTAAGTCCTGAACTGGCGACCGGCGCGCACACTCTCTCCGCCCACGCCAAGAACACCGCCGGAAAGGGCCCGACCTCGGGAGCCCTGGAGTTGACGGTGGATCCCGACCTGCCCTACGATCCCGTTGCCGTACGGGCGGGAGAGTGGAGCAAGGACGGCTGGCTGCTGGCGCCGCCGCGAGATAGTGAGGGAGCGGCCAATCCCGAAGAGGGGTGGCGCATCTGGCCACGGGCTGATAAGAAGTTCCGCATCGAGATACCGGTGACCTATACCGCATCGGCCGCCGTCACGGTCACCGTCGGCACCCAGACCCTCACACTGACCGAGGAAACGAGCGGCTACTTTGTGGGCATGGTACAACCGCCCATCCAGGCGGGAGACTTTGTGATCAAAACCGAGGTCGATGGTGAGGTCACCACGGTAGAGGGCGGGCCGGTCCTGATTGAGCCGGACGGGTTGATCTACGAGGCAACGGGCACCATGAGTGACACCCTTTCGGGCGTCGAGGTTACCTGCTACTACTCCGATACCCATGCCGGACAGTGGATGCAGTGGGAAGCATGGCATTACGAGCAGGTCAACCCGCAGACGACGCTGAACGACGGCTACTACTCTTTTTACACGCCAAGAGGTACCTATCGCGTGGTGGCCGAGAAAGAAGGCTATCCCACCTACACCAGCCCGGATCTGACCGTGGTCGATACGCCGGTGCGGCACAACATTCCGCTGGGGGATTTCAAGATCTACCTGCCGTTAGTCATGCGGTAGCAAATAGCATATGCTGAATATTAGGAAAGGATAAGCCGGGATGCGTAACGCATCCCGGCTTGCTGTCACATAGTAAAATGATTCCCCGTCGCTCCCGTCTGAACTAGATTTCGCGTGTTGACGGTCTGATATATAGCCCGAAGCGCGTGAAGATCTGGTTGGAGAGCCATCCTAACCGTTTGAGGCGGGCTACGGGGTGGCTCTTTCTGCTTTTCTCCTTGCGCTTCCAAAGTTCGCTGTGTAAAGGTGCTCGTTTCCCTTTGGAATCGTCACATAATAGTATATCTCAACTCTGGTAATCTGTCAATATCTTTCTGAAGCAATTTGCCCCTTTTTTGCCCCCAATTCCTGCTACTCCAACCCGCTAGCGGGGTGAACGCTGCGCGGTGATCTCTACCACACAGAATTCCCCGGAGACCAACGTCTCGCCCCCCTGCTGCTCCACCGTGTGCTTTAATGCTTCCAACCGCACCTGGTAGGTGTGCTGCGGCAAGTTGCGCAACTGCGGGATCGCTTCCCGCCCAGCAGCCAGGCGCAGCACGTCCGCCAACGCCACTGGTTGATAGCAGGTGTGCCGTTTCAACTCCACGTCAAACCCCGATTGCTGCAAGATACCGTAGAGTTGGAAGGTATCAAGGGTGTGCTGGCAGGCGTTATCCCAGGTTTCAGGAAAATACGTGTAGAGCCAATGGGCGGGCATGGCGCTGGGCAGGCTGTCGATGAGCACCCAGGTGCCCTTCGGCGCCAACGCCGCCCGGACCTGGTTGATAAACGCCGGGCGGTCGACGCTACGCTGCAAGGCAAAGGGCGTCCAGAGAAAAGCCGCGGTCCCCGGCGCCACTTCATCCAAAGTCCGCACCTGAGTAATGGTCGTGTCCCAATACCGCTCATCGAACTGCAAGGGCGGCGCGGTAGGATGCGCTAGCGCCACGACAGGCACCAACGGCTGCTCGTCCCGCCGCCGCTGGCCTAACCAGCGGCTGAACGACGGGGTGCTTTGGGCCCGCTGCAAGGCGTGCGGTAGCGTTGGCACGATGGGCCAATCCGGCGCTGTCTCGGGCGCAGGTAGCGCGTCCCAGGCCGGCAGCGCCACCACTTTTTCCCGCTCCGCACCCAGCTCCGGCGGCCATACCGGCATGAAGATCCCAAAGTCCACCTCCCGCAGCAGATTAACCTGCCGGAAGAGCGGCACAAAGATGGGATAGGGTTCCAGCGACACCAGCCGCGCCTGCGGCACATCGATCTTGACCTCTTTCAGCGCCAACCGCAGTAAGTCACGCCGATCAATCAAGGCCGCCTCATCCCACACCTGAGTGAGATCCGTGAGCAGCGTCGCTGCCCGCTCCAGGGAAGCGAAATCTCCCGCTGCCGGTAGTTCGGCCAGCTCCCGCCGAATGCGCCGTTGCTCCCGGTGGTAGATCTCCGGATCCGTTTCAAACTCCCCCTTGATCTTCATCCGCTTGAGCCGCCGCCGTTCGGCGATCAAGCGGGCCCGACGATTATCCAAGGTCTCCCGATCCTCCTCATCCTCCACCAGGGCCGCGATCTCCGCCTGCCAGTCTTCCGGCAACCGCACCTGGCGAAAGATGGCGTTCACTTGCGCATCCACCTGCTCCATCCGCGCCCCCCGCCCCGCGTGCGGACAATCCGTAAAGCCCCGGATCTTGGACACTTCCCGGTAATAGGAGCCGGTTTCGGCTCCCTGCGCCCGCAATTTTCGCCCACAGACGTCGCACGTTACCAGCCCGTTCAGCAGGTAGACGTGATACGCTGGCTGATACGTGCGCGGCGCGACGCGCCGCTGCTCGCGGACCTGACGGCAGCGCTCCCAGGTCTCCTTGTCCACAAGCTCCTTATGTTCGCCGTCGAAGATCAGATCATGGTCCTGATTGCGCTGCCCGCCCCGGTAGCGCACACATCCCTTGTAGAACGGATTACGGATCATGTCGGCGACGGTATCCTTGGAAAAGTTGTTCCCCTCCCGTGTGTGATACCCCGCGTCCTTAGACAACCACTCAGCGATGTCCTGGTAGGAGTACTTACCTGTGGCGTACTTGACGAACATCTCCCGGACAGCTCCCGCTTCTTCGGGAACGATAACCGGCGGGGTGTCAGCATCGCCGGTGTGTCGGTAGCCGTAGGGCGGCGTCGAGGCATTGTAGAGGCCTTCGCGGCTGCGTTGTTTCTTGGATTTGCGCGTGTGCATCTTCAGCAGATCCACGTAGTACTGGTTCAAGGCGGCTAGAAAGGTGAGAAAGAGCCGATCCGTCGGCGAGGTGAAATCGAAGTCCCGGTCCTTGACCGACGCAAACCCCACCTGATGCTGCCCAAAGAACTCCAACAACTCAAACGTGTCGAAGAGCCGCCGCGAGAGCCGCGATAACTCGTGCACCAATACGATATCTAGCGTGCCCGCTTGCACGGTCGCCCGCAGGTCGTTGAGACCCGGCCGGTCCATGTCGGTCCCGGAGCGCCCCGGATCGACAAACTCCTGCACCACCTCCCACCCGTGCCGTTGCGCATAGGTGCGCATCTCGGTCAGCTGCGCAGCAATGGATTTCCCTGCTTCAGCCTGCATATCCGTGGACACGCGCGCATACAGCGCGACGCGCATACTGTCTAGAGCCAAGATTGTCACCTCCTCTGCATCTACGTCTGCTATCCCTATTATAAGCCACATTGGCCAATGGTGAAACACAGTTTACCAGAAGGCGAACAAAACGTTCCAGAGCAGCTTACACCCAGGACAGACGCTCCTGGCCCGTGGCCCCCTAATCCACCCCAATTTCACTTAGGCAAGGTCTCCCGCCTGCCCAGCGCTTCTGGCCCCCATCTTGCTTTGAAGTCCACCAGTTGGGCCGGATCCAAAGCCCAACTGGCGCCCGGTTACTCCTGCTCAGTGCGCTCCTGCGATTTGGGCGCCTGCTTCTTACGCCCCGCTAACCACTTGATGACCTTGGCTAGTCGCCGGAGGAACGTCCGTTTCCGCGCGCGCTCTGACAGGGAAGACGCCTGCTTATTCATGGTCAAACCTCACTCTCAGCTAACCTGCTCCGGTGAATACTGAGGTTTGCACACCGGTGGCCCCTCGATCAATGATCTTGCCAACATGGCACGTTGGCCCTCGTGCAGAGCATAGTAGACTCCCTCCTATTGACTAAGCAAGCCCAAATCTTGACCAGAAGGGAGCTAACTTTGACTGAAGAGGTGCGCACCTCTGCTCGGCCACCGCAGGAGATCTTTGGGCAGGCCTTAGGCACGTGGCGCCAGCGCGCTGCCTGGAGTCAGACCCAATTGGCCGCCGCTTTGGGGGTCCATTCCAGTTATCTATCCCATTTAGAACACGGCAAGAAGCGCCCGAGCTCGCAGTTTCTGCTCCGGCTGTGCGATACCTTGCACCGACGCGTCCCCGACTGGACGGTGCCGCAGGCCGTAGACGGCCTCCAGCCCCTGGGCATCACCTGGGAAACGGTGGCCCAGTGGCTGGAGACAGACGAGCTAGGGCTCCGCAATTTACAGCCGCTGCGGCAGTGGTGGCACGCTGGACGTCCGACGCCTCCGCCGCTGACGATACCGCCGCCCCCCCACGTCCCCCTCCTCTACGTGGAGCGGACAATCCAGCCGGTGATCGCCCGGCGATTGCGGGGCTGGATGAAGTACCAAGAAGTGCGCTACCGGGCGCATATCCTCTGGGGCCTCGGCGGACGCGGGAAAACGACGCTGGCCCAGGCC
>CAYVKR010000193.1:0-6050 GCA_964452025.1 uncultured Anaerolineales bacterium
ATGGGAAGCCGCCTATGGCGTTTGAGCCACCCTGGAACTGCTTCGTTTGCCCACCATTGATTCCACTTGCTTAAACCGCGATTCTGAGCCATACTAGACCTCAATGAAGATCCAAGCCTTGGTCGTCTGGTACGTGACGCTGCAGCTCTTTTCCCTGGCGGGTCTGCCGCTGGCCTTCGCCTGGCTGCGTACCCTGCCCTCGCGGGGCTATGCGGCTGCCAAAGCCCTGGGTCTGCTCCTGAGCGGCATCCTGCTATGGTGGGGCGGCATCCTGCACCTCTGGCACAACACCGCCGGCGCTGCCTTGATGGCGACGCTCATCATCCTGGCGCTGGGCCTCTGGCGCCTGCGGGGGCGCTGGCGCGAGATCGCCCCCTGGTGGCGCGAGCACCGCGCCTTCGTCCTCACCACCGAGGCGCTCTTTCTCGCCGCCTTCGTGCTCTGGGCCGCCGTGCGCGCCACGCAGCCGCAGATCGCCACGGCGGGCGGCGAGAAGTGGATGGAAATCGCCTTCCTCAACGCACTGCAGCGCTCGCCCTCCATGCCCCCACACGACCCCTGGCTCTCCGGCTTTGCCATCTCCTACTACTACCTCGGCTACCTGCTACTCTCCATGCTCACCACCGTCTCCGGCCTCCCGGCGACCATCGCCTTCACGCTGGGCAACGCCGCCTGGTTCGCGCTGGCAGCCGTCGTCGCCTACGGCATCGTCTACGATCTGTTGAACGGACGCGATCCCTTCGGCGCGCTCCTGGCGCCCGTTCTGCTGCTGCTCACCGGCAACGCCACCGGCGTCTTGCAGCTGCTCCACGCGCGCGGGCTCCTGCCGGCGGCCTTCTGGCGCTGGCTCGACATTCGCAACATCAACAGCGCCCCGCCCGCCGACGGCGTCTGGCTCGCGCCCCAGCAGTTCGACTGGTGGCGCGCCTCGCGCACGCTCCACGACTATGCGCCCATCAGCACCGCCGCCAACCCCGCCAGCCAGGAAGTCATCGACGAGTTCCCCGCCTTCAGTTTCATCCTGGGCGACATGCACCCGCACCTGCTGGCGCTGCCCTTTGTCCTGCTGGCGGTCGCGCTGGCGCTGCACCTCTGGCGACGTCCAGCGGGCATCTTTCAGGGTTGGCGAGATCAAAACGCGGCTACCCGGCGCTGGGCAGCACGCCTTCGACCATGGTTGCCCTACGCGGGGGTGTTAGGAGCACTGGGCTTCCTGAACACCTGGGATTTTCCCATCCACTGGGCTTTGACCGTGAGCGTGCTCCTGCTCAAGCGTCACAACGCCGAAACACCGCTGATGGAGACGCTCTGGGCGACGTTGCCCGATGCTGTCGGGCTGGGCGTGCTCAGCGTGCTGGCCTACCTGCCCTTCTGGATCGGGCTGCGCTCCCAGGCGGGCGGCATCCTGCCCAACCTCTTCAACGCCACGCATCCCGCGCAGTTCGCCGTCATGTTCGCGCCCTTCGTCCTCCCGGTCGCGGGGCTCGTTGTCGCGGCGGCGCGCAGGGCCAGGGTGCGTTGGCAAGCCGTCCTCGGCTGGAACGTCCTCGTCATCGCCGGAGCGCTGCTGCTGGGCATCATCATCGGCGCTGTCGTCGGCTCGCCCTATATCTCGTCGATCTTGCGCGACGAGCCGGTCATGGGCTACGACGTCGACCTGGACGTCGTTATCGCCGCGCTGCTCCGCCGTCTGCGCAGCCCGTGGACCGCGCTGGCGCTGAGCGTGGGCATCATCGCCCTAGGGCTGGCCCTGCTCAACCACGTCGACCGTTTCCGCGACGCCGACCTGACCTTCCCCGCGATCCTGGCGCTGCTGGGTCTGGGCCTCACGCTGGCGCCAGAGTTCGTCTTTCTCAAGGACGTCTTCAGCACACGGATGAACACCATCTTCAAGTTCTACTTCCAGGCGTGGATTCTCTGGAGCCTGGCAGGCGCCTGGTGGCTGCTCAACGCCCGCTCCGCACAAGGACGATCGCTCGCCATCGCCGCGCGGGCACTGACGGCTCTGCTCATCGTCGTGGGCCTCGTCTATCCCGCGTACGCCATCCCCTCGCGGGCAGCGCAGAACCGCGCCCTCTACGGTGAGGCTGACGCGGGCACGCTGGACGGCGCGGCATGGTTGGCGGAACGCCACCCGGACGACCACGCTGCCATCCAGTGGCTTAACGCCAACGTCGAGGGGCGTCCCGTGATCGTGGAGACGCCCGGCGATCAGCACAAGGCCTACGTCTACGAGGGGCGTGTCTCCGCCTTCACCGGGCTGCCCACCGTGCTGGGCTGGGCGGGCCACGAGCGCCAGTGGCGCGGCACCTACGGCGAGCAGACACGCCGCGAAGTCGATCTGGAGCAGCTCTTCACCACCACCGACCCGGCGCAGACCGAAGCGCTTTTGCGCCACTACGACGTCACCTACGTCTACGTCGGCCCGACGGAGCGGGCGCGCTATCCGGCGGATGGCTTGGAGAAGTTTGGCGCACTCTATCCTATAATTTACGAGAATGAGGGCGTGACGATTTACCGAGTTCAATGACAGATGGGAAATGAACAAATTGAAAATGACAAATGAGCAAAGGAGCCAAGGAAACGTTAGAAAACCGCTGCTGTGGGGAGCGGTGCTGCTGATTGCGCTGGCGCTGCGCCTGGTGGCGCTGGGTGCCGCGCCATTAAGTCCCACCGAGGCGAGCACCGCGCTGCCTTCGCTGGACGCGAGTCGTGGCGATGGCTGGCCCACCGACACGGAGAGTCCGCTGCTGCTTATGGGCAACGCGCTGCTCTTCCTGCTGCTGGGTCCAAGTGACGCTGTGGCGCGACTGCTGCCTGCCTTGGCGGGTGCGGCGCTGGTTGCGCTACCCTGGCTCTGGCGACGCCACGTCGGCGCGCGAGGCGCGCTTGCGGCGGCCGGCCTGCTGGCGCTCTCCCCCATCGCGCTCTTCGGCGCGCGGCATCTAGACGCCACCGTCATCGGCACGCTGGGCGCGGCTTTAGTCATCACCGCGCTCTCCACAGCGCAGCTCCGCCCCGATCTACTGCTCGCGGCAGGGCTGGCGCTCGGTCTGACCGGTGGCCCCTCCTTCTACGACACGCTGCTCCCCGGCCTTGCTGCGTGGGTGCTGGCGCGTCACTCCTTCGAGGGCGTGCCCGACCCGGCGCATCGGGACCTCCGCCGAGGCCTGCTGATGGGCGTCGGCGGTGCGCTGCTCATCTCCACCGGCTTTGGCTTGCGGTGGGGTGGTTGGGCCGGTCCGGCGCAGGGGCTGGCGGCCTGGATTCGATCCTGGTGGTCGTCCGTACCCGGCGGCCCACTGAATCTGGCCCACCTGCTCCTTTACGAGCCGGTGACGGTCCTGGGGGCCGGCGTCGCCCTGGGGCTTGGCGTCCGCAAGCCGCCACGGCTCACCGTAGAGATGGGCGCCTGGGCCGTCCTGGGCAGCGTGCTGATCATGCTGCGTCCAGGCACCGAACCGCTCGCTTTGCTGGCGCTCCTTCCGCCGCTGGCGCTGCTCGCCGGACGCACCGTGACCACGCTCGCGTTCAAACCAACGTGGCGGACGCACCTCCAGGTCACGCTGACGCTGATCTTCTGGGCTTTCGCCGGTCTTGCCCTCATCCAGCAGGCCGGCGTCCTGGTATCGCTGCTGGTGTTCCTGGTGGTGATGATCCAGGCCTTGCTGACGGCGGGCTTCACGACCCTGGTTGGGCCCAAGCGAGCGCGGCGAAGTCTACTCATCGGGATAGCCCTGAGCCTACTGATCATCCAGGCGAGCTTTGTGTGGCGCGCCAGCTACGGTGAGGCGACGGCGCCCCACGAACCGCTGGTCACCTCGCTGACCTCGCGCGATCTGACCAATCTGCAGGAGACCGTGGAGACGCTGCGGCTGACGCGCCGGATCAGCCCGGAGGCATTTGAGATCGCCCTGGTCGAAGAAGACGCGGACACCACTGCCGCGCTTCGCTGGACGCTCCGCACCTGGCCCGCGCTGCGCGTCACGCCGACATGGCCTGAGACGCCACCGGATCTCATCATCGCGCCAGAGGATGCAACACCGGCATCTAGCACCGCCGAGACGTTCCAGGGTATGGCTTTCACCGTCGCGCTCCAGCCGCACGCGCGCGTGCCCAGCTGCTCGCAGTTGGTGCCACCGGTCTGTCCCGGAATCATCGAGTGGTATCTCTACCGCACGTCACCCATCCCGGTGCAGCGCGTGCGCACAATTCTCTGGACGCCACCTCCTCAAGATCAGCCCTGACCTTGCCCTCCGGCCCAAACCCTTTATAATGACTCCTTGGAGGAACTATGGGAGCCTATCGAAAGGCGAGTATTCGCCAGTTAAGATCAGATGCATATCAGTTGGAAGGCCGGACAGTTCAAGGCGACTTACACCGCAATCCGGAGGATGGGCGTTGGATGGTCGGCGATGTCGCGCTGAACGAATGGCTGGCCCGCAACGAGAACCAGGACATAACACTGATTCTGGTGCCTACGGAGACTCAGAAGCCTATGGAGAAGAAGACCTGCCGGACGTGCGGGCGCGAATACATCGGATCACACTGCCCGTACTGCCGTGAAGTCCGCTTCCGGCTGCGGGGTGAGTGACAACGCCTCTAGAGAACCGTGCGCCTTCTTTCTCAATATGCCCCCTGAGCAAACGGCAACTAGGAGGTAGTTCATTGTGAATATCCAGGACATTGTAGACATCCTTCGCCGCCGAGGCTGGCTGATCGTGCTAACCGTGCTGGTCACGGCGGGCAGCGCCTTTGCATTCAGCAAACTGCAGACGCCTGTGTATCGCTCCAGCGTGCGCGTCGGCATCCAAGGACGTACCGACTGGGGCGCCGCGCAGACGGTCAAGATTTTGCTGGACTCTTACGTCGCGTTCATGTACCGGCGTCCGGTAGCGCAGGAGGTCATCGACCGCCTGGAGCTGATGCGGACACCGGAGGATCTGAAAAGTGACGTGACCATCGCATCGGACACCCAAGACCTGACCATTCAGATCGACGTGGACGACTACGATGGCGA
The DNA here is from genome assembly GCA_964452025.1 of uncultured Anaerolineales bacterium. Taxonomy (GTDB): domain Bacteria; phylum Chloroflexota; class Anaerolineae; order B4-G1; family SLSP01; genus G713. Next base: position 5,021 of record CAYVKR010000193.1, read on the forward strand.
GCAGGCCAATCGCATCGCCAAGGCCTGGGCCGAGGAATTGGTCCGGTGGCGCGATCAAGAGAACCGGCTGCAGAACAAGCCCGACCGTGTCTTTGCGACGATTCTCGAAGAGCCGCAGTACCAGCTGCTGCGCCCCAAGACGATGATCAACACCGCCGCCGGCGGTGTTTTCGGTCTGCTCATCGGCGCGATGGTGGTCATCGGCCTGGAATGGCTGGATGCCGGTCTGATCCGCGAGCCTCGCGAAATCGAACATGAGGTCGGTCTGACGGTAGTAGGCGTCGTCCCGCCGGTCACTTAGAGATAGCCACAAGGAGCCAACATGCAACGAGAGAAGATCGTCCTACTGTCCGATCCACAGTCACCGGCGGCTGAGGCCTACCGCTCGCTGCGCGTTAACCTTCAGTACGCCGGCCTCGACACCCCCGTGAGGACGTTGGTCGTCGCGTTGCCCGCCAGCGAGAAAGGCGCGGCGAAGGATACCGAGGTCGCTGTGAATCTCGCCGTCGCCCTTGCAGAGGCCGGGAACCGCACCATCCTGGTCGACGCGGATCTACGCCATCCCCAGTTACACCAGATCTTTGAAGTAGATAACCGGGAGGGGTTGGCTCAGATCATCCTGGACGTGGAGAGTACAGACGGCGCGCTGCCGCTAGACGAAACTGAGATCAAGGGGCTGCAGCTGCTCACCAGCGGCTCCCCGCCGCCGAATCCGGTGGATATCTTGAGCTCGCAGAAGATGACAGCATTGCTGACCGTGCTCAAGGAGACGGCAGACGTGATCGTTCTCAAGGCGCCCCCGGTGCTTTTCGTCGCCGACACCCCGGCCCTGGCCGCGCGGGCCGACGGGATACTGCTGGTTACACGCACCGGCCACACGCGCCGCGATCGGCTGGCGGAGGCCAAGGAAAAACTGGAGCAGTTCAAGGTCAACGTGATCGGTGCCGTGCTGACCGACGCACCGGGCGAAGGGTGGTTAAGAAGGTATCGGAAAACTATGAATCTTCTATCCTCACGAAATAGTCTGGAT
>CAYVKR010000194.1:0-6014 GCA_964452025.1 uncultured Anaerolineales bacterium
TGGCGCGCGCCGGTGTCCCGCGTCAGGCGGACCTCGCCGCCGAGGCGGTCGGTCAGTCCGGCGAAGCGGCCCTGGGCATCGTAGGTGAAGACGAAGCGGTGTCCGTCGGCGTCCTCGCGGGACGTCATACGCCCGGCGCGATCCAGCGCGTAGGCGATGCGATCCCCGTTGGGCAAGGTCAGCGCGCTGCGCAGCGGGCCAAAATCGAGCGTGGTCACCTGCCCGAGCGCGTTGGTCTGCGTGACGACGTGTCCCTGGGCATCGTAGGCATTGGCAACCACCGTGTTGCCTTCCGGGCGCGTCACCGACGTCAGCCGGTGCGTGTCGTCGTAGGTGTAGATCCAGACGTGGTTCTCGGCGTCTTCGAAAGTGGTCAACTCGCCGTCAGTGTACGTGTAGGTGACAGATCTGCCTGTCTGATTGGTGACTGAGATCAGATGCCCGCCGCTGTATGCGAGTGTCAGCGTCACGCCGTTGCCGGTTGTCACGGTTTGAAGCGCGCCGTCGCCGTTGTACGCGAAAGTCAGTGCGTTGCCGTTGACGTCCTGCCAGGTTTGCGCCCTGCCGTTGCTATCGAAGAACAGGGCCTCGTTCCCGGCGCCCTGGAGCACGTAGGACTCGCCGAGACGTTTCAACGCACGGTCGACGACAGGCGGCGGTGCGAAGGTGTCATCGGGCAGTCGGATGTACTGCAAGACCGAGCCGCCGGTATGCACGGTGACGCTGTTCTCGATGAGCTGGTCCAAGGCCCATTGGGTTGCCAGACTGGTTGCCATCCACTCCTCAAGGGAACGCTCACCGGTCAGCAGATCCAGCGCGACGTGGGCGTAGGCAATGGTTGCAGCGGCATCCTGCGGCCCGCGCGCGCCCAGCCCTGCTGCGCCGTTGCTGGTGGTGCTCAGGTGGGTATCGTAGCCGTGGCTCCAGCCGTAGCCCAGCGGCCCCCGGCTGTAGTTGTCGCCGCTGTTGTAGGTGCGCACGAAACGCAGACCCAGCAGCCCGTCCAGCCCCAGCGCTAGATCAACGTGAGTGCTGTGGAACGCGCCGGTGGACATATCGACGGGATCGGTATCCTCCGGTGTCTCCACGCCCTCTTGCTGATCTGGGGGTGGATTGTTCTCCTCGGTCTCTTCCTGCACCTGACCACTGTCGACGTCGCCCTGCTCGCCGCTGTAGCCGCCGTAGTAGCCGCCGGAGATGATCATGCCCATGGAGCCTTGATTTCCGCTCTGGTAGTCGTCGATGTAGCCGGTGCCGCGCCAGTCGTTGAGCGTGATGTCGCCGTATTCGGGCAGCACGAGCGTGTGGGTCTGGTTGATGCTGGCTTCGATCTGGGCCAGCTGCCCGGCACTGTAGCCTTGCAACTGCGGCTCGACGGTATCCCAGTTGTCGGCATCGGCGAGGAAGGTCTTGTCGCCGTTGGCGTTGTTGAGCGTAAGCATTTTGATGGTCGAGGCCGAGGGCGTGCCCTGCAGCTGCTCAATCACGCCGTGCTCGAAGGCGCTGCCCATCATCGTCTGCGCGCGAAAGGCGGCGAAGGTGTCCGAGACGCCGTCGGTGGAGACGTTGCTCACCATGCCCATGGGCACGTCGATAAAGACGCCGTCCTCCTGTCCCATCACGCCGACCTCGTGGTGCACCAGCGGCACGATATCGCCCACGCAGCCTACCAGCTCGGAGAAGAGATGGGCCTCGTGTAGCCACGTCCAGCCCATCAGCGCGAGCGTCTCGCCCAGCACCGCCTCGGACCCATCGCCCAGCCCGTCGTGACGATACCGGGTCAAGCGGGCGTTGCTCGCCGCGAGCACGTCGGCGGAGACGGTGTTAAAGTCGTGGAGCAGGGCGTAGGCGCCGCCGCTGGTGAGGCTGAAGGAGGCCTGCTGATCGAAGCCGCTATACGGATGATCGACGGTCACGGTCATGACGGAAGTGGTGCCACTGACGGTCGCGGTGCCGGTCATCACGGGCGTGCCGCCCACGCGCAGGACGGGTTTGTTGCCGTCCGTCTCGTCGTAGAACATCGTTACCCGTTGATCGGCCAACTGGAAGGTGTCGAAGGTATGGTCGATGCCCTCGTGCTCGATTTGCAGGGTGTGGTGCGTGCTGGTTGGCAATGCGGTGTGGGTTATCGCATTGGACGTGCCTAGCGCCTCCGGCAGCGAGGTGGCGTAGGCCGTCAGCTCGCTCGGCACGACCTCGCGCCCGCCGATCACGTCCGCCACGCCGCCGTCGGGTAGGTTGGCGTCGATGTAGTCGACGAGGTTCATGGCGTAGGTCGTCAGGTCGGCGCGGATATTGGCCTCGTTGACGTCTTGAATGGCGTCCGCGCCGGTGGTTGCGCCGCTCGTGGCGCGGTTCAAGAAGGTGGTGCGGTTGTAGCCGAGGGCGCTGCCCAGGTCGGCGATGCCGGTGGTCTCGGCGTAGACTTTCATCGCCGGATCGAAGGTGTAGGTCGTCCCGCCGATCTCGGCCTCGGCCCAGACGCGCGTGATCTCGCACGTGGTACCGCCGGGAGCGGTGATGCAGCTAACGGGAATGCCGCCGTTGGCGAAGACGTTGCCCGCCTGCGCCGTCTCCGTCCCCACCCAGTTGGCGAGCCGGTCTACAGGGTAGGTCACGTCGCCGACGACGTAGGATGCATCGTAGCCCGCCGCTTCCATCAGCGCGATGAAGAGCGCGGCCTGATCGGCGTCGGTGCCGCGCCCGGCGAGCAACGTGCCCGCCGCGCCGTTCAGCGTGCCGAAGATGGGCACGTAGTCAATGTGATTGTGCACGTAATCAAAGATCAGTTTCGGATCGTGCTGCAGGGCGCGGGCCAGGGCTGCAATCTCCGGCGTGACCTCGGCGGCGGTGGCGGGCAGGCTGGCGATCTGGGCCTGCGGTGTCACCGTTGCGCTGCGTGCCTCGGCGACTTCGCGCGCCTCTTCCGGTGAGACGCCCTCGGTCAGCGTGACGTGGTGCCAGCCGGGACCTTTGGGCGCTGCGGGTGCGGTGGTCGGCTGCGCCGCCTGGATCTGTGGTGGGTTCCCCGGCAGCAGCAGCCCACCGATCAGCAAGACGAAAGCCAAAAAGCAATGTGTGGTGCGTCGCATGGTACCCCCTCCTATCCTGAGTAGCTTCGCATAACCAGCGGTAGGTAGATCTCGAAGTCCTTCTCAACGATGCGCGAGAGCAAATTGCCCGCCGCGTCGTAGGCGTAGGAGATGGTGACGCCGTCATCGTAGACAACCTTGATCAGACGTCCGGCGTCGTCGTAGGTGTAGGTGACCGTCGTCGGGCCGTCGGCGCCGACGGGCGAAGCCCACGCGACCAAAAGCACTGTGATTAGTACTAACTTCAGTAGCCAACGTTTTGTCTGCATATTCACACCTCCGGGCACAGTCAATGATCTTGAAATAGGGAAGCCTATCTCCCTTTTGGTTTCCTGCTGCGGCGTCCATCCTTCCGCCGCGAGGCCAGACGGTAGACGCTCCACAACGTGAGAAAAATCCCCCAGATCCAGGCCCACCCACCGGGATCAAAGGTGCCATTGCCCACACCCAGGGGCGTAAAGCGCAATACGGGGAGATCGCTGATCTTCTCTTCGAGTGCAGCATCGCTGATGGTGCGGGGATTGTAGCCCTCGAAAAAACCGGCGAAGCCAGCGTTGATCAATACCTGGCGCGCGGCCTCTCGTCGTTCCACAGAGTCACTGACCTCTTCTGCGCGCGCGAAGATGGCGCCGCCCGGCAGGATGATCTCGATCTCAGGATGAGCCAGCAGATTGCGGAACCAATCCGCCGTCCGCCGTCCGCCGGAGACACAGTAGACATGCCCCTTGCGAATCGCATAGTTCACCGGCGTGTAGTAGGTCTTGCCGCTTTTTCGCCCAATGGGCTTTAGCACCATGACGTAGCCCCCGAAGGGACTGCCCAGGAGCGGCCCCAGGCCCAGGCGGAAGATGGGGACCATCAAAAACTTGTTCAAGATCCAGAATATGCGTTTCATGATGGGTGGCATAGAGTCTCCTCCGATTTATCTTAGGTGCGGAAATGGAACTACTTGACGCGGCCGCCGTTAAGGATGAGCAGTCGTAAAGTGAACCCAAGATATTTCATGATGTGTTTCCTCCGGGAGATAACCGCGATGTATCCTTACATCTCATCATCCATCGTGTTTTCCAGGAATTGCATCAACGCCTCCAGGGAACCGAAGCCACGTCGGCGCGGCTCCTCGCCGATCTCCTCCAGGCTGCAGCGCCACTGCATCTGTGGCTCATCGTCCTGAACGACATCGATTTCCTGCTCTTGCCAGAGGCGCAATAGATACGAGTGGTATCGCTTTGGGGTCTGATCTTGGGCGTTGATGATAGTTGCTCCTTTCACTCCTGAGGCTATACTATCAAATAACCCTTCGCAAACTCTTCGCACGCACGACATCTCTTCGACGGGACATCGGCGAAACAGCGGCTGCGAGTACAAGGAAATGAGGATGAAGCACCACGGTCTTTCTGAGGAAGAGGGGGCTGTATCCCTGGAGATCCGTTTTCTGGGCGGTCTCCAGGTGACCTGCGCGGCTCAGCGGACGGATCGCTTCAGGTCCAACAAAGGGCGGGCGCTCCTGGCGTATCTGGCGCAGGAGCGGCGGCGGCTGCATCGTGACCGGCTGGGCGCGTTGCTCTGGCCTAATCTGACCACATCCCGCGCGCGCGCCAATCTGAGCCGGGTGCTCTCCAATCTACGGAAGCTGGTCCCGGACTATCTCCTCACCGACCGCGATACGGTTCAGTTTGACGCCGAACGCCCCCACCGCATCGACACTGACGTTTTCCGGCGCCGGGCCAAGGCCCTGTTGGCCGCCTCTGAGGCGACGTTTGATCCTACTGCGGCCGCGCAGCTGTTGGATTTTTACAGAGGCCCGTTTTTGGAAGATTTCTCGCTGCCCGATTGCCCTTCCTTCGAGGAGTGGCTGGTGATCCAGCGGGAGCGCTTTCATCAACAGGCGCTGGAGGTGCTGGAACGCTTGATCCACCACCACATCCAACGAGGCGAATTCGAGGCCGGCCGTCGGTACGTCCGGCGCGCGCTGGCGCTGGAGCCGTGGCGTGAAACGACGCACCGGCAGGCTATGCTCATCGCCGCCTTACAGGGGGAGCGGGAGCAAGCGTTGCGTCATTACGAACGTTGCCGTCAGATCCTCGCCGACGAGTTGGAGGTTGAGCCTTCGGAGAAGACGCAAGCGCTCCGTCGGCGCATCTTGCGCGGCGACGTGCAGCCCCTGACCATGGAAACGAGCGGGCAACCGGCGATTCTGCCGTTGGTGGGACGCAGCGAACCCTACGCCTGGCTGCTGGCGCGCTGGGAAGCGGCCCGGCAGGGCGAGCTTGGACTGACCCTGGTCGCGGGGGAGACCGGTATTGGCAAGACCCGCCTGGTGGAAGAGGTGCTGCATCACATTGCGGGCCGAGGGGCGACGGTGCTGCGCGGGCGCTGCTACGAGTTCAGCGCCACCGTGCCCTATCAGGCCATCAACACAGCGCTGACGGAGCATCTCGCCTCGCTACCGGCTTCCGACGCCGTGACCATTCCCGGAGCGGTCGCTGCGGAACTGGTGGGGATTCTGCCCGCCGTGCGCCGTCTGATGCCGGAGGTGGAACCCGCCCCGCACAGCCAAAGCGTCCAGGCGCGCACCCATCTCCTTGATAGCTTCGCCTATCTGCTGCGTACCTTGCTGCGCCCGGTGCTCTTCCTCGATGATCTGCAGTGGGCCGACGCAGATACCTTGGATCTGCTGCATTACCTGATCCGCGCCGCGAGCCGCCAGCCGCTCTGGCTGGTGGGGACCTATCGGCCCGAGGAGACACCGGTGGGCCATCCGCTCACACGTCTGCGTCGCGGTCTGCGGCGGGATGGCCTGATCCAAGAAGAGACGTTGGCGGCGCTTACGCTGGAGGACGTGGAGCGGCTTGCCGCCAGCCTGATGCGGAAATCGGATCGACAATCGCTGGCGCGTTACCTTTTTCGTCAGAGCGGCGG
>CAYVKR010000195.1:0-5978 GCA_964452025.1 uncultured Anaerolineales bacterium
ACATCAACCCCAGTTTCGTTTGCCCGGCTTGTGGTTTCTCTTGACGCAGGTTTGGCAGTCGGTATAATCGCCTCATGAGCACGTTGCGAACGACCCTGCACGATTTGATCGAGGAGACGCCGCTGCAGTGGGTGTTGCACACGCGGCACCGCTGGCTGGCGGCGGGTTTTGCGCTGTTGCTGCTGGCGGCGCTGGGCGTGAGCGGCGGCTGGCTGATTGTCGAGGCCGGCGTGCTCCCCGTGCTGGCGCTGGCGCTGGTGGCCGGCTACGCCCTCTGGTCGCTGACAAACATTGCTATTGCGTTCTGGGCCGTCATCGGCCTGGTGACGTTGCTGCCCTTTGGGACGTTGCCCTACGACGTCGGGTTTACACCCACGTTCCTCGATCTGGCGCTGGGTTGGCTCTTCCTCCTCTGGCTGGCGCCGCTGATGCTGGGCGAGGGGCGGGGGCCGTTGGTGCTCACGCCGTTGGGCGGGCCGATTCTGGTCTTCGTGCTGATGGCCATCGGCTCCTTCGTGGCGGGGCTTTCGTACGTGCCGGTGACGAGCTACTTGATCCGGCACTTTGTTGAGATTTTGATGAGCATCGGCTTCTTTTTCCTGATCGTCAACACGGTGACGGACGTGGGGCGGTTGCGGCGGCTGACGCGCGTCTTCCTGCTGGCGGCGGGCGGCGCGGCTGCGTTGGGCATCGTGCTCTACGTGATCCCGGAGGAGCTGGCAATGCGGGCACTCTCGGCGCTGGGTCGCGTGGGCTATCCAACGGGCGCGGGTGTGATCCGGTACATTCGGGATGATCCTTCGCTGATGCAGCGGGCGACGTCGACGTCGGTGGACCCAAACATCCTGGGGAGCCTGCTGAATCTGGCGCTGGCGATTGCCATACCGCAGTTCTTTGCGGAGCGTCCGGTCATGAAGCGGATTTTTCTGGTACCGCTGATCGCCGTGCTGGGCTTCTGTCTGGTGCTGACGGTCTCGCGCGGCTCCTGGGTCGGCGCAGCGGCTGCCGTCGGGCTGATGAGCGTGCTGCGCTATCGCAAGCTCATCCCGCTGTTCGTCGTGGTGCTGGTGCTCGTGCTGGTGTTGCCATGGACGCAGGAATTCGTAGCCCACTTTATCGAGGGCATTCAGGGCGAAGACCTCTCCACGAAGATGCGCTTCGGCGAGTACAAGGACGCTTTCATTCTGATCAGCCGCTATCCAGTGCTGGGTGTGGGCTTTGGCGGGACGCCGGACATCGATACCTATCTAGGCGTCGCCAGCGTCTACCTGCTCATCGCCTCGCAGATGGGGCTGGTGGGCCTGACGGGCTTTCTGGTCGTCGTCGGCCTCTTGCTCACTCGCTTTTGGGGGCGGCGCAATCGCGCGGCCGAGTACGCCGACCTGGAGCCGCTCTGGTACGGCTATCACGGTGCGGTCATCGGTGGGCTGGTAGGCGGTATCTTCGATCACTATTTCTTCAATCTGGATTTCCACCATTCGGTGACCATCTTCTGGATGATGCTGGCGATGGCGGCGGTGACGACACGGTTGCTTGATCAAAGGCAGCTTGTCTTCGAGTAAGCCGATTCTAGGGCGGGACGGACCGGGGACGGGAGACCGCAGACCGGCATGTGCATGCGGTCCCTCGTCTTTGGTCAATTCGTCACGCAACACGCGACACGCAACGGGCAAACGAAGCAGTTCCAGGGTGGCTCAAACGCCATAGGCGGCTTCCCATCATGTTTCCCTCCCGCATCAACCCCGGCTTCGTTTGCCTTGCTTTCGCCTACGCAGTTTCTATGGTACAGAGGGCGTTTTCACCAGCAGACTCGCTTCGAAATCCCGCAACACGTACGGTTTGCTCATTTTCCCGCTTAGAGTATACTTAGATTATTACTTCCATCGAAAAGACTGCACTGTTCAGGAGGCCCGCTATGAAACTCTCATGTCTGCAGGAAAACCTGGCTAACGGATTGAGCATTGTGGGACGGGCGGTCCCTTCGCGCACGACCATGCCCATCCTCAGCAACATTCTTATGGCAACGGATCATGGGCAGCTCAAGCTGGCCGCCACGAACCTGGAGCAGAGCATCGTGCACTGGGTTGGGGCGCGGGTGGAGACCGAGGGCGCGATGACGGTCCCGGCGCGCAATTTCATCGACCTCATCGGCTCGTTGCCGCCCGATCAGGTGGGCCTGGAGATGGATCAGGAGTCGATCTCGCTGGACGTCAGCTGCGGGACGGTGACGGCGAGCTTCCGCGGCATCTCTGCTGAGGAGTTTCCTGTGGTGCCGGAGCCCAAGGACGGCGACGGCATGGCAGTGGAGGCGGGCGATCTGCGCAAGGCGCTGGAGCAGGTCACCTTTGCCGCGTCGACGGACGACAGCCATCCGGTGCTGACGGGCGTGCTGGCGGAGTTCGAGGGCGATACGCTCACGCTGGCGGCCGCCGACGGCTTCCGTCTCTCGGTGCGCCACGTGCCCATGGTGCATCCGGTGGCGCATCCCTTCAGCGTCATCGTGCCGGCGCGGGCGCTGGCGGAGCTCTCCCGCATTCTGGGCAGCCAAGAAGAACCGGTCAACATCTCCACCACCGATCCGCATAACCAGATCCTCTTCCAGCTGGAGAAGACGGTGCTCAACTCCCAGCTGATCGATGGGAACTTCCCGGATTACCGGCGCATCATCCCCTCGTCTAACACCATCCGCGTGGTGATGGGGCGCGAGGAGTGGCTGCAGGCGTGCAAGCGGGCGGCGATCTTCGCCCGTGACGTGGCCAACATCGTGCGCGTTGACGTTAGTGAAGGCGAGGTCGTGGTCTCGGCGAACTCCGCCGAGTCGGGCCAGGGCGCGACGCGCCTGGGCGCCAACGTCCAGGGCGGCGATCTGGAGATTGCCTTCAACGTGCGTTTCCTTATCGACGTGCTCTCGGCGCTGAGGGGGCCGCAGGTGGCGCTGGAGCTCAACTCATCGACGAATCCCGGCGTGATCAAGGCCGTAGAGGATGAGGAGATTTTCACGCACGTCGTGATGCCCATGCATCTTGGGCGCTGACGCTTAAAGGACAGACGGACGGTTACTTTCCACGCCGGCTTTTGAACAGGCTGGCGTGGTTTTTTATCAGGGAAGAGACACCGGTGCTTGAGTAGATGCTATCCAGGCACAGGAATGTGAATCAACGGATTAAGCGGATTTAACTGATTTTTATTTATTGATCCAGACTTACTTTAGACCGCCGAAAAGCATCCTACCTGCTATCAGCTGGTAGTGATTGAGTTTTCTAATCTGCTTAATCCGATCAATCCGTTGACGATTCGACTGCTTGACTGAAAGAGTGCGGGACCCTTTCCGAAGGGAGGACGTTGTACCTGTGACGACGCTTCACGTTCATCTTCACACTGAGCCCGACGCCGAGGTGCGGGTGTATCTACGTGATCTTCTTGATGCTGATGTGCAGCTTACGTTCGGCCCTGACGTGCCCGCGCCTGCCGAGTATGAGGTTCTGGTGGCGGGGCGACCGACGCGGGAGGAGGTTGCCGCCAGCCCGCGCCTGCGGACGCTGATCATCCCCTGGGCCGGGCTGCCGCCTTCGACGCGCGATCTGATGCGCGACGTTCCCGAGGTGGCGGTGCACAATTTGCACCACAACGCGGTGGCTGCCGCCGAGATGGCGATGGCGTTGCTGCTCTCAGCCGCGAAGTTCCTCGTGCCCATGGACCGGGCGCTGCGCCGCGCCGACTGGCGTCCGCGCTACGGGCCGAACCCGGCGGTGCGGCTCGACGGGAAGACGGCGCTGATCCTGGGCTACGGCGCCATCGGTCAGCGGGTGGGCGCTGCGTGCCGGGGGCTAGGCATGGACGTGGTGGGCATTCGCCGCCACCCCAGCGACGCGGACAATGTCGAGACGCATCCGTCCGAGGTGCTCCACGACCTGTTGCCCCGCGCCGACGTGTTGGTCATCACGCTGCCGCACACGCCGGAGACGGACGGGCTGATCGGCACGGAGGAACTGGCGCGGTTGCCGCCGCGCGCCGTCCTGGTCAACGTGGCGCGCGGTCCCATCGTCGAGCAGCGGGCGCTTTACGAGGCGCTGCGCGATGGCGCACTGCACGCAGCCGGTCTCGACGTCTGGTACAACTATCCCTCGGGCAAGGACGCGGGTTACGGCGCCGGTGATGCCCGCGCGCATACGTCGCCCGCCGATTACCCGTTCCACGAGCTGGACAACGTGGTGATGAGTCCTCACCGGGCCGGCGGTTTGCACACGGAGGCGACGGAGCGGGATCGGATGGAGCATCTGGCGCGGCTTCTCAATGCGGCGGCACGCGGGAAGATGATGCCGAATCGGGTGGATCTGGAACTGGGTTATTGAGAAAGTGGATGCGTGTCGCGTATTGCGTCTTCCGTTTTGGTTGATATCACGTAACACGCAACACGCAACACGAACCAGGCACCACAAAGTTGATTACGAAAGGAGACGATCAATGGATATTCTAGTCTACGGAGCCGGCGTGCTCGGCAGTCTCTACGCGGCGCGGCTGCACGAGGCGGGGCACGAGGTGGCCCTGCTGGCGCGCGGGCAGCGGTTGGCGGATCTGCGGGAGCACGGGGTGGTGCTGGAGAACGCCGTGACGGGCGAGCGTACGGTGACGCGCGTGCCGGTGGTGACGAGGCTGGCGCCTGACGACGCCTACGATCTGGTGTTCGTCATCATGCGCAAGAACCAGGTCGGCGCGATTCTGCCCATCCTGGCGGCGAACACGGTGACGCCCAACGTGCTCTTTATGATGAACAACGCAGCGGGCCCCGGCGTGCTGGTGGACGCGCTGGGCGAGGAGCGGGTGCTGTTGGGCTTTCCCGGCGCGGGTGGCGAGCGCGACGGTCACGTGGTGCGCTACATCGCCCGGGAGGGCACGCCCTCTCCCATCATCGGGGAGATTGACGGGAGCATCACGCCGCGTCTGCTGCGCATCGCCGACGTGCTGGGCCAGATCAGCAGCGAGGTGGAGTGCTCCGACAACATCGACGCCTGGCTCAAGACGCACGTGGCGCTGGTCAGCCCCATGGCCAACGCGCTCTACATGGCGGAGGGCGACATCTATCGTCTGGTCGAAACCCGCGACGCGCTGGTGCTGATGATACGCGGTGTCCGCGAGGGCTTCCGTGTGCTGCAGGCGCTGGACGTGCCTGTGATCCCGCGTAAGTATCTGGCGCTGTTCTGGCTGCCGGAACCGCTGCTCGTCTTCTTCCTGCGGCATCTGCTGGCGACCGAGCAGGCCGAGCTGGCGATGCAGCGGCACGCCAACGCGGCGCGCGATGAGATGCAGCAGCTGGCTGACGAGTTCCAGGTGCTGGCGCATCAGGCTGGCATCCGCACGTCGGTGTTAGATATTCTGCGGGGACATATCTCCATGGAGCAGCGCCCCGTGCGGCGGGGCAGCCGTCAGGTGCCCATGCACTGGCGCAAGATGTGGATGGGAGCCGGGATTCTTTCGGCGCTGACGGCGCTGCTCGTCTGGCTGGTGGGCAGAAAGGGGTTCAAGCAGGAATCATGACACCTGGTCTGCTGAGAATGTTATGAGCCGGTCGACCATGCCACACGCGGAGGGCTGGCAGGCGCTGCTGAGCGCGCGCTTGGGCGTCAACGAGGCGGGGCGGTTGCTCGCCCGGGCGCAGGCGCGCTATGATCTGCTGGATCGCCAGACGCCGGAGCTGTCGGCAGGCCTGGCTCCTTCAATGTGGCATCAGCGGGTGCTGCCCGTGCTGGCGCTTTACAGGGTGCTGCGAGAGGAAGGGTGGGGTACCGGTGCGGCGTTGGCACTGTTGGAGACGCTGCTCTGGTCGACCTTTGAGCGGGAGCGGCGGATCATAGGCTGGTTGCGACGCTTGCCGCGCTGGGTGGCGTGGTCGCTCTTCCGCGCGCTGCTGCGACAGCAGCTGCGCTGGTTCTACGATGCAGGGACGTGGCACTGGACTGGGGACAGACGTGATCGCGTCC
>CAYVKR010000196.1:0-5977 GCA_964452025.1 uncultured Anaerolineales bacterium
ATGATGGGAAGCCGCCTATGGCGTTTGAGCCACCCTGGAACTGCTTCGTTTGCCCGCTTTGAGCGTTGTTTGTCAACTTTTGGGAGTATGGTATTATATGAGCGTTAACCCTGCCGTGTACGTGATGCCGGGATGGGGTTTTGAGCCAACACTATGACAAAAGGGAGCTGACCGTCCGTTTGGTGAGACGATAGCCTTCGGGCAAGGTTGATCCAGCGGCAGGCACCCACTTTAGACCTTCGGGTCAAAACCATCGGGACACGGCACGGTGGGGTGATAACTCAGGGAAAAGGCCGCTCGTCTGTGACGGGTGGCCTCTCATTATGCTCTCCTGGTCTTCCAGTCCAGGAGAATAAGCCGCGCAAATATCTGCCCCGCCTGTCTGCCGCTCGCCTAGTTATGTAAAGCAATCTTGACTTTCCCCTCCGATTATGTTATCCTCTGTGAAGCAGCGCGAGCTGCTGCGCCGGTGCCCGGCGCAACCATCGAATCTTGGACTGCGGGAGTTTGAATGTACTGGGAACGTGTCACCGAAGAGATCTTTGTTTTCACCAGCGAGCGATATGCTCGTGTCAATTGTGTTGCGATCCTGACGAGAGAAGGCGTCGTTGCCATTGACGCATTACCTTTTCCAGACGAAGCGCGCCAGATCGCCAAATTCCTGGACGTGAGAGGGCAGGGGCAGTTTCATTCGCTCATGCTCACCCATCATCACATGGATCACGTTTACGGACTGCACGCCTTTCCGCAACATCTGGATATCATCGCCCATGAACGCTGTCGAAATAAACTGCTGGAGGTCGGCGAGAGTTCTCTCAAGGAAGCCCAGGAAGATAATCCGGCCTTCAACGACGTAACCCTCCGCTTCCCCACCATCACCTTCGACGAAGACGAACTCCTGGTCAGCGCGGGGGATCGGACGTTCCGTCTCTTCCGCATGCCAGGACATACCGAGGACAACACCGGCATCTTTATCGAAGAGGAACGAGTGCTCATCACGGGCGACGCCGTTATGGCAATTCCCATCATCGCCAAAGGCAATTGGCAACAGGAGATCGAAACACTGCAGAAGATCAAAACGTTGGAGCCGCTGACTGTAATCCAGGGACATGGTGAAGTCATCCTCAGAGGCGAGGTTGATACGGTAATGGATCGTTACATCGACTATCTGAACTGCGTGGCGGAGCAGGCACACGAGGTTCTCGACAACGACAAGCCACGCGACACCATCTGGGACATTCCGCTGGAGACTTGTGGTCTGGAGCGAGTGCCGCTGGGCATCGCCAGCCACCAACTGCACGTCGCTAACATCCTCTCGATCTACGATGAGCTGAAGGCCAAACGGGATACGCTGGAAGCAGATGCAACGCGTGAAGCTACATAAATCCAGCATGAAAAGCACATACAAGGCTGCCCGTGGGCAGCCTTTGTCTTTTTGCCAGAACTATCCGGCTGATTTTGACGATCCAACTCCAGCATGCACAATCAGGTCAGCTTCTGGGATCTGAAAATGAACGCACTCAGAGAGTGGCTGGCACGCTACCTCCAGCATCTGGAGCGAGAAAACGCCTCGTATTACACCATCAAGAACTACGGCACCGACATCGAACAGTTCCTGACGTACTGTGAGACATGCGGCGTCAAGACGTTGGATGGCTTACGCCGGGATCTGGTACGCGATTATCTCGCCAAGCTGGATGAAGATGACTACGTCCGCGCCAGCATCGCCCGCCGGGTCTTTGAATTGCGGGCTTTTGGCGACTATCTGGTGCGCGCCAAAGCCTGGGAACAGAATCTCTTCCGGCGGATTTACGCGCCGCGCCTGCCCCGGCGTCTGCCTCGCTATCTTACACACGAGCAGATCAAACGATTGCTGGCTACGCCCGACACGTCCACAGCGAAGGGACTGCGCGACCGCGCGATACTAGAGACGCTCTACGCCTCGGGCGTCCGCGTCAGCGAGCTGGGTGGATTGAACCGAGACGACGTCGATCTGCGTACCGGCGAGATGCGCGTCATCGGCAAGGGCGATAAGGAGCGGCTGGTGCTCCTGGGGCGACCTGGCGTCGCCGCCCTGCGCGCCTACGTCGACGTAGGACGACCGGAACAGGCCAGCGCCACACACACCCGCGCTCTCTTTCTCAACCGCTTCGGGGGGCGGCTTTCGGTACGCTCTATCAGCACCATCGTGCGGAAGGCCGGGATCGCCGCTGGCATTGAGGAGAAGGTCACGCCCCACCTGCTGCGTCACACCTTCGCCACGCATCTGCTGGAAGGCGGCGCCGACCTCCGCGTGGTGCAGGAGCTGCTGGGACACACCAATCTACAATCGACACAGATCTACACCCACGTCACCCAGCGCCACGCACGTGAGGTCTATCGCCGCGCTCATCCCCAGTCTAATTCCAACCGCGACAAGAACTGAAGGCCGCCAAAAGAAAATCGCCCCAGATGACCATTATCTGGGGCGATACCGTTTCAATTCAAGCCTCAAGAGGTCGGTTCCGGCTCCTCTTCGGGACAGCGCAGCACTAACTCCGACTCGGCGACATCCAGCCAGACGTCATCGCCAGCCTGGAACTCACCTGAGATCAGGGCGTCTGAGAGTGGCGTCTCCACCTCGCGCTGAATCAGGCGACGCAAGGGGCGCGCGCCGTACTCATCGCTGTAGCCCTCCTCTGCCAGCCAGTCACAGGCAGCGTCGGTCAGCTCCAGCCCTAGCTCGTTTTCATGCAAGCGCTCGCGGACTTTATCGATCTCCAATTCTACGATATCGCGCAACGCCACCTTGTCCAGCACCCGGAAGACGATGATGGCATCCAGACGGTTGATGAACTCCGGTCGGAAGAGACGACGCAGCCGCACCTTCAGCTTGCGGCTCATCTCCTCGTAATCTCGCTGTTCGTCGGCTTCGGTCTGCGGCGCGAGATCAAAGCCGATCTTGCTCTGCCGGCGGATCTCCTCCGCACCGACGTTGGATGTCATGATGATGATGGCGTTGCGGAAATCCACCTTGCGTCCACGCGCATCGGTGAGCGTGCCTTCTTCCATGATCTGAAGCAGCATGTTGAAAGCATCAGGATGCGCTTTCTCGATCTCGTCAAAGACGATGATAGAGTATGGTCGGCGCCGGACGGCCTCCGTCAGCTGACCGGCCTCTTCATAGCCGACGTAGCCCGGAGGTGCGCCGACCAACCGCGCAACAGAGTGGCGCTCCATGAACTCCGACATATCCAGCTGCACCAGGGCATCCTCGCTGCCAAAGAGGAATTCAGCCAGCGCCTTGGAAAGCTCCGTCTTGCCCACACCGGTGGGCCCCAGGAAGATGAACGAGCCGATGGGGCGCTGAGGATCCTTGAGACCGGCGCGCGCACGGCGTACGGCCTTGGAGACCGTGGCAATGGCCTCATTCTGCCCCACGATGCGCTCCCGAAGATGATTCTCCATATCCATCAGCCGCTCGGTCTCCTCGCGCGCCAGCTGGCTCATGGGAATGCCGGTCCACATGGCGACGATCTCCTCGATGTCCTCCGGCTCGACGATAAGCATCTCATCCGCCAACTTCACGTCACGCAAATCGCTCATCTCAGCTTCTAGTGCCTTGACCTGCTCCTCAATCGTGTCCTGTTGCGCTTCCTCGCCCTTCAACAGCAACCGGGCGCGCTCAATCCGCAGATCCTGCAGGCGTTCGAAGATCTCCCGCAGGCGCAGTGAGCTGGGCGATTTGTACATCCGCACGCGCGAAGCGGCCTCGTCCATCAGGTCGATGGCCTTATCAGGCAAGAAACGGTCGGTAACGTAGCGGGACGAAAGCCGAACGGACTCTTCCAGCGCCTGCTCGCTGATAGCGAGCTGGTGATGCTGCTCATAAGCGTGCTTGATGCCGCGCAGAATGTCCAGCGTCTCTTCTGCCGTCGGCTCCTCGACCATGACCGGCTGGAAGCGACGCTCTAACGCTGCGTCCGACTCGATGTGTTTACGGTACTCGTCAAGCGTGGTCGCGCCGATACACTGCAGCTCACCCCGCGCCAGTGCGGGCTTGAGGATGTTCGCCGCGTCCAGCGACGAGCCCGCCGAGCCGGCACCGACCAGCATGTGCACCTCATCGATGAAGACGATGGTGTCGCTCTCTTTGAGCTCCTCAAGCACCTTCTTCAACCGCTCCTCAAACTGGCCCCGGTACATGGTGCCGGCGACCAGCGACCCAATATCCAGCTGGACCACACGTTTATCCAGAATGGGCCCCGGCACACCGCCGGCAACGACGCGCTGGGCCAACCCCTCTACAATCGCCGTCTTTCCCACGCCCGGTTCGCCGACGAGCGCAGGGTTGTTCTTCGTCCGGCGCGCCAGAATCTGGATGACGCGTTCGATCTCCGTCTGGCGTCCGATCACCGGGTCGAGGAGACCCTGGTGTGCCTGCTCGGTGAGATCCACCGCCATCTGATCCAGGAGAGAGTCAGATGCGTGCTGACGTCGCTTCTCCCGCCGGCCCGAGGAGGACGAACGACGCTGCAGACTTCTCGACTTTGTCGGCATGACCTGCACCACCCGGCGTTTCACCATATCGACCGACAAGCTGAAATGCTGCAGAATCGCCCGAATGACGCCTTCTTGTTGACGCAGCAGCGCCAAAAGCAGGTGCTGCGTATCAACCGCCGGGCTGTTGTAACGCTTGGCCTCTTCAATGGCAATGGTCAAGACGACCTGCGTGCTCTCGCGTAGATCGGGCGCCTCGGCGCTCAACGTAGCGGAGCCGGATAGTCGCTTTACCATGCGCTGCACGTCCTGCGGGCGCATGCCCATGTCGCGAAGCACTCGCCCCGCCAAGCCTTCACTTTCCAATATCAAACCCAGGAGAATGTGCTCTGGCCCGATGGTCGCGTGCCGCATGCGCACGGCCTCGGCCTTGGCAAAGTGGAGCACCTCTCGGGATCCCCTCGTAAATCGTTCCAAATTGTCTGCCATCTCCATCAACTCCGGCTGTTTCTCAGCCAACCGTAATATGAACCTCGTTCAGTTTCAGATCCCAATGATACCCATGCAATTAATCCAGTATCTAGCTACCTATCACTTTTATAGGACTCATGCATCAACAAACTACCATTCACTGACCACGTCATTTCGACTGAGTTTATCCTGAGCATGTCCCGAGCGGAGTCGAGGGACGTAGTCGAAGGGCGAAAGGAGCGCAGCGACTGTAGTGAATGGAGAAATCTCCCCGTTCAGAGATGATTTCAGTTCGAACGTGAGAGATTCCCCGGCCACTGGGCCGCTGGGCCAGAGTCTCGACCCTTCAACTAGCTCAGGGCAGGCTTTCGTGCCAAAAAACGGCACTGCGCTCGAAATGACGGTGAAAACAAAGACTTCCACTGACAAAGTGATAGATAGCTAGATCCAGTATTATGAAGTAAAACCCCTTCTTGAGCACATTATAGCATAAAACGCGAAGGATGATCAATGGTATGCTCCAGGGCCTGCCCTGGAGCCAACTTCGCGGCTTACCGCGAAGTTGGCGTAGGCGACCTAACCTGTCACTACACGACAGGTATAATCAAAACAGCGCGGAAGCAAGAGCCTCCGCGCTGTGCAAATTGCAACCTATCTGATTGCTAGCGCTTCAGCACCTGCATCATCAGATCGGCGAATTCTTCCCAGTCCTCCTGAAGAAAGTTGATCGTGACGTTGCCAATCTCCAGGTGATAGGTACAATCACCATCGTCGCCTTCCACCACAAAGACCTCATACATCTCGGTCTCTGCCAGGGTTGTGACCTGCGGTTGCTTCTCCATGTTGTTCACGCTCCTACCGACGGCGAGGCCGACGACCGCGCCGCTTCGGGGGACGATCGTGGGATCGCGCTTCGTCCAACGTCCAGCCTTCCAATACAGCCTGACGCGAGAGGCGGATCTTGCCGTCACCCGAGACGTTGGTCACCATGACCAGGATCTCATCGCCAACTTGCACGACGTCAGAG
>CAYVKR010000197.1:0-5953 GCA_964452025.1 uncultured Anaerolineales bacterium
ATCCACATCAGCAACCTGAGCAGCGGCTACGTCCGTGATCCGCACGACGTGGTCTCCGTGGGCGATGTCGTCGAGATTGAGGTCATCAGCGTCGACCGGCAGCGCGGGCGCATTGGCCTGCGGCGGGTGGAGTAGCGCCGTGATACCCATCGGCAGTCTGGTCAACACGGCGACGGTGCTGGCGGGCAGCACGCTGGGCCTGCTGCTGCGCGAGCGCTTCCCCAAGAAGATCCAGGCCATCATCTTCCAGGCCGTGGGGCTGGCGACGCTGGTGCTGGGCATGGATATGGCGCTGGGCAGCGACAACTTCCTTATCCTCATCTTCAGCCTGATTTTGGGGGGCATCCTGGGCGAGCTGGCGGATCTGGAGGGGCGCATGGAACGTCTGGGCGACGCGCTCAAGCGGCGCATCGGCGCGGAGGACGCGCGTTTCACCGAGGGGCTGATCACGGCCTTTCTGATCTTCTGCATCGGCTCCATGACCTTCGTCGGCGCGCTCAACGAGGGCCTGACGGGCGACCGCACGCTGATCATGACCAAGGCCATTCTCGACGGCTTCACCTCCATGGCGCTGGCTTCGGTCTACGGGCTGGGCGTGCTCTTCTCGGCGCTGCCGCTGCTCTTGGTACAGGGCGGCATCTCGTTGCTGGCGGCGCGGTTCCACGGCTTCTTCACGGCGGTGCTCATCAACCAGTTGACCGCCGTCGGCGGCGTGTTGATCCTGGGCATCGGCGTCAACCTGCTGGACCTACGCAAGATCAAGACGACGAACCTGCTGCCCGCGTTGGCGGTGGTGGTCGTGCTGACGCTGCTCTTCTTAGCGTAGAGGTGGCATGAAAGATCACTGACCGAAGACCGGAGACAGGGGGCGGGAGTCAGATGCCGGTCTCCGGTCTTCCGTCCCCGGGCAGCGACTTATCACGCAACACGCGCGAACTTGTAGCGGCAGAGTGTAAAGGAGCGAATGATGTTGGAGAACGTTTCGGGTTATCTCCGCAAAGCTCAAATCCCCGTACGTCTGGCCTGTCATACGGAGTCGGGTTGGCCCATGGTGCTCTCGCTCTGGTATCTCTACGAGGACGGAATGCTTTACTGCGCGACGCAGCAGAGCGCGCGTGTCGTCGCCTATTTAGAGAACGACGAGCGCTGCGCCTTCGAGGTGGCCTCGGAGCAGCCGCCGTACTGCGGCGTCCGAGGGCAGGGGCGCGCGACGTTCGATCACGAGCGGGGTGGTGAGATTCTGGAGCGCCTGCTCAAGCGCTATCTGGGTGGCACCGACGGCGACCTGGCGCGCACGCTGCTTGCCAAACGGGAGAATGAGGTCGCCATTGTCATCGAGCCGGTGAAGGTCTTCACGTGGGATTTCTCGCAGCGCATGCAGGATATCCAGGCGCCGGAGGCGGCGGGCCTCTGCCCGTTGCTGGGGGTTGCGTAGCTCAGAAGGCAAGAAACTGGAGCATCCATGCATCGCTCGCGGGACCACAGACCACACTACACCCTCGTCCTCCCGAGTGCAACGGAGCGCAGCGACTGGAGTGAATGGAGAAATCTGTTTGTAGGCTTCTCGACAATCGCCGGTGCTTTGGAAGGCGAGGGAGGGGGGAGACCTCTCGACTCGCTTACACCGCTACGCTACTTCGCTCGCTCGAGATGACGAAAAAGTGAGGGAAAGATCTACCGCTCAGTACTCCCGCACTGGCCGGGATTTGTTCGCCTGCTGCACGCGCACGGCCTTCGCCGCGCCCCGGAAGCGCGCCGGATCTTTGATCTGCGTGCGGTACGGCTTCTCGAGCTCTGGCTTGATTAGCTGGCGCAACTTGCGCACCGCATCAGTGCTGGGCGGTGTGTCTCGCAGCGCCAGGCCGAGGGCGTAGTTCGAGGCGCCCAGCGCCCAGGCCCACTCGCGCCGCAACTCGTCGGCCTTGACGTCGTAGGCGCGCTTGTCCCAGGCGCGGGCCGACTGCTCCGCGTCGTCGTGGATGGCGCGCAGCGCCGTCCCCACCACGGCCAAGAGATCGCGCGTCAGATCGGCGTTGCCCTCATCCAGGCATGCCGGCACGTGGACGACGAGAATCTCGGCCACGACGCGCAGTTGTCGCTTGCGTTCCTTGATGGTCATGAAAGCTCCTGTGTAGTCTGGTAGTCGGATAGTCACATGGTCAGGTAGTCAGCAATGTCGAGGCAAAAGATAGCACAACCTCAAGCGAAGTCAACGGCGGCCTGGATCGTCCGCTTGCTGGTGGGGCTGGTGCTGGCCGCGAATCTCTCGGCGGCGGTGCCCTTTGTGTTGCATCCGACGAGGTACGCGGCTGGCTTTGAGCTGGAGGGCGTCGTCGGCGACGTGCTGGTGCGCAGCATCGGTCTGCTCTTCGTCATGTGGATTGTGCCCTATCTGCCGGCGATCTGGAATCCCGCGCGCTATCGCATCTGCCTGCCGATCATCGTTGTCCAGCAGCTCGTTGGCCTGACGGGCGAGCTCTGGATGTGGTGGGCGCTGCCCGCGGGCCATGCCGCGCTGCGCGCAACGGGACAGCGGTTTATCCTCTTCGACGCTGCCGGCCTGCTGCTGCTGGGTGCGGCTTGGTGGTTGGCGCGTCGGCGCCTCAGTCAGCCTTCAGCAGCGACGTAAGCCGCTCCCGGATCCCTGCCCGCTCTTCCCGTTGCAGGCCGCCTTCGACGTAGTAACTTACGCCGACGGAGCCGGGGCCAGCATGGGCGCCCAGGGCTACCGGTATGTGGGTCAGATAGACTTCCACACAGTTGAGCTGCTGTTTCAGCGTCTCCAGTAGGCTTTCACCCTCTGCTTTGTTCTCAGCGTAGTGCACAGTGAGATGGGTGGGCGCGTTACCTGCCAGCTGAACGATGCGGTTCTTCAGCTGCTCCAGGCCTCCCTTGCGTCGGCGCGCCTGTCCGATCAGGCTGACCTTGTTTCCGCTCACCTGGACCAGCGGCTGGATGCGCAGTACGCTGCCCAGCAGCCGCGCCGCGCTGGCGAGCCGCCCGCCTCGGACGGCGTAGCCGACGTCTTCCAACAAAGCGATTACGCCGACGCTGGGGAGCATGGAGCGTGCTTTCGCCACGATTTCTTCCAGGGGCGCACGTTGCTGCGCGGCGCGGGCCGCTTCCAGCACCACGAAGCCCTCGCCCATGGCCGTGGTCTCCGTGTCCACTATAGTGACGGGAACGCGGCTCTCCTTGGCAGCGAGGCGCGCTGTATCACAGGTGCCGCTCTGCTTGCCGGCGATGTGGATGGAGACGATAGCGCGCGCTCGCTCGGCGACCTGCTTATATATTTCCAGAAACTGGCCCACCGACGGTACGCTGGTCGAGACGTCCGGCTCCGCCTGGGCGCGGAGCATGGCGAAGAACGTCTCCGGCGTGATATCGATGCCGTCCCGGTAGGTGTGCGTGCCGACGTGGACGTAGAACGGCACGACGCTGATCTGATATGCTTCGATGAGCTCGGCAGGCAGGCTGGTGCCGGAGTCGGTGACAATTGCCACAGGTTCGCGCTGGTCCATGGTATCCTCCTGGATGGTAAAAGTCTTACTTTCTGATAAGATTATATCAGAACGTTCGAGATGCTGATGTAAGTTTACTTCTTGCTTGATGGGACGCAAATGAGATGTATGAGGGGATTTCGAAGCGAGTCTGCTGGTGAAAATGCCCTCTGTACCGTAGAAGCTGCGTAGGCGAAAGCAAGGCAAACGAAGCTGGGGTTGATGCGGGAAGGAAACATGATGGGAAGCCGCCTATGGCGTTTGAGCCACCCTGGAACTGCTTCGTTTGCCCATGAGGAGTGATAGCGTTGGCACGTGCGGCTGTCTTTTCTGGGTTAGTAGTGGATGAAGCGGATAACGCCGTTTCGGTGGTGCGTCTGGGCGGTGACGCCTATTACGTCATTGACGATGCTGGATTTGAACGCCATATTCTCTCTGAGATGGTGGATCGCCAGGTGCTTGAGGTGTTGAAGGCGCAGGTCTACTCTCAGCGCGATCTGGTGGTGGAAAGCATGCTGGATTTTCTCCAGCAGGACGATCTCTTCACCAAGGCTGCCATCGAATCGTCCGTCGATCAGATGGACGAGAACATCGAGCAGCTGCTGCAGACCGGTTTGCCGGAAGAGGCGCGCTCCTGGTTGGGGCTGATGGGCTTTCGGGTGATCATCGACGTGCATGGCGAGGTGGTCGATCTCGACTTCCCCGAAGCCCCCATTGACGAAGCGTAAGCATCCAAACAACGCAAAAGCGCCCTCTTCGCGAGGGCGCTTTTTGGTGGACCTGGTGGGACTCGAACCCACGACCCCCTCAATGCCATTGAGGTGCGCTCCCAGCTGCGCCACAGGCCCAAATTTATATACTTTTTAGTCTTCGGGACTTTCTAGCCCCGCTGTGGAGCTGAGGGGACTCGAACCCCTGACCTCTACAGTGCGATTGTAGCGCTCTCCCAGCTGAGCCACAGCCCCGCCTCCAACACTACGCATTATATCAGAGACGCGCAGTTTGACAAGAGCGAATGGGTGGGAGCGCCCCTGCGTGAGGAGCAGACATCGGATTTCTCCGAGAAATCCGATGTCTAACGGTAGACGTTCTAATCTTGCCCCGCTTCCCAGTCCTCCCGGTAGAGCCGGTAGACGTAGTGCGGCACCGGCACGGTGAAGGCTTGCATCGCCTCGGGAAACTCGAAGACGCCTTCATCCACCCGCACCGCGCCGCTGGATTCGTACAGACGGAGGGCGGCTTCGTTGTTGATGTTGGGCGTGGTCTGGACGGCGTCACAGTCGGTGTGGGTGAACTGGTAAGCGACCAGGGTGCGCCATAGCTCGCCGCCATAGCCCTGCCCCCAGTGCTCCGGCAGCAGCTTGATGTCCGGCTCTGCGATGCCCCCCTCGTCCGGGCGGGCCAGTTTGCACTCGCTGATACGCTCGCCCGTCTCCTTCTTCTCGATCACCAGCAGGCGGTCGAACTCAGATTCAGGCTCGCTCTGCAGCCGCTCCCTGATCTCCTGCTGGGTGATGGGCAAGCCCTGGGGAAAGCCCACGTGCTTCATCACCTGAGGATGGGTCCACAAGGTGTGGTGGAACGCCGCGTCATCCTCCGTTGCTTTTCTAATAGTGAGTCGTTCGGTTTCGAATACAATGTCACGGTCGGTTGTCATTTCTTTCTATCCTGGTCTGCTGGCTACCTATCCCTTTTACAAAGTTCAAACGTGAGATGACTTCAATCCACCCATTCCGTTATTTCGACTGAGTTTATCCTGAGCGCAGGCGAAGGGCGAAAGAGCACAGCGGCTGAAGCGCATGGAGAAATCTCCCGGCCTGGAATACAATTTCTTGGTAGAATTGCTATTTGCCCTTGTCCTGAATGCGAGAGGGGGAGATTCCTCGACTCGCTGGCGCTCGCTCGGAATGACGATCGAGTCAGCAAGAACGGTTTCTCTTGTTGACCGGTTGTTTGATCCAATGGCGGATGCCCTTGCCCGCCAGCGGCTCGTCGGCGTAGCGCGGGATGACGTGCAGGTGCACGTGAAAGATCTCCTGGCCCGCCACGCTGCCACAGTTCCAGCCGACGTTGTAGCCCTGCGGATGGTACTCTGCATCTAACAGCGCCTTGGCCTCCTGCTGCAACGTGAAGGTCGCCGCCCACTCCGCCTCGGTCAGGTCGAAGACCGTCTCCCGGTGCGCTCTGGGCACGACGACGCCCGATCCGATGGGCACCTCCTGCGGCATCTGGATGAACTGACAGTGCGCGTTCTCCAGCACGACGCGCTGCTGCGCCACCGACTCCGGGTGACAGAACGGGCACGCCTTGACCGTCATCTGCTGCTGATCTTTAGGCATCGTTGGACATCCTCCGGTTGGGTTTCTCTGTCTACGGACGCATTGTAGCATGATTGCGGGGAGCCGTAAACGGGGAGCAGAGGGACATTTTTATAATTGGGATTTCGAAGCGAG
>CAYVKR010000198.1:0-5931 GCA_964452025.1 uncultured Anaerolineales bacterium
CCTCGCGCGCCAACGTTGCAGCCTGCGCTGCCGTCAGGTGACCGAACTGCTTGGCCATTTCGGCATCTTCCTCAAGATAGGTCGCCTCACAGACCAGCAGATCGACACCTTGAAGCGACACGACCAGCTCGGCAATGCTGGCGACGTCGCCCGTAATCGCCACGGAGACACCGGGTCGATCTGGCCCCAGCACGTCGTCCGGCTCGATAACGCGCCCATCTTCCAGTGTGACAGACTGTCCGTTGACCAGCTCGCGGCGCTCGGGGCCGGCGGGTACGCCCAGCGCCTCGGCTTTTTCTACCAGGAAGGGCCGGCGCGCCTTCTCCTGAAAAAGATAGCCGTGACAGCCAGGGCCCCGGTGCTCGACGGCAAAGGCTGAAACGTTGAGTGTCTCGCTTTCAAACAACAGACCCGGTTGAATATCGTTAAGTTCAACCGGCACCGGCGGACGGGGACCGCGCAGCACCACGCGGAAGAGCAGATCCTCGACCCGGCCCAGGGCCCAGCGCCCGCCATAGATCTGCAGCTGCTCCACCGCCTCCCAGCGCGCAAAGGTGGAGACCAACCCTCCCAGGCCGAGGATGTGATCCAGGTGCCCGTGGGTGATCAGAATCTGCTCCAGGCGGCGGAAACCGAGGCCGCTGCGCAAGATCTGCCGCTGGGTCCCTTCCCCACAGTCGATGAGAAAGCGCTCATCACGGTGGATCACCACCTGCGCGGGGAGACCACGCTGAATCGTGGGGGCCGAGGCAGCCGTGCCGAGCAGAACAACCTCAATCATAACAGGCTCCAGTATTCTGTGTCAGGTTTGGGGATGTCGGGCAAACGAAGCAGTTCCAGGGTGGCTCGGACGGCAATGGGCAGCTTCCCGTCATGATTGCCACGCGCATCAACCCCGGCGCGCATCAACTCCGGCTTTGCTTGCCTTGCTTTCGTCTATACCTACGACGGCGCAGAGGGTGTTTTCGCCAGCTGACCCGCTTCCAAATCCCATGCCGTCAACACGTCGCAAACAAAGACCGAAGGTCCACCATCGAAGATTCATAGCGCTATTATACTCTCAGAAGGAGGGTTGACAAATTCTCACCAGCCTTTATCCTTAGCAAGGCAAACTATTAGCCGAGGTAACAAAAGATGGAAATTGTTCGAACTTATCTGAATAACGTGCGGAGATTCTCACCCGAAGCGCGTATGTACCTGTTGATCACGATGCTGCAGGGCATCGGCTGGGGCATCTACCAGCTCTTTTTCAACTTCTACATTCTCAGCCTGGGATACCGGCGCGACTTTATGGGACTGCTGATCAGCATCCCCCCGATGACGGCGTTGGTCGTCGCACTGTTCGCCGGTTACGTCAGCGACCGGGTAGGATACAAACGCACGCTGCTGCTGGGCAGTGGTCTGACCGTTGCTGCGCAGGTGCTGATGCTCGTCTTCCCTATGCGTTGGATGCTGATCGCGGCGAGCGCGCTGCGCGGCCTGGGCATGAGCCTCTTCAGCGTCACCTCTGCACCGTTTCTGATGGAACACAGCACCGAGGCCGAGCGCACGCACCTCTTCAGCTTCACCTCCGGCGTGCGGACCATGTCCTCTTTTGTCGGGAGAGTCTTCGGCGGCGCCATACCGGCGTTGATCGCAGGATGGATCGGCGTCGCACCGACGGACAGCCCGGCCTACGCAGGCGCCCTGGGCGTGACCACGCTCCTGATGTTCATCGCCATGTTCCCCATCAGCCGGCTGCCCATGACCCAGGTCGTGCGTACTGACGATCCCATGGCCCCGTTCCGGGCGCTCTGGCAGCACCGGGGCACCATGACGCGCCTTCTGTTGCCCTCACTCGTCCTCTCATTGGGCGCGGGGATGCTTATCCCGTTCCTGAACGTCTTCTTCCGCTATCGTTTTGGGCTGTCTGATAGCGTCATCGGCTCACTCTTCGGCTTTGGCTCCCTGGGAATGGGCATCGCGCTGCTTATCGCGCCCGTGTTGGCGGAGAAGTGGGGGAAAGCTAAGACCGTCGTCATCAGCCAGGGGCTTTCTATCCCCTTCTTGATCGTTCTGGGCTTTGTGCCCAGCCTCGGCCTTGCTATCGTCGCCTTCCTCATGCGGATGGCCCTGATGAACCTCGCCGGCCCGGTCTACCAGACCATGGTGATGGAGGAGAGCGACGACGAGTCGCGCAATATGACCGCCAGCCTCTACAGCATGATCTGGAACTTCGGGCGCGCCGTCACGCCCTCCATCAGCGGGCCGATCCAGGAAGTCTACGGCTTCACCCCGGTCTTTGCCACGACTATCGTCTCTTACGCGCTCTCGGTCTATCTGGTCTACCGCTGGTTCGTCCGCCGCCGTCCGGTCGCGCTGCGCCGCGCCAAGGCGTGAGGCTGAAGGAGCCTTTACAGAGATCCGAGTTCTGCTAGAGCTCGGATCTCTGAGATGAACCTAGTCTGCAGCATGACCTACGCTTCCGTATACCCGGCAAGCGCCAGCGCCTCCGGGCCGGTATTGATCCCCAACACCGGCCCGGTGATGTTGATAAGCAACTCCTTGGGGTTGAACTCCTCGCGGATCCTTTCCGCTAACGCCTGCGCGTCTTCCAACACGCCGCCGTGCAGCACGGCGATGTGAAGCGGTTCGCTCGTATCCAGCCGCTTGAAAAACCCCTTGTACAGCGCCTTGATCCCGCCACGGCGTGTGCGCGCGGCCGTCTCCACCTCCACCATGCCCGTTTCGTGATCGATGTAGACAACGGGCCGGATCTTGAGCAGCGTCCCCAGCAGATTGACCGCGTGGCCGATCCGCCCACCCTTGTGTAGATACTCGATGGACTCCATGTAAACCAGCTGTGCCATGCGTGAGCGCGCGTCCTCCGCTGCGGCGACCATGGCCTCCGCCCCACCGCCGGCCTCCCGCGCGCGGGCCGCCGCCAGCACCTGCCAGCCCAGGGACATGGTCGGCCCCTTGGAATCCACCACGTGAACGGGGATCCCGATCATCTCGCCGGCCTGCCGGGCCGCGTTGTAGGTGCCGCTCATGGCGCTGCTTACGGTGACGACCACGATCTCCTCCGCGCCCTCGTCGTGCAACCGCTCATAGAGCGCGTAGAAATCGCCGGGCGTCGGATGAGACGAGGACGGATAGACCGGATCGGTCTGCAGGCGCCGATAAAACGCCTCAGCGTGAAGATCGACACGGTCCTTGAACTGCTCCTCGCCCCAGATCACGTAGGCCGGGATGACCACGATGTCGTAGCGTTCCACCAGCGCGTCCGGGATGTCACAGGTGCTATCGGTGATCAATGCGATCGTTGCGTTCATAGGCTCCTCTGAAAGTTGGTTGAACATTGGAACGTTACAACGTTCAAACGTTTGAACGTTATTTCCATCCCTCATTATACTCCAAACAATCATCACAAACACTGTAGCATGGGTCCGCTTTCGTAGGGCCCCATCACGCACCACGCAACACGTACCACGCTCCCCCTTCACCTTTTCCCCAAAACCCCCTGTTGTTTTGCCCCAGAACCTATGCTATACTGTTTTTGAACCATCCAAGGCCAAGGACACCAATCATGCCTGAGAACGGCACCAACCGATTTGGGGATCTGGAAATCCGCATTTTCCCTCGACGCGAGCCGGGCTATCCCGTCGAAATCACGTTGGAGGGACAGCAGGAGTTCCCCCGTGGGTATCTACCTGTCGAAGCGGCGACGTGGTGCTCCACCGGCGATCCGGTGACCGACGGGCAGCAGCTCTTCGACCTGCTCCTGCACGACGACGCGCTGCGTCAGGCCTGGAGCGAGGCGCAGGGACGGTCAGCCCGCCGCCGGGTGCGGTTGCGCATCGACGCGCAGGCCGCCGAGCTCCACGCGCTGCCCTGGGAGCGGCTCCACACCGGCACCACCATGGTTTCCGCCACGGCCCAGACGCCCTTCTCGCGCTATCTGCCCGTGGCGCTGCCCTGGGGTGGCGCCGTCGAAGCGCGCCCCATCCGCGTGTTGGCCACCATTTCCAATCCCACCGACCTAGCGTCGGCCTACGATCTGACGCCCGTTGACGTTGAAGCCGAGCGGGCCTTGCTCTCGGCGGCCTTCGACGAGGTCAGCGCGGCGCAGGTCATCGTCGATTTTCTCGAACCACCCATCACGCTGGAACGGCTGGAAGCAGCCCTGCGCGAAGGCTACCACGTGCTGCACTACGTGGGACACGGCGCCTTCAGCCAGCGCCGCCAGCGCACGGTGCTCTTTCTCCAGAACGAAGACGGCGAGACGGCCCTGATCTCCGACGATGCCCTGATGCGCATGCTGGCGCGGCAGGACGTGCGCCCGCGCCTGGTCTTCCTGGCTGCCTGCCAGAGCGCGACCCGCGCCACCGGCGACGCTTTCCAGGGACTGGCGCCGAAACTGGTCACCGTCGGCGTGCCCGCCGTCGTCGCCATGCAGGACTTCGTGACCGTGGAGACGGCGCAACGGTGCAGTGCGACCTTCTACCGGCGGCTGATGGAGGACGGACAGGTAGACGTAGCGCTCAACGCGGCCCGCAGCGCGCTGCTCTCCGCCGACCGCCCGGACGCCGCCGTGCCCGTCCTCTTTATGCGGCTCAAATCAGCGCGCCTCTGGAGCGCAGAAGCGGACGCGCGTGGCGAGGTGCTGGGCGGGCAGCATCCCCGCGTTTTCTGGACCGGGCTATTGCGCATGATCCAGCGCGGCAAGTGCATCCCCATCATCGGCCCGAGGGTGCACGGGCGCTGGCTACCCCAACCCTGCGAGGTCGCCGGGCAGTGGACAGACGTGCACGCCTATCCCTACGCCGACCGCATCGTCCTGCCGTGGGTGGCCCAGTACCTCGCCAGCAACCAGGGCGAGGATTTCCCCCGCTACGAACTGCTGGCTACGCTGGTGCGC
Organism: uncultured Anaerolineales bacterium; assembly: GCA_964452025.1. GTDB lineage: Bacteria > Chloroflexota > Anaerolineae > B4-G1 > SLSP01 > G713. Next base: position 4,901 of record CAYVKR010000198.1, read on the forward strand.
CACTTCTGTGAGCGCTTGCCGGAGGAACTGCAGCCGGAGGGCCAGCCGGAGAACATCTCCGCGCTGCTGGAGGCCGTGGGCTGGGAGCGGTTAATCAGCGACGACCCCAACGATCCCCACGATGTGCTGGCCTCGCTCCACCTGCCGCTCTACGTCACCACCAACGTGGACAGCTTTATGGCGGCGGCGCTGGAGGCGCGCGGACGTGAACCAGCCCGCGAGATCTGCCGGTGGCACCGCGACCTGGACTGGCTGCCCAGCATCTTCGAGGACGATCCCAACTACGTGCCCAAGCCGGAGGCTCCGCTGGTCTATCACCTCTTTGGGCACGAGGAGGTGCCGGAGTCGCTGGTGCTGACCGCCGACCACTACCTGGATTTCCTGGTGAAAGTCTCGGCGGAGATGGAGCGCATCCCCACCTACCTTCGCGGCGCGTTGGCCAACAGCACGCTGCTCTTCATCGGCTACAGCCTCTACGATTGGGAGTTCCGCGTGATTTTGCGGGGCCTGGTCGCCACGCTCAACCAGCGACGGCGCTTCAAACACGTCGCCGTGCAACTAGATCGCGCCAACGGTGACGCGGAGAGCATCGACGCCGTGCAGCACTTCCTACGCCAGTACTTTCAGGACGCCGAGATCAACGTCTTCTGGGGGACGACGCGTCAGTTCACGGCGGAACTGCGCGAGCGATGGGAGGCGCTGCAGCCATGAAAGGCAATCCCTACGTCGGGCCGCGCCCCTACGAGCGCGCCGACCGCGAAAACTTCTACGGGCGCGACCGCGAGGCCCGCGACCTGCTCTCGCTAATCCTGGCGGAGCGCGTGGTGCTCTTCTACGCGCCTTCTGGCGCGGGCAAGACCTCGCTGCTCAACGCCAAGGTCATCCCGGCGCTGGAAGACGAGTTCTTCAACGTGCTGCCCGTGGTGCGCGTCGCCAACGATCTGCCGCCAAACCTGGACGACGCGGACGTGGAGAACATCTTCGTCTTCAGCGTGCTCCTGTCGCTGGCCGGCGAGGACGCGCCGACCGTT
>CAYVKR010000199.1:0-5883 GCA_964452025.1 uncultured Anaerolineales bacterium
GCACCTCGTCCCGCGTCCAGTAGTAGTTGATGTCGTTCTGCACCTGCTCAAAGTACGAACAGGTCACCCCGCCGGCGTTACACAGAAAATCGGGGATGACGAAGACGTCGCGCTCGTCCAGCACCGCGTCGGCTTCCGGCGTGGTGGGACCGTTGGCCCCTTCGGCGATCAGCTTGACACATTCGCTTATCTGCGCCACATTCTCTCCGGTGATGACCTTCTGGGTCGCCGCCGGGATCAGCACGTCCACGTCCTTGGTCAGCCAGGCGTCGCCGTCTTCCACCGTGTAGCGGGCGCGCACCGCCGCGTCCTTGTCGATGGTGCCGTACTCGTCGGTGATCTTTTGCAAGAAGTACGGATCGATGCCCGACTCCTTGGTGAAGGTGTAGGCCTGTTGATCCTCGTGGTCCCAGCAGGCGACGCTGATGATCTTGCCGTACAGCATCTCGATGAAATACCGCGCCGCGTACTGCCCCACGTTGCCGAAGCCCTGGATCGACGCTGTCTTGCCTGCCGTCTCCATCCGCAGGTGCTGCATCGCCTCGCGCAGCGTGACGGTGAGACCGTAGCCGGTGGCCTCGGTGCGCCCCTTCGAGCCGCCGCTGCCCACAGGCTTGCCCGTGATCACGCCGGGCGTGTACGCCCCAACGATGCGCGAGTACTCGTCCATCATCCAGCCCATCATGCGCGGATTGGTGCCCATATCCGGCGCAGGCACATCGTTGCGCGGGCCGAGGTTCTTCCACATCCGCTGGATCCAGCCACGGCAGAGACGCTCCTTCTCCCCCAGCGAGAGCGTCGCGGGGGCGACCACGACGCCGCCCTTGCCGCCGCCCAACGGCAGATCGGCCACGGCGGTCTTCCAGGTCATCAGGATGGCGAGGCCGCGCACCGTGTCCAGCGTCTCGTGCGCGTCGAAGCGGATGCCGCCCTTGCACGGGCCGCGCGCGTCGTTGTGCTGCACGCGGAAGCCGAAGAAGACGCGCATGGAGCCGTCGTCCATACGGACGGGGATCTGGAAGCGGTACTCGCGCATGGGAATGCGCAGCAGGGAGCGCGCTTCGGTGGGGAGCTCCAGCTGATTGGCGACGCGGTCGAACTGTTGCAGTGCTTGTTCAAAGAGATTTTCTTGATCGATCATAAAGTGGCGCTCCGTTCACAAGTGAACGCGCCGGCCCATCACTGTTTGATGATGGGCTGGCGTTGAGATCAGACCCAGCCGCGCAGGCGCATGGCCTTTTCTACCCGGCGGATGGCGACGCGATAGGCTGCGTCGCGCATGTAGAGGTCATCGTTGTCCAGCGAGGTCTTCAGGACGCCGTGGAAGGCGTTGGTCATCTTATCATCCAGCTTCTCCAGCACCTCGTCCTTGGACCAATAGTAGTTCATGTCGTTCTGTACCTGCTCGAAGTAGGAGCAGGTGACGCCGCCGGCGTTGCAGAGAAAGTCGGGGATGACGAAGACACCGTTCGCCTCCAGTACCTTGTCAGCCTCAGGCGTGGTGGGACCGTTGGCGCCCTCCGCCAGGATCTTGACCTGGTCACTGATCTGTTTCACGGTCTCTTCCGTGATGACACCCTCAACGGCAGCAGGGATGAGCACGTCGACGTCCTTGCTCAGCCAGGCGTCGCCGTCTTCCACCTCGTAACCCGCTTTCACCGCCTCTTCCTTGCTGATGGTGCCGTACTGATCCGTGATCTTCTGCAGGAAGTACGGATCAATCCCATCGCTTTTGGTGAAGGTGTAGGCCTTTTTGTCATCGTTGTCCCAGCAGGAGACGCTGATGACCTTGCCGCCCAGCATCTCGATGAAGTTGATAGCGGCGTACTGCGCCACGTTGCCAAAGCCCTGGATGGACGCCGTCTTGCCGACGGACTCCCATCCCAGATGCTGCATGGCCTCGCGGACGGTGACGATGACGCCGAATCCGGTGGCTTCGGTGCGGCCCAGCGATCCGCCGCCGCCCAACGGCTTGCCCGTGATGACGCCGGGCGTGTACTCGCCCACCAGTTTGGAGTACTCGTCCATCATCCAGCCCATCATCTGCGGCGTCGTGCCGACGTCCGGCGCGGGCACGTCGTTGCGCGGGCCGAGGTTCTTCCAGACCGCGTCGATCCACTCGCGGCAGAGGCGCTCCTTCTCCGGCGTCGAGAGCGTCGAGGGGTCGACCACCACGCCGCCCTTGCCGCCGCCCAGCGGGATGTCGGCCACCGCCGTCTTCCACGTCATCCACGTCGCCAGCGCGCGGACGGTGTCCAGCGTCTCGTTGCCGGCAAAGCGGATGCCACCCTTGGCGGGACCGCGCGCGTCGTTGTGTTGCACGCGGTAGCCAAAGAAGACCTTGATGGAGCCATCGTCCATGCGGACGGGAATCTGGAAGCGGAACTCGCGCAGGGGCCAGCGCATCATGTTGCGCACCGCGTTATCCAGCTCCAGCTGTTCAGCCACCTGGTCGAACTGGGCCTGTGCCATCTTAAAGGGATTCAACTCTTCACTCATCAGATTTTCTTCTCCTTGGGGGTAAATTGGGTGATTGAGAGTCCTAAGAATGATTGGAGCGTATCCGCTCCAGTTGTTTCTGAAGTAAGGTGCGCGCTTCCTGCGGATTGGCTTTGCCGCGCGTCGCCTTCATCACCTGGCCGATAAACCAGCCGATCACGGCGACCTTGCCGTCGAGGTACTGACCCACCTGCTTGGGGTTCTTCTCGATGACGTCGGCGACGATAGCGGAGAGCGTGTCGGTGTCGGAGATCTGCGCCAGCCCCAGCCGGTCGACGACAGCCTGCGGCTTTTCGCCGCTCTCGAAGACCGCTTCCAGCACCTGTTTGGCCGCCGTGGTGTTGAGGGTGTCTTTCTGGAGCAAGGCCACCAGGTCGACCAGATGCGCCGGTGTCACGTTGATCTCGTCGATGGCAGCGCCGGTCTCGTTCATCAGCCGGAAGAGCTCGCCCGTCAGCCAGTTGACCACGTCCTGAGGATCGAGGTCGCGGTCAAGCGCGATCTGCGCTGCCTCTTCGAAGTAGTCCGCCACGGCGCGCTTTTCCACCAGCAGATTCGCGTCGTAGGGCCGGATGCCGTAGGTCTCCACCAGACGGCGTTTCTTCGCCAACGGCAGTTCGGGGATTTCGGCGTGCACCTCGTCGATCCACGCATCTGAGATCTCCAACGGCGGGATGTCCGGCTCAGGGAAGTAGCGGTAATCGTGTGCGTACTCCTTGCTGCGCTGCGGGTACGTGTGTTCCTCGGATTCATCCCAGCCCAGCGTCTGCTGGGCGATGGCGCCGCCCGCCTCGACGACTTCGATCTGGCGTTCGATCTCGTAGGCCACGCCGCGCGTCAGCGCCCGGAAGGAGTTGAGGTTCTTGATCTCCGTGCGGGTGCCCAGTTCGTCGCTGCCCTCGGGCCGAATGCTCACGTTGGCCTCGAAGCGCATGACGCCCTTCTCCATGTCACCGGAGTTGACGCCCAGGTAGATCAGGATATCGCGCAGCGCCGTCGCGTAGGCTTTCACGTCCTCGACGGAGCGCATATCCGGCTCGCTGACGATCTCCAGCAGCGGGACGCCGGCGCGGTTGTAGTCCACCAGCGCGCCGCCGCGCAGGTGGTGCAGCTTGCCAGTATCTTCTTCCAGGTGCACGCGCGTCACGCCGATGCGCTTGGAACCGTTCTCGGTCTCGACTTCCAGATGGCCGTCGCGGGAGAGGGGCAGATCGTACTGAGAGATCTGATAGCCTTTCGGCAGGTCCGGGTAGAAGTAGGACTTGCGCGCGAAGACGTTGACCGGCTGAATCGTGCAGTTCAGCGCCAGCGCCGTCATCATCCCATACTCGACGGCGCGCCGGTTGACCACCGGCAGCGTCCCCGGCAGCGCCAGGCAGACCGGGCAGGTGTAGGTGTTGGGGTCCAGATCGCCGGTATCTTCCACCACCGGGCAATCACAGTACATTTTTGAGTGGGTGTGGACCTGGGCGTGAACCTCGAGTCCAATTACGGCTTCGTATTTCATAAACGCTCCTAACAATGAACGTTAAAACGTTTCAACGTTTGCACGTTCAAACGTTCTTCTGTCGTTGAACAAAGGCGGCGATACGTCCCAGCGCCTCTTCGATCTCCTCGTAGGCCGTAGCGTAGGACATGCGGACGTGCCCGACGCCGCACTCACCGAAGACGCGCCCCGGCACGACGGCAACGTGCTCCTCTTGCAATAGCTGCTCGGCGAAGGCGTTGTCATCCAGGCCAGACGACCCCACACAGGGGAAGGCGTAGAACGCGCCCTGCGGCTGCGTGCAGTTCAGCCCGATGTCGTTCAGTCCACGGATAATCAGCTGGCGGCGCCGGTCGTACTCCGCCCGCATCTCCTGGACGAAGGGTTCGCCCACTTCCAGCGCCTTGACCGCGGCCCACTGCGAGGGCGACGGCGCCGACATGATGAGGTACTGGTGTGCCTTGCGCATCTCGCCGACCAATTCCGCCGGCCCCACCAGATAGCCGATGCGCCAGCCCGTCATGGCGTAGGCCTTGGAGAAGCCTTGCAGCACGATGGTGCGCTGATACATGCCCGGCAGGCTGGCAAAGCAGGTATGTTCGGCGTCGCCGTAGACCAGCCGGTCGTAGATCTCGTCGGAGATAACGACAAGGTCGTGCTGTTTGACGATAGCGGCGACCTCGTTGAGGCGCTCGCGGCTCATCACCGTGCCCGTCGGATTGTTGGGCGAGGGCACGAGAATGGCCTTGGTCTTCTCTGTGACCGCCGCTTCGATGGCCTCAGCGGTGATGTCAAAGTTCTGTTCGGCGGTGGTGGGCACGCTCACCGGCACCGCGCCGATTAACTTCGCCGTGGGCTGATAGGAGACGAAACTGGGATCAGGGATGATGATCTCGTCGCCGGGATCCAGCAGCGCGGACATGGCGAGGAAGAGCGCCTCGGAGACGCCCACCGTGACCAGGATCTCGCTGACGGGGTTATACGTCTGTGCGTAGCGCTGCTCAATGTGCTCGGCAATCGCGCGCCGCAGCTCCAGCAGCCCGGAGTTCGACGTGTAGTGCGTCTCCCCGCGTTCCAGCGCCTCGATCCCGGCCTGCACAATCGGCTCTGGCGTGTCAAAATCCGGCTCGCCGATGCCGAGACTGATCACTTCGTCCATCGTCGCGGCGATATCAAAAAAGCGGCGGATGCCGGAAGGCGGAATACTGCGAAGGCGCTGTGCGGCAAAATCATGTACATTCATGGCGTGCTCCTAGCGTGCTCAATATGTTTTGGTGGATGAATCACCGAGATTGATATTGCGGAAATGTCCTTTGACCTCGGTCCAGCGTCCGACTAACGACAGTTCTAGTAGGACGCTGTCGAGTTCGGCGCCCTCGTCGACCACGGTATCGCGCAGAATGCTGTTGCTTACCTGAGCGCCCTTGTGGATGGAGACGTAAGGGCCGATGATGGAGCGCTCGACGTTGGCCTCTGGGTGGACGTAGACCGGCGGGATGACCGTAACGCCAGGTCGCAGCACGTCTGGGCTGTTGTCGTAGCCGTGTTCCAGAATGTAACGGTGCGTCTGGAACGTCGTCTCCGGCTTGCCCGTGTCCTTCCAGACGCCGACGGTGCGCGTGCTGAACCGGGCGCCTTCGTCGATCATCAGATTGACGGCGTCGGCGAGATAGTACTCACCCTTGGTCATGATGTCGCGGTCCATCAACTCCTCGCAGGCGCGGGCCAGCCAGGCACTCTCGTCGAAGTAATAAAGTCCCATGAGTGCCTTCTTGTTCTCTTTTGTGTCGGGCTTCTCGATCAGGCCTTGGGCATAACCCTCTACATCGGTCTCCACGACGCCGAAGCGGCGCGGGTCCTCGACCTCTTTGGTAAAGATGATGCCGTCTTGGTCGTTC
>CAYVKR010000200.1:0-5876 GCA_964452025.1 uncultured Anaerolineales bacterium
CAACGCCTCGAACAACGATAAGGACTGGGCCTGGGTCAATGGTGTGCTCAACGGCAAGGTGATGGTCGATCCGCAGCGGCCCTGGGTCAAATGGCAAGGCGTGGGTGTCGAGCTGCGCGATCTGCGCCAGCCGTCGGCCGGCGAGGACATGCGCAACGAGCTGGCGCTGCAGGGCCAGAAGGCGCGGGACATTCTCCTGGCGCTGGGCGGCAGCGACGAGGATCTGGCGAAGATCAAGGCTCTGGGCTGGTCGAGCATCACGGAGGTGACACTGGGCGGCTTCGATCTTATCGTCAGCCGCACAGGGTACACCGGGGAGCGGGTGGCCTACGAGCTCTTCGTGCATCCCGATCGCATTGTGGAGCTGTGGGAGACGCTGCTGGACGTGGGCGAGACCTTTGGCCTCCAGCCCTGTGGTCTGGCTGCGCGCGACAGTCTCCGCATCGAGGCCGGCTTGCCGCTCTACGGTCACGAGATGGCTGGCCCGCTCAACTTTACCATGGGCGACGCCGGGTTCGGCACCTACGCCAAGACGTACAAGCCCTTCTTCATTGGGCGTCAGGCATTTCTGGAGAAGGAGTTGGAGCGCGACGCCGAGGTGGTCCGCTTCCGCGTGCCGGAGAAAGGCCAGCCGCGCCCGCACCAGCTCGATCCCGTGGTCGAGCCTAACCGGGGCAAAGTCGTTGGCGTGGTCACCAGCTGTGCTATCGATACTGAGGGCTACCTGCTGGGTCAGGCGTACGTCGATGAGAAGTATACCGGCCGTGGCGCGGAGCTGGCGGTGCTGGTCACCCCGCGCCGGGAGCCCAAGTCCCGCGATGAACTCGACATGGGGGACCGCACCCAACTCCCGGTCACCATCGAGGTGCTGCGGCGGTTCCCGCGACTGTAGTCGTCTGCAGGATTTCCGACCTTTGTAGGTCCATTCACCATCTGGGAAGGTCTGACCTTCCCAGATGGTCAGGTAAGGAAGATATGAACAACCCGTTTCAGATGGCTTTTGAGTTGCCACAGACTCAGGATAAAGAAAAGGTCTCGTCGCCGACTTCGGTGGATGAGCGGGCTTTTCCTGAGAAAGACGCCAATGCGTTAGCGCGTTTGGAATCCTACAACAAACATCTTTATCGGCCCAACACGTATCTTCACAAGTGGTGGGCGCGCCGTTCAGGGACGACGTTCCGCTACATTCTCAAGCATCTGGTAGATCGGCCGGAAAAACGCGATTTCTACGCGCCCCGTGGTCTCACAGGTAAGATCATCATGGATCCCATGATGGGTGGCGGAACGACGTTACACGAGGCGATTCGCATGGGCGCAAACGTTATCGGGGTGGATATCGATCCCATTCCAGTGGTGCAGGCGAGGGCGACGTTGTCTCTATCCTCATTATCCCATCGCAAGGCCGCTTTTCAGCAGTTCTTTGGCATGTTGAGAGAAGCCCTGTCACCATACTATCGGACAATTTGTCCACACTGTGATCGATCTGGTGAGGTTCAATTCTGTCTGTATGCGCTGAGACGACGTTGCGATTGTCAAGAAGTTCTGATGTTGGACAGTTTAGTTTTACGTCACAATCACGAGGAAGACGTGGAGATCTGTCCTGTCTGCCACGAAGTTTATCAAGGAACTCATCATTGTGCTGGACAGGCAGAGAGGGCTTTGTTTGAAAAAGGGACAGGTACATGTTCCCAATGCGGATCGCCATTTGAGGATGTGCTCAACGTGCCCTTTGTGCAGCGCTACGTGCCTCTGGCTGTGTTCGGTCGTTGCCCGCGCCACGGGGCTTTTATCAAAAGCATAGGTGATGCTGATCGGGCACTGCTCAAAAGAGCCGAAGGACAAGTTGCCAAGGTCAAGGTCGATTTCGGTGACGCTGACCAGTTCCGCGTGCCTTCTGGGCCAAAATCCGATGATTTGGTGAACAGGGGGATTACCTCTTTTCAACAGCTCTTTACAGCACGACAACTTCTTTACATCCAGGTTGGTCAGCAGGCGCTGAAGGAATTCTCGCCAGAAGATCGTCTATGGCTAGGTCTTTTGCTTTCAACGTCGTTAGAGTTCAACTCACTGCTCTGTGGTTACAAGGGTGCCGGATTGCGAAGACCCGGTGCGATTCGACATGTGTTTTCTCACCATGCCTATACCTTTCCCTACACCGCTCTGGAAAACAACCCTGTTTTCCATGAGAAGAGTTCTGGAACCTTGCAGCGCTTGTTCCATGGCAAGATCGAACGTGCCGGGAAATGGGCGATGAAGCCGGTGGAGCGGCTCTTGGGTGAAAATGGAAAGCCCAAGAAGGTGTATATCCCGGGTGAGGTGGACGGCGGGCGGGCCGTGGATCACTGGGAAGATCTATCGGAAGGAACCCGTCGTTTCCTGGTGTTGCAGCAAGATGCGGGTCGGCTGGATATTCCCGAGAATCTGGTGGATTATGTGGTTACTGATCCACCGTATTATGACAGCGTGCAATACAGTGATCTCTCCAACTTCTTTCGCGTCTGGTTGCGCCTCTTCTTGCCGGAGGAGGCGGATTGGCAGTATGATCCACTGGCTTCGGCAGTATCAGAGGGCGATGCGGCTGGGCGGGAAAAATACGGAGAAGTGCTGGGAAAAATATGGCAGATGTGCCATCGGGCGCTCAAGGAAGAACATGGACGCTTAATTTTTACCTTTCATCATTGGAACCCCGAAGCCTGGGCTGAATTGACGCTTTCTCTGAAGCGTGGAGGATTCTCACTGGTGAACTATCACATTGTCTTCTCGGAAAACCCCACGTCTGTTCATATTCGGAATCTTAGATCCCTGAAGCATGATGCGATTCTCATTCTCAAACCTGAGGAAGGTCCGCAGATGCCCCAATGGTCACCACCGGAGGTCATTCATACCGAGGACAGTCGCAGTTTTTGCAGCGATTGCGCCGCTGCTTTGGGCTGGTTTCTATCAACAGACATGGATGCAGAGACCGTGCGTGTCAGATGGCAACAACTTCTTGAAGGAGATACTGATGACAACCGTTAAACATCCTGCCGAAGTCTTTGGCCATCCCGTTGATGTGTATTCGGAGCAAGCGGAATCTGATCGGGCACGATGTTGGTGTCCGTTCATGGATGCTCTCTGCGACAAGCAGAGTCGGCTGGTCGATTATCCTATGGGTGTCTGCTCGGTACAGTATGGCGATGATGTGGTCGCTTTGTCACCACGGCGTTTCTTGCAGGACAACACCGTTTTCTACGATATCGCTGATCATTATTTCGGCGACCGGCATGATCTATTGCTCTTTGAGGAACTCTCGGTGCCTTCCGCTCAGCACTTGGGACGGTTTGATTACGTGATGGTAAAGCACAAGCCGCTGAGCAAAGAGATTGTGGATTTTGTGGCCATCGAATTTCAGACGGGCCAGACGACCGGTACCGGTCAATTGGTCCGGGCCTTGGAAGATTTCCAGGCGGGAGAAGACATCGCCGGGCGAAGCTATCGATTTGGTCTGAATCTGGCAGATATCTGGAAGCGTACTTTCATTCAGATTCTGACGAAAAGCATTGCTCTTGGGCAATGGGGGCATAAGATCTACTGGGTGGTTCAGGAGCCTATCTACCAGGATTTTCTTGCCCGTTATCATCTTCACGGTTTGAACTATGAAGCGTCGCACAAAACGGTTTTCGCGATCTATGATCTCGAACGGCGAGGAGATGCTTACGATCTTTTCCGCACCCGGCTCGAATCCGCGACCATTGATGGGCTTTTCAATGCCTTCCGTACCAGCCTTGAAGTTCCACCTAAAGAGGTATTTATTGAGAAATTGAGGTCCCTGACTGAAGCACAGGCATCTGCTACTCTGCGGTTGGATGTAGAGGGATAAGCCCATGCGCAACGTGCACCCTTTGTTAGCTGAGTTAGAAGCCACGTTCGGCCGCTGGTTCGAGGACGAGGCCGCCCGCGCGGACGGTCGGATGACCGGTGACCTCTATCCCTACGAGGCGATGTTCTCATCGATCCAGATCAACGGCGTGAAGGTGAAGAATCGGCTCGTGATGGGGCCCATGGGCAATCTCTTCGTCAACAACCCGCTGGGCCGACCGGACGAGCGGCTGATCGCCTACTACGCCGAGCGCGCCAAGGGCGGCGTGGGGCTTATCACGTCGGGTTTGGTGCCTATCAATGCCAAGATTGAGCCGGCGGTGACGGGCAGGTGGAACGACGCGATTCTACCGCGCCTCGACGGCTCCTTCACGGTGATCTCGGGGTGGCAAGACCTGATCGGCGGCGTCCATGCGCACGGGGCGCGCTTCTTCATGCAACTGACGCCGGGCTTTGGGCGCGTCGGCCCGCCGCTGACGGTCTTTAAGGCGCGGCTGCCGGTCTCGGCCTCGTGGAACCCTAATCACCACGTGCCACAGTTGCCCTGCCGCCCGCTGACCAACCGCGAGTGCCGGCGGCTCATCAAATCCGGCGGCCAGATGGCGGTGCTCGCCCGGCACTGCGGCGCTGACGGCATCTATCTTCACGGGCACGAGGGTTATCTGCTGGAGCAGCTGACCAATCCTGCCTTCAACCGGCGCTGGCTCGGGCGCTACGCGGACTGGCAAGCTTTCGGGCTCGATCTGGTGAAGGAAATCCGCCATAGCGTGGGGGACGCTTACCCCATCATGTACCGCATCGATCTCTCCCTAGCGCTCAACGCGACCTACGGCGCGCGCATGGACGAGGTGCGACCGCTGCGCCGCTTTCGCGACGAGCGGACGGTGGAGATGACACTGGACTACATGCGGCATCTGGTCGAGGTTGGCGTCGATATCTTCGACGTGGATCTGGGCTGCTACGAGAACTGGTGGCTGCCGCATCCGCCCAATGGGATGCCGCCGGGCTGCTTCCTGCCCGTGGCCCGGCTGGTCAAAGAGCACTTTGCGGAGCACGAGGTGCATTCCAACGCTGGATTGCCGGTGCCCGTGGTCGCCGTGGGCAAGCTGGGCTACCCGGATCTGGCCGAGCGCGCGCTGCGTGACGGGGATTGCGACATGGTGATGTTGGCCCGTCCGCTGTTGGCCGATCCGCAGTGGTCGAACAAAGCCTACGCCGGGCGCGTCCGCGAGATCACGCCATGCATTGGCTGTCAGCAGTGCCTGGGCCAGTTCCAGAAGCTGGGACACTCGTACTGCGCCGTCAACCCGCGCACCTACTTCGAGCACGACCTGCCCGATCCGCCGGCGCCGGCCCTACAGACGAAGCGCGTAGCCGTGGTCGGCACGGGGCCGGCGGGCGTGCAATGTGCGGGCACCGCCGCGCAGCGCGGACACAGCGTCACGCTCTACGAGCGCGGGGCGGAAGCGGGTGGGGTGCTTCACGCGGGCAGCGTCGCGGCAATGAAGTACGACGTGGCGAACTACGTGGCGCATCTGAACGCGCGTCTGGCCCAGACGGCGCAGGAGCACGATCTGACCCTGCGCTTCGAGACGACGGCGACGCCGGATCTGTTAGCAGCCGGGGACTTCAACGCCGTGATTGTCTGCGCGGGAGCGCGGCCCGTGTGCCCGCCGGTCCCGGGCGTCGATCTGCCGCACGTGGTCACCGCCGTCGAGCTGTTGAACCATCCGGCATTGGCGGCCGATGCGGAGCGCGTCGTCGTGGTCGGCGGCGGGGAGGTGGGCTGCGAGACGGCGCACTTCCTGGCCTATGAACACGGCAAGCGCGTGACGGTCGTCGAGATGCTACCGCACTTTATGCCGGAGACCTGCGCGGCCAATCGCGGCTATCTCCTGCATTATCTGGAACGGGCGGACGTGCGGCTGCTCAACGCCACGCGCCTGGTGCGCATTGCGGAGGACGAGGTCGTGGTGCGGCAGAACGTCGCCGCCGGCGTGCCCGATCCCTACGTCACG
>CAYVKR010000201.1:0-5853 GCA_964452025.1 uncultured Anaerolineales bacterium
GCGATCTGGTGATCCGCAAGAGCGCGCTGGAGAGCATGACGCTGCCGGGCAAGCTGGCGGATTGTTCCAGCCGCGATCCGGAGGAGACGGAGATCTTCATCGTCGAGGGTGACTCGGCCGGCGGCTCCGCCAAGCAGGGCCGCGACCGCCATTTCCAGGCGATTCTGCCCCTGCGCGGCAAGATTCTCAACACGGAGCGCGCCAGCATCAACCGCATCCTTAACAACCGAGAGATCAAGGCCATTATCTCGGCGCTGGGCTGCGGCATCGGGCGCCAGTTCGACCTGGAGAACCTGCGCTACGGGCGCGTCATCATCATGTGTGACGCGGACGTGGACGGTGCGCACATCGCTACGCTGCTGCTGACGCTTTTCTTCCGCTACATGCAACCGCTGATCACGGGCGGGCACCTCTTCCTGGCGCAGCCGCCGCTCTACCTGGTGAAGGTCGGGCGCTCCGAGGAGTACATCTACACGGAGAAGGGACTGCAGCGCTATCTCAAGACGTTGAACGGCAAGAAATACAGCCTGCAGCGCTACAAGGGTCTGGGTGAGATGAACCCGACGCAGCTCTGGGACACCACCATGGACCCCAAGACCCGCACCCTGCTCCGCGTCACTATCGAGGACGCCGAGCGCGCCGACGATACGTTTAGCATGCTCATGGGCCGCGAAGTGCCGCCCCGCCGCCGGTTTATCCAGAGCCATGCCCACGAGGTGGAGAACCTGGACGTGTAAGCAAGATTTTATAGTTTGACTCTCCTCACTCAAATAAGGCTTAATGTCCCCGTCCTCGGGGGCATTTTTTTGAAAATCTTCCCTGGGACGTGGACTCAGAGCGCCATAGTTTCTTGGGATGGTGCGCGCCTATTCCCGCCCCCTGCGGCGAGATTGCGGTGCCCTTCTACAATTGACGCCCGGTTGAACGATGCTATCCTATCAAGCAGAGCGTTGGGCGCTGCACGCGCCGTTCGTGTTCACGTCAATCAAGGAGGGCATACATGATCAGCTGTCACGATATGAAACTGGGTCAGGTGTACGTCTGTGAGGAGTGCGGGCTGGAGCTCAAGGTCGTCAAGGAGTGCCGGGAGTGCGGTGAGGACGCCGCCGACTGCGACTGCGCCGAACCCTGCACCTTCTCCTGCTGTGGTGAGGAGTTGAAGCTCAAGTCTTGAGTACGCTTGCAAAGGTCAGAAAGGACTTGCCCTTGGGTAAGTCCTTTTCTTATGTTAGGTGGGTGGTCGTGTAGCCGCGTCCTTGATCTGACGCGCGTCGCAGTGAGCGCCGGTGAGCTCCGAGAGCACATCTTCCGGCGTCAGCCAGCCGCGACCAGGGAAGAGCCGCGCCACCTGCGGAGAGAAAAAGGGCGATGGGGCCAGCACCTCCGGCGCGGCGTCGGCGACGACCGTGCCCTCGTCCAGCATCACCACCCGCTCCGCCGCCTGCGCCGCCAGCTCGACGTCGTGCGTTGCCAGGACGACGGCCGTTCCCTCGGCCTGCCACGCCCGCAACAGCCGCACCAACGTCGTCTTAGCGCGGTAGTCCAGGCCGCGCGTCGGCTCGTCCAGCAGCAACACGCGCGGGCGCGTCACGGTGATGGCGCCCAGCGCCACCCGCTGGCGCTGCCCCACGCTCAGATCGCGGGGATAGCGCGCGCGTACCTGCGCCAGTCCCAAGCGCGCCAGCAGTTGCTCCGGTTCCACGGGCGGATGTGCGAGCAGGCCGTGGTTCCGCAGCGTGACCGCCAGTTCCTCCGCCACCGTCTCCGCGAAGAGCAGGTCGTCCGGCGTCTGCGGCAGGTAGCCCACCTCGCGGCAGATATCGGCCGTCTCCTTGCCGACCAGCGAGCGGCCCGCCAGCGTGATCTGGCCCTGCGCCGGCTGCAGCAGCCCCACGATGCACTTGAGCAGCGTCGTCTTGCCGGCGCCATTGCGCCCCATCAACGCCACCCCTTCCCCCGCGCCCACGTCGAAGGTGACGTCACGCAGCGCGGGCGCGCCGTCATAGGCGAAGTGCAGCCCTTCGACGTGCAGCAGCGGCTTGCGCGTGGGCGCTCGTCGGGGACGGGATGCGGCGGGGAGTGGGGTCTGCTGCGCGAAGGGTTGCGCCTCCTCGACTGTCAGCGGCAGCGGCGACCAGCCCAACGCCTTTCCCAGCGTGATCACGGGCGGTGTCAGCTCGATCTCGCGCAGGATCTGCCGGGGTGGGCCGCTCCGCACCGGCGCGTCGGCCTCAAGCGTGATGAGGTGGTCGACGTAGGGCAGCACGCGCTCCAGGCGGTGCTCGGCCAGCACGATGGTCAGTCCCAGTTCTTGGTTGAGTCGCGCCAGCGCCTCCAATACCTCCTCGGCGGAGCGGGGGTCGAGCTGGGACGTCGGCTCGTCGAGCACCAGCACGCGCGGGCGCAGCGCCAGCGCCGCCGCGATGGCGACGCGCTGCTTTTCACCGCCGGAGAGCGTCGCCAGGGAGCGGGTGCGCAAAGCGGCAAGCCCCAACTGTTGCAGCACCGCGTCGACGCGCCGGTGCATCTCGGCGCGGGGTAGCGCTGCGTTCTCCAGCGCGAAAGCGATCTCCTCCTCGACGCGATCCAGGACGAACTGCGCTTCCGGCGTCTGTCCCACAAAGCCCACGGCCCGGCTCAGTGCCTGCGGTCCATCGGCCACCGGGTCCAGCCCGGCGACGGTGATTTCGCCCCGCACCGTCCCGCCGCTGAAGTGCGGCACCAGCCCGTTGAGGCAGCGCAGCAGCGTCGACTTGCCGCTGCCCGACGGCCCCGCCACCAGCGCTATCGCTCCCTCGGCGATCCCCAGCGTGACCTCCGCCAGCGCCGCTCGCTTCGCGCCGGGATAGGTGTAGGTCAGGCCGTCCAGCCGAATTAATGGATTAAGCGGACGCATGGATGATCTCATCTCTGTTGATCCTGTAAATCCTGTCGATCTTGGGGGACGACGAAGGCCGGGACGAGCAGCCCCAGGATGCTCAGGCCGATCAACGGATTGAAGGGAGGCCAGGTCAGTGCGGGATAGGGGCTGTAGGTGACGGCCGCCCGCCGGGTGAGCAGCAAGAACAGGACGGGCACGCATCCCGCGATAATGAGCGTGTCGCGCCAGTGCCAGCGCCGGGGATGGTAGGAGGTGTGGCGGACGGCGCGCCCGGTCAGCCAGAGCGCGCCGCCCAGCAGGGCGAGGCCCAGCCCCAGCGCCGCCAGCGCCAGCGTGCGGGCAGCGGGCGCGAAGACGTAGGTCAGCCAGCCGCCCAGCAGCGTCAGCAGGCCCAGCGCCAGCGGCACCTGCGTGTGCAGCGTCGACGGCGCATCGACGGCGGCGTAGCCCCGCGCGACCAGGGACTCGGCCAGCGCCAGCGCGCGCTCCAGGGCGCTGATCAGCAGCGGGGTGACGATGGGGAGCCAATCTCGCACGCCGCGCACCCGGTGCCCGCGCACGGCCTGGGCTTCGCGGATGCGGCGCAGGCTCTGGAGCGTCTGCGGCACGAAGGTGAGGGCGATGGAGAGCACGACGCCGCTCTCGTGGAAGGCGCGCGGCGTCAGCTGGAGCAGCTGGCGCGTGCGCAGCGCCCGGTTGAAGGCGGCGAAGCCGCTGAAGATCACGGCTAGATTGAGGCCGTTGGTGGCACCGAAGACCAGCGCCTCCAGCGTCACCGCGCCGCCCACCAGCGGAAGCCAATCCGGGAGGGTGAAGAGGATCGTCGCGCCGACGTGGGAGGCGAGGGCGTTGAAAAGCGCAGTCAGCGGCACGGCGATCCCCGCGAATCGCAGCGGCGCCAAGGGAGAGGCGGGGGCGTTTTCGGCGGCGCAGGCGGCGTAGACCCAGACCGTCACCAGGAGCAAGAGGACGCCGTAGAGCGGGTTCCGGCTGTAGGACGCAGCCAGCAGCACCGTCAGCGCCCAGGCCAACCAGGCGCGCGCGTCAGCCACGCGCCACCTCGAAGTGGA
Source organism: uncultured Anaerolineales bacterium (assembly GCA_964452025.1). GTDB lineage: Bacteria > Chloroflexota > Anaerolineae > B4-G1 > SLSP01 > G713. The sequence continues at coordinate 3,952 of CAYVKR010000201.1, forward strand.
AGCGGCGGCGGAAGCGCGTCAAGACCTTGACCAACGGGACGGTCAGCGCCAGGAGCAGCGCCGCGTTCCAGACCGCCCGGATCAGGTCCCAGGCCAGGGAGGTCACCACGTAGAAGGTGGCGTAGTTCGTCAGGATTTCGCGCAGGGGGAGTTCCCGCGTCCAGGATTGCTCCATCGGTCCCCGGGCGAAGGGCCAGAAGGTGAGGTTGAGGAGGACGCCGTAGAGCAGGCCCCAGAGGAAGCCGAAGGCGGAGATCTGGGCCACCATTATCCAGGGCTTCTTCGGGTGCGGCAGCCATCCAGCGGTCAGCCCCGCCCAGCCGGCGGCGAACATCTGGTAGGGCAGCCAGGGGCTGACGTTGCCCGTGATCAGCGAGGAGACCAGCAGGGTCAGCGCGCCCATGAGAAAGCCAAAGCGGGAGCCGAAGACGTAGCCCGCCAGGAGGATGGGCACGAAGACCGGCGAGAAGCCGCCAGGCAGCGGGACGGCGACGTCGACAAAGCGCAGCACGCTGGTGACGGCGACCAGGACGCCCAGAAGGGCGACGGTCTTGGCGCTGAGCGTCTGACCTTGCAGCTCTACACCCAGCGCCAGCACGGAGAGGCCCACCAGCGCCGCCGTGAGCAGCGGCGCCAGTTGGCCCAGGGCCATGCTTTCGTCAGCGCCGCCGGGTCGGAGGAAGGGCGCGAGGAAGGCGAAGACGCCCAGCGCGCCGCTGAGCGCGTAGATCAGCCCGGCGAGCCAACGGCGCATGGTCTAGTTCCGTCGCCGGAGGAAGAACACCAGCCCGACGAGCGCGCCCACAGTGATCACGCCGAAGATGACGTAGCCGGAGGGCAGCGCGGCGTCTGAAGGGGACGCAGCGTCGGCGGTATCCGCAGGCGGTTGGGTGCAAATCTCGTCGAAGGTGATGACCGGCGGCTCGTCAGCCCCCCAGCTCCACCCTTCCACGTCGCCATCGCTGACCTGATAGTCGCTGGCGCCGCTCTGCGCCATGGCCCAGGCCTCATCCTCTAGATGCCAGTAGGCCCAATAGGTGGAGGGGGACTCGCAGAAGCAGTTATCTTCTGGGCAGCCCGTCTCTTCGATTTTGCAGACGGCTGCGCCCATGTCGTTGAAGGTGGCGACGACGTCCAGTCCAGAGCGGGCCAGCAGGTCGTAGCCGCTGATCTCCGCTTCAGTGAAGGAGACGCACCGGGATGCCACCGTCTCGTCGTCGAAACGCACCACCAGCGCGGCGCGATGTTCGGGCGTGGTTTGTGGCTCGCTGCCAGCGGGAGCGTTCAGGTCTGCGTTGGGGTCAGGCGCCAGTGGGAAACCGGCCTGCGCCGAAGCGGCGCGGTTGAAGGTCAACGTTATCCCAGCGACGATGAATAGGGTCAGGGTGATGCTTAACGCAATACGTCGATAGTTGAACATCAGATACTCCTCATATATAAGTTGAACGTTACAAGTTGCAGGTTGAAAGTTAGTCAGCGACCTAGGTCTTCCTATCAGCGTCGGAGTTGACGGTTCAAGGTCGTGCGCCGCTGCAAGGATGGATCGCCAAGCACCGGCATACAAAAAAGCCCTCCCCCTCTACGTCGGTCGGGGAAGGGCTTGTCTGGCAAAACGTCCCTTCATACGCAACCCCCTTTCCGCGAAGGTTCTGTACGCGCACGTTTCGACAGAGGCAGGTAATCTGGCTCCAACGGTGTACCTATCACCGTTGCTACAGTTGCGGGACAGCGCCGGACTTTGACCGGCTTCCCCTGTGTGCCCCAGGCGTCCGGGCCTGCGGGCACCTCTGTCGTAGTGAACGCTCTCATTATAGCAGGTTGGGGGAGATGTCAATTGCAGTGAGAATAGAGGGCAAACGAAGCAGTTCCAGGGTCGCTCAAACGCCATAGGCGGCTTCCCAT
>CAYVKR010000202.1:0-5830 GCA_964452025.1 uncultured Anaerolineales bacterium
TCCGATCTCGTCGATCTCCACTGCTCAGATCGACAAGCCACAACTGCGAGTTGCGCATGCCCAGGTCATCGGCAATGACATAGGTGACATATCGTCTATTCGGCGAAAGCCTAATAAAGGCACTGAATTGGGGGAACTGCATCCTATCAAAAGCCACATCAACGATTTTCGTCCGTATGCCCCCATGGGTAATGGAGTGGATCACCGAACGGTCGCCCTCAACCGCCCACGTCACATTTGAGATGGGTTCAGTCAAAAGCATTGGACTAGATTCCACAAGTCCTCTTTCCAGTTCTTCCTTAAGTGGCGTTGGAGGCACATCTGGCAGAACCACAGGTGTGACTTGCAGTCTCCGCAAAGCGCTAGCTTCTGCGGCTTGCGTGCGTAGTTGACCCTTCTCCTCAGCCGGCACCAATCGCTCCGGCACCTCCTCCACCCACTGCGGGAACAACCCCTCTTCGCGAGGCAGCAGCGCCTGCCACGTGCCCTGCTCATCGCGACGAGCCAGCAAATGGATCGGCCCCTCGGTGACCGCATCCTCGCTCTGCCAGACGGCGACGCCGTGCGCCCACGGGCCGTCTACCGCGACCTCGCCCAATGTGGCGCGGTAACGTGATCCCAGGTGATCGAGGTACTTGTTCAACACCGCTTTCATTGCGCTCCGCGCCCGCGCTTCCTGTACCTCTTTTGGTAGCTCCTCGGGCGAAGGCGGCGCCGGTGGCGTGGACTGCGGCGTCGTATCTATCGCCTCCGGCGTCGTTTCGACCGTTGGTTCGACCGTCGGCGTCGGCGGAGGAGGCGCTTCCGCGCGCACCGCCGATGCGGGCATCGTGCTTGCAGGAATTATGTTCGAGAGGAAGACAAACAACGTTACCGTCGTCAGTAACTTCTTCATCATCGCAACTCCGTTTCTTGTCTTGATCTCGTTGCAAAAACAGGATCTCTGGTATTTCGCCGGGTAGTGAGGAATCTCGTTGGTGGGGAACGAGACCCTTCGCTGTGCTCAGGGTGACAATTCAATGGGGATTTGGCCATATTTACCCGGCGAAATCCAAAAGAGCCCAAAAACATAACACACTAAGGGATAATCCCTGAGAACTGCCCCCACGCAAACTATAAACCTATCTCTCCTGCCCCTCACTCCAACTGATCCCATACCGGTTGCACGGCGATGCCAAACAGCGCCAACGGAAGCAGGCCCCGCGCAGCATCAGTCGTCGCGCCTACGGACAGATTCAACAGTATCACGCCAACGACACCGGCGATGTAGCCATAGGCCGCCCACTTCTTGCGTTTCCAGACAAAGACAGCACAGACGGCGGAGAGCAAATTGAGCGATCCCCCCAGATAAAGCAAGGGGGCCTGGTACTGGACAGCCGAGGTGAAGGTAAGCCCGGCCAATGCCAGGTTGCCGACCAAGGCCAACGCCAAAAACGCACCCAGACACCCCCATTTCTTCTGCAACTTCGCCTGCGCCTGCAGCGCTTCGCGCTCCTCCTCCGTCGTCGCCTCGGCAAGTTGTGCATCGAGCGAGCGCTGACGTTTGCTCTGTCTCTTCTTGTACCAGATATACAGTCCGACCAACAACACAACGACACCCATAAGACCAAAAATAACGGGATTCACAAAAACCTCCTATGTAAATGGTATGCATGACATTTGTAATTTTTGAGCTAGCCAAACGTCAGGATCAATGGGCAAACGAAGCAGGTCCAGGGTCGCTCAAACGCCATAGGCGGCTTCCCATCATGTTTCCCTCCCGCATCAACCCCAGTTTCGTTTGCCTTGCTTTCGCCTACGCAGTTTCTACGGTACAGAGGGCGTTTTCATCAGCAGACTCGCTTCGAAATCCCTCAATGGTGTTAAGACGTTCAAACATTGGAAAGTGAGCACGTTCCAACATTTGAGCAGCTTCGGAGAACGTTACGGCGCACTAGCGCCTTTACACGGCAGACCGACGATGTCGGCTACGATAACCATACCGTCGCCGCTGTCGGACGCGGTGGAAAGCGTAATCTGGGCGCTGCCGCCCAGTTCGTAGGTCACCGGGTCGAAGGCGGGACCGGCGTCGAAGCTCATGCACTCACCATCGATCTGCAGCGGGATCGAGCCGCCCAGGTTAGGGCGAGCTGACACGCTACAGAGGCCGGGACAGCGTCGACGAGCGGTCGCACAGGCGCCCAGCGTGAGCTGGTGCTCGTTGCCGGCGCCGTCGCGGACGCAGATCGATTGATCGGTGAACCTCGGGCCGGTCTCTTCCGAGTAACCGAGATATTGAATGACCAGCTGCTCCTGCCACTGCGTCAAGGGACGCGGCGTCGACGTAAATGTTGCTGTTGGCGGAACGGGGGTCGCCGTAGGCGTTTCCGTCGAAGTGGACGTGGGCACCGGCGTCTCCGTTGCCGTGACGGTAGGAGGCATCGGTGTCTCCGTTGGCGCTGACGTCGCCACCGCATCAGAGGATTGCGCCGTGCCACAAGCCGTCAGTAATAGGGTCGTGAACAGAATCAGAGTGAAACTTTTTCGAAAATCGCGCACCTGAACCTCCTTGAAACCCATGATATAGATAGGCCAAACAAAGTCGGCTCTTATGGATTTCGCATGATCAGACTGAGAACTTAACCACGGATTTCACAGATTCACACAGAAAATGAAGAATCAGTGAAAATCCGTGCCATCCGTGGTAAAAATTTAGATCGTTTTTGGCCACCCGGCGAAATCCCAGAGACCCACAAAGTCAATATCATTAATCTAACACAAAGTGTATCTATCGTTTTAATTCAGTTATAGATAACGGAGTACAGATGAACGTACACTTATTAAGAGCGACACACATCCGGTATGTTACACTTCATGATGAAGATCTCACGAGTCATGCTATAATAAATCCGTGATGAAAAAACAGCGACCTTTCAGCTAGATGAATATCGACGACAACACCAGGCGCCTCCCTGTGGAGGCCTGTAAGGATATTGCACAGAAACTGCTGCAAGATTATCGTTGGAGCTTACTGAGTGTAGAGGCCCTGGCCCGCTTGATTAGGCACGAGGTACCGGCCAGCAGCTCTGAAGACACCTTACGGCGGCAGGCCAAGCACCAGTACACGATTGCGCTGTATAAAGCCTGTCGTCAATGTGAGGATTCTAGACGCCGCGAACGTGCCTACCGGGATCTTCATCATTACCTCTACCGCGCAGCCTATAATCGCTGGCCTGAGCTGGCCGAAGACGCCACCCAACGCGCTCTGGTGCTTGTCTACGAGCAGATCGACCGCTGTCGACAGCCCGACACCTTCCTCGCCTTCGCCCTCTGGAAATTGCGCCATGCGTTCCAGCAAGAGGAGCGGGCCCGGCGCATTTTGCAGGATGACGAAAAACTGGCCGTCGAAGTCGGTCAGAACCAGAGTACCCACACGCAACCCACCTCCGCCAATAAGGAACTTCTCCGTAACGAACGGGCCGCGATGCTGGCGGAGGCACTACATAAAATCACAGATCCACGCAAACGTCAGGCGATCACTTTGAAATATTTCGCCGATCTGAACGATACCGAGATCAGCCGACGCTTAGACATCTCGGCGAGCTATGTCCGCGTACTCCGCCACCGAGGTATTCAGGAACTGCGAGAGAACTCAAAGCTACGGCGCTATTTTAACCTCCCAAAAGATGAAGATTTTTGAGAGAAGAGGATGTAATGTCAAAGTCACCTTATCCTCATAGGGGATAAAGGCCATTTACCTATGCAGAACAAACCATGTCAGAAAGCCTGTGAGCGGCTGATGAAGTATCTTGCGGATCCAACGTCCTCTCAAGAGATGCTGAGTCTGGCAGTGCGGCATATTGCTCAATGCAGAAATTGTCAGCAGCGATTCCAACGCCTGCTTACAGCAACGATACACGATGTAAGTGACGACACAGCGTTCTGTCCCTATGAAGTTTGGATACCGGCCTTTGTCGCGATGGAAATCCAGGGAAAAGCCGCCGCGACACCGTGGCGAGAAGTAGCCGAGCACCTTAAAACCTGCGCGGGATGTGCGACACGCTATACAGAACTCATGGCGTTACATGATGACGCCGAGCAGGGCGTCGTTCCACTGCACTACCCGGAGCCAGACCTTTCGTTTCTGGAGACAGAACCGGAACCGGAGACCACACTGCCGCCGTTCTGGTACGTGGATCGTCTGGGACAACTGATCGTTGAGTTCTCAAACACGGTGTTGCGCCGGTTGCAGATGCCTTTACAACCGGTCGCGGTCGGCCTAAAAACTGCCGCCACCTCACAGGTGCTTTTCGAAGTTACCCTTAGTGAGAGCCGAGAGGATCTAGACGTTACCATCACGGCTGAAAAACCTGCCGGTGAAACGTCCGATATCTGCACGGTGATCGTCGAGGTCAAGATCCCCGGTCGCGGGGGGTGGCCTAATCTAGGGGGGACACAGGTGACGCTCAACCGAGGTCAAGAGACGCTGGCTACCCGGCAGACCGACGCTTTTGGCAAAGCGGTCTTTCCGCACATCGCTCTTAATGCACTGCCAGAGCTCAGTATCCAGATCACGCCGGCAGCGGGTCGGGCGTCCCCGCCAGCGTAAAGGCGGCCCAATGCGCCGGGTCGGCGAACTCAGGCTGATCCCGCAGAGCTAACTGCGCCGATTTCAACGCCGTCGCCGCATCAGCGCCCGCCATAAGCGTCTGATAGAACCTTTCCATCAGCCATAGCGTGGCCTGCTCATCGACGCGCCACAAGGTGGAGACCAGCGTCGATGCGCCGGCGTGCAAGAAAGCGCGCTGCAGCCCGATCAGCTCGTCGCCGCGTCGCACGCGGCTCAGCCCGCTCTCGCAAGCGCTCAGCGTGACCAGGCCGCCGGACAATCGCAAGGCACCCAACACATCCAGCGCTGTCAACGTCTCGTCCGGGGCCAACTGCAGCGCCGACCCCCAGGGCGCGGCGGGATCAAAAGCGCCGTGACAGGAGAAGTGAAGCATGGCATAGCGGGGTGCTTGCGCCAGCAACTGCGCCTTCTTGGGAGCGGAACCGGTGAGCGCCTTGCCGGTCGTCAGCGCGACTACGCGCCGCGCCTCCTTCTCGGCATGTTGGAGCGCGGGATGTCGGCTGTTATAGCCCAACGCCAAGCAGGAGCGCGGCGGCCCTTCGGCGGATCCCAGAGCCACCCCGAAGAGCACGGTGGCGCTCGGCCCGTAGATCAGATTGGGGCCGGCGGGATGCAGCAGCGTCTCTCCGTTGGGCGCCAACAGCGCCTGGAAAGGGATGTAGTGCAGCGGACCGTGGGGGACGATGTACAGACGCTGCGCCTCTGCGATATTCGCTGCAATAGGCGCGATCAGCCGATCGTAAAGAGCGCGCCGGATCGCCGGCTGCAGAAAGTGCCGCTCGACGACGCTATCTAACCGCGCCGGGCGCAGATCGTTGGGCGAAAGATCAAGCGTGTGGACGTGCATGTCGTCACGAGTCACGACGAAGAGCACCGTGCGGGCCGGCGGAAAGCGGTGGCGCCGCGCCTCCGAAGAGACCCGTCCGCCGTCGGGTGCTTCGATGAGACCGGTGGTGAAGTATTCCAGCAGCACGGCGTCAGGCGGGAGCGCGGCCTGGACGTCAGAGAGCGCCAGCGTGGCCGTCTCGGCTGCGCGCGCCAGGTCGGTCGAACGGGCCGCCAATCCGTCGAGAAATGCCCGCGCCCGCGCCTGCTCGACCAGCGCGAAGGCCTGCTCGTGCTGCGTGGTCTCCAGCGAAAGCAAAACAGCGTTGGCGTAGACGTCGGCCGTGGTGGTGGCGAAACCGGCGCGGGCGGATTCCGAGGAGAGTCCGGCACGCA
>CAYVKR010000203.1:0-5812 GCA_964452025.1 uncultured Anaerolineales bacterium
ATAATGGGCGTTGGCGACGTCCTGGGCCACGGCGACGCCGTCGCGGTAGATGGTGCGCTCCCGCGTCGCCGCATCGTAGGTGCACGCCCAATGATGCCACTCGGTGTCCTCATAAGGTCTCGTATTCAGATCGTCACCAAAAAACGCGCAGGTAAAGCGGTTGTCAGCGCGGAACCCCAGGTGAAGTCCCCGGTTGATCTCGATGGTACCCTGTCCGGCGATCCAATCCCCCCGGTTGGCAACGTCACGCTTCGCCCAGAAAGAGATGCTAAACGAGCGATTCTGCAGGTCAATGGGATCTTCGGAGTGGAGGTAGTTTCCGGAGTCGAAATACACCGCATTGCCCAACTTGCCTTCCGCCGTCTGATGTGGGCACGCACCTAACGGACATTCGAAATGGTTATCGCGACCGCTCGTGTCAAATGTGCGCAAATAAAGTCTACCGTCATCAGGATTGAAGAAAGAAGCAAATGAATCGAAATGTAGTAACGATTGGTTATCGTCCATGGACGTCCAGGCGTCCACGCCGCCGCCGTCGTCCGGCAGTTCAAAGAGCCTGCGATTCGTGTCGGTGATGACGGCCGGCGGGTACGTCGTGGTATGCTCCGCGCTCTGCGGCAGCAGGGACGTCACACCTTCGGGCAGATCGTCGATGAGCACCACGTCGGTGCCCGCGGAAGGCCCGCTGTTGGTCAACGTGAGCGTGTACGTCAGCCGATCACCGGTAGCGACCTGGGTCACCACGCTGGTCTTACGCAACGACAGATCCGCCAGCGGATAGGATTTGACGTAGATCCGCCCATCCGAAGCAAAAGCCATCTGGGTCCCCCCATCACTGAGCGAGGGATAAGTACTTACCAGCTGCGTGCGCTCCTTCTCCTCATCGTCAACAAAGTCGAAAAGATAGATGTCGTCATCCTGCGCGGTGTAGTACGCGACCCTTGTCCCGTCGCCACTGAGGGTGGGCCGATCCAGATCGCCGCCTGTGGCAGCAACCTGCTGCACATCGTTCAGCGTCAATGTCACCGGATCGAGGTCAGCGCGATAGAGCCGACGCGCCTCGCCCGCAACGTCGTTGCTGGAGAGATAGACGAGCCGCGTGCCATCGTCGCTGATAGCCGGCTGTTCGTTCAACCCAGCCTCTGTCTCTGTCACCTGAGTATAGGTAATAGCGCCGTCGGCCGGCGCTACCCGCGCCAAGAAGATCTCACGGTTACCGTCGCCGTTCCTTCCTGGCTCCAGATCCAGATCGGAGACGAAGGCGATGATCTCCCCATCCCCGCTGATGGCGGGCGCATCGCTGAAAACGACTTCGCCCGGACCATCGGTAATCTGGGTGAAGGTGACGTTTTGAATATCGGTGATATCGGCGCGAAAAACCTCCAACCGCCCGCTCATCAATTGGCCGTTGCCCAGCAGGTCATTGTCAGAGATAAAGGTAACGAAGTGACCATCGCTGCTGATATCCGGCAAAATGTTGACGCCGTCCTCTGTCCGGGTGATCTGGGTAAGAACTGGCGACCCATCTGCCTGTATCTCCGCCACAAAGACCTCAAAATTCCGGTCGCCGTTGTCGCCTATTAGATCCCGATCGGAGAAGAAAACCATGCGATCACCGGTCTGATCAAGAGTTGGATAAAGATTGAAGCCGCCCAGAATGGTACCAGTGGAACTGGTGATCTGGGTGTAGTCAATCCCATTGTCCCCGTCTACCTCCGCCAGGAAAATCTCAATGTTGCCGTCGGGATTTTGCCCGGTGAGGCGTCCGGTGGACCAGAAGGCGACGCGAGTGCCGTCCCCGCTCATGGCCGGCTGGTTGTTGATGCCCAGCGCGTAGTTCGTGAGCTGCTGCAGATCCTGCGTATGGACCTGTAGATCAGCCTGCGGTCTGGTCGCCGTGCCGGCCGATCCGGGAATGGGCGCGGTCAGCAGAGCCACATCTGAGGCCGCCGACCGCTCCGCGTTGGATAAAGGAAGATGAGGAACCGGCGCCGCAGCAAGCGAGCGGGTGGTCGTTATCGTGGTCGTGTCCGTGTAGCGCTTCTGGACCAACGGCAGATACACCCGGCTTCCCTTCACCTCGATGGTCTGCTTGGCAAAAGCGGGACGGGCGATGGGACAAGCATTGCCAAAGACCTGCAGCGTCACAGTGTAGGCGCCATCCGCTTGATAGGCATGTTGCACTTTCCAACCGGTGGTCACCTCTCCATCGCCAAAGTCCCAATGATAGGTGACCGGTCCATTGGCGAAGGCCACGCGCCCCTCGAACGCAACGTCCTCGCCAAGGGTAGGCGTGAGTGACCCGGCGACAATGCCAGCGCCGGCGGGCCAGTAACAATCCAGGCCCCGCACGCGGAAGGGCGGGCTAACGCCGCTGCCATCGACGTCCTGGAGCGTGCCGCTGCGTTTCTGGGAAGCCACCCGCACGCGGAAGCGCGCATGGTCGCTCACCGCGTCGTCGGCGGCCGCATCCCAGACGAAGACGCCCGCCACGCCCCCCGGCGTCGTCTGGGTGATGGGCGCGGGCGACGTCGTCGCCGGCGTGGCAGGCTGCCAGTTCGTCCCGCCAGAGAGCGAGTACGCAAACTCCATACCGCTGATGGGATCGCTTTCCGCATCGTGCACCACGTAGGGAACGGTCACGGTGGGCGTCTCCGGGCCGCCAAGGATTTCGGGGCTGGAATAGAAGAAAGCGTCGGTCGTGGAGCCCGGACGCGCAACTGTGACGTAGGGCGGGTTATCGGCAAGCGGGGCGGCATTGGGGTTGATCAACGTATTCGCATAGTACCCGCTGGGCGCGTCCCGATGACTGACGCCCAGATCTAGATCGCCGTCGCCATCGGGGTCTCCCCAGGCGACGCCGGTCGTGTCAGAAAGCGCGGCGGAAGACCAGAGCGCGGCGAACTGTGGCACGCCCGGTTGGCTACCCAGATTAGCGTAAACCACGTCCGTCGCACCGTCACGCCCCATAGCGAGATCTAGCAGCCCGTCGTTCTCCCAATCACCCCAGGCCAACGCCGTGGTGGTAGACGTTACCGCGCCGGTCGTCCAGACCGGGGCCGTGCCAAAGGTGCCGCCCTCGTTCTCCCACAGTTGGTCGCGGGCGCCCGCGCCATTGCCCACCGCCAGATCGACGTCGCCGTCCACATCGTAATCCCCCAACGCCAGCGCGCGTATGGGCAACGTCATCGGCGTACTCCACGCCACTGAAAACGTCCTATCGCCGTTATTGCGGTAAGCAACGAGCGGCTGATCCTTGAAGCCGATGACAAAATCGAGATAATGATCACCGTCGAGATCACCCCACGCCAGATCGGAAACCTCTCCCTGCTGGGTGGTACTGAAGACGGCAGCGCCCTGCAACTGCGTGCCCGCGTTCAGATAGAGCCGGGCTGGGCCATCCGCAAAGCCCACCAGCAGATCCAGCCGACCATCGTCATCGGCGTCGCCCCAGGCCAGGCTGCGCACAGCATAAGGGACCGCGATCTGCTGGCTCGCCCTATTGTACACGTCGTCCTGGTAGATCTGAATCTCCGAGGGCGTCCCAATGGCGATTTCCAATTGACCATCGAGGTCCACGTCCCCAAAGGCCACAGCGTGCGGGCCAAAGCTGCTTGAGCTGAACTCCCGTTCGTTGAGATCCGAAAAAGTGCCGTTCTTATTCAAATAGAGATAGCTACCGAATCCCTGTTCCGTCAACGGCGCGCTGCCCAGCAAGAAATCCTGGTCGCCGTTGCCGTCGACATCGCCCCAGGCAACGCTGCTGGCGTGCTTATCACTCACCTCGGTGAGGGACGTCGCCAGTTTGGGCGTCGAGACCGTATAGAGCTGGCTTGGCCCGTCCCGGTTGCTGACCGAAAGATCGAGATTCTGACGCTCGCCCAGTTCAATACCACGCAGGCTCCAGATCTGTCCTCCACTTGAGGACGACGTGACGTCCAGTCCCGTCAGGCAGCTGAACTGGCCCGCGCCTTCGCACTCGTAGAAACGCGGGGTCAGATCAGCAACCACGAGGTCGACGCGCCCATCACCGTTGAAGTCGCCCCAGTCCACGGCCAGCGGCGTCATGAACCTCGTGGTGCGGATAATGCCAGAGACGCTGAAATTGCCGCCAATCTGATCGTAGACACGCGCCTGACGTTGGATCGGATAGGCGGCCGCCAACTCCGGGACGCCATCGTGATCCCGGTCGGCCCAGGCCAGGTCGTAAGGCAGATATTCCAGAGCTGTCTCCAGCACCACCTCGCCGACCAAGATGTCGGTTTCGGTGAGCACCTGACCATCGCGCACGTTTTCCAGGACCTTCAAGGTGCTGGGAAACTGCCCAAGCGCCAGATCCAGATCACCATCGGCGTCGAAATCCGCCTCTCCCAGCGCCGCCGTCGCGTGCTCGCTGAGACAGCGAACCGCGTGCGTCTCCGTGAGGCCCACGGTACCCGTGAAGCCTCCCTGTCCGTCGTTGCGGTAGAGATTGACCGGGCAGAGGTCCTGGAACGGCGTTTCCACACGTCCGTTGATGGCGTTGGTGCTGCCGACGAGGTCAACGTCCCCGTCGCCGTCAAAGTCGCCGGTGACCAGACGCACCAGCTGGAGATGGGAGGCGAAAGTGGCCACTTCAACGAAATCTTCCTCAACCGGATCGTAGGCATAGATATAGTTGAGGCCCTCATCAGTGGCACTCTGCGCTTCACTGTCGCCCACCACGATCAGCTCCGGGCGATGCTGAAGATCGGGCGTCACGTCGGCCCAGCGAACGCCGTAGGAGAGCCGCGATGCACCGTCCTCACGCGCGGGGGAGCGCCAGATCAGTGTAAGAGCGCCATCGTCGTTGCGGTAGATAGAGGTGCCCAGCGATGAGCCGAGCGCCAGGTCGAGATCGCCGTCAAGATCGAAATCCCCCCAATCCTGGGCGATGGTGCCGCCCGCGTCCTCCGAAAACCAGGTGGGCACCGAAGAGATGCTCGCTTCCCCGGCAGAGGAGACGCGCATGAGCGTCTTGACAGTTACGTCCTCACCGCTGACCGCCTGGGTCTCACCGCCGCTGACGTAGCGTGCGAACACACGGTTGGTGAGCAGAGAGCCCTCGGGCTGACCGACAACCCGACCCGTGAATGAGACCGTATAGACACCCGATGGTTTCAGGCTGGCCAGCTCCCAAATCAGCTGACGGGTGGTGCTGATAACCAACGTACCGCCGGATGGCTCCGGGACAGTCTCGCTTTCATCCACCCGCTGGCAGGCCGGCGTGCACGTGATCGAGGACTGTTCCAGCGCATCAGAAGGCAGAAGATCAATGACCTCAATGTCAACGAGATCCGTCGCAGTCAGATTTTCGAGACGTAGAGTGTAGGTTATCAGTTCGCCATTGTAGACGCTATTGGGGATCTCAGTTCCGGTCTCCGGGTACTGTTCGAGAAGCAGCTCCGCGCTGGTGATGTAGCGCGTCTCTGTATTCAACCATGGGGTGAACCAGAGATTTTGATCCGGCGCCTGGGCCATCGTCGGCTGCACCCATGACGCCAACAAAAGAAAGAGAGCCACCAACCAGATGAAGGCCCAATGGATAACAGACCAGGCTTTTTTATTCAGCAACATCCTCCACCCCATCACAGTATGTTCATACTCTCCAAAGGCCAATATTGGCTGCCCTGAAAAAAGGTCAATCTAACCGCAGAGCACGCAGAGGTCACGGAGATTCTTAGGTTTGCTATAGCTTTTTATCATGAGATCCGACGAAATGCAAAAATAGTTAAACATGGGCAAACGAAGCAGTTGTCGGGTGGCTCAAACGCCATAGGCGGCTTCCCATCAT
>CAYVKR010000204.1:0-4202 GCA_964452025.1 uncultured Anaerolineales bacterium
CGTCGGTCACCTGCGGGTTGACCTGATCATCGTAGAGGTGCGCGGGCCAGGGCACCCAGCCGCCCCACTGCGGCGCGGACATCATGCAGGTCACGGTCACGCCGGGGATAGGCTCGACGGGGTCGAACATGCCGGTGGTGGCGTCATAATCGCCGCCCTCGTCCACGTTGAAGACGAAGCCGTCGGGGTCGATGAGGATCTCGCCTTCGCTCGTACTTTTCTCGTCGCCGCACTGACTCTCGATCCTGACGTCGTGGGCGCCGCCGGTGATGTCGAAGTGATACCAGTGTCCATCGCGGCTGCTGGGCGTGTAGACCGTGCCATCGGTGGTGACGGTCATGGCCTGGGTCTGCTCGGTGCAGCAGGAGTAGAGGTGCAGGTCGGTGTCCCAGAAGCCGTAGACGCCGGGCATCTGCCAGAAGAAGGTGGTGAAGTAACCGTCGGAATCGCGGAAGCGGAAGGTCATCTCCTCTCCCTCCAGCGCTCCATCCTTGACCGTCCCCTCCCAGTAGGAGCGCTGCGGACACCAGCCGGTCTGCGATTCCGTAACTTCAACCTGATTTGAAGCCTGGCTGCACTGGCCTGGATCGTCGGGTGCGCAGGCCTTGGCATAGATTTTTATCGTCTCCAATGCCTGTTCCGGCAGCGGAGCGATGGTCGTGGTGGTGAACACGCCATTGGCGTCAGCGATGGTCTCGGTGTCCGTATAGAATCCACTGCCGTTGTCCACGTACACCACGACCCTGGCCTTGGGCTGGGCCTGCCCGCGCACCTCGACCTGGCCAAACCCGTCCCCACAGACTTCCCCGTTGCCGGGGTACGTGATCAGCGGCGGGAAGAGCGGCGCGGTGTTGGTGACCAGGGCCGAGTTGGTGAACTGTTCCTGCGCGGAGAGGGCGTAGGCCAGGTGGGCTTGATTGGTGAGCACTGCTCCGGCTTCCAGCGCCCCACTTTCCCCCTTCAGCCGTATCCAGGCCCGGTCCCCCACGCGGAATGGATCATCGGCCAGCATGCGCCAGACCATCGTCTGATTATCCACCTGATGGACGTCCATCGCGGGCTGCGCAATCGCGCTGTCGAAGGTCAGTTGGGAGGGGAGCGTGTCGGTCACACTGTAGGTGACCAGGTTGGGACGCGCCGGGTTGGTGTTCTGGTAGTGGAAGTCGATGTAGTACTCTTGTTCGTAGCGCCCGCTGGCCTGTCCGCTTTGAGGATCGGTGGCCCACGCCCACTTGGTCACCTGGGTCTCCTTCTGGAAATCCATATCCACGCGGTAGGTCCAGGCCTCGTCGTAGTTGGCGGCGTTCGGATCGCAGCACTCCTCCGGCAGGCCAGCGATCTCCGCGGCCAGGCGGTACTCGCCGTTCCCCGGCGTATCGGGCTGTATCGTCAGGTTTATGCTGCTGCCCTTGGCGCCGGCGTTGACCGTCCCCAGGTCCCAGACCCAGGTGCGGTCGTTGACCTTTGTGTCCGGCTCCCAATCACTGCTCACAAAGGCAGCGTTGGCGCTGGGAAGAGTGACGGTCAGCGTGGTGGTGAAGGCCGGGATGATCGTGATCGTCCTTGTTCTCGTAGGTCACGGTGGCCGTGTAGGGCGCGAACTCACCGTGATCATTTTTCGCTGCATGCTCCTGAGGCGCGACGTTCACCGTCAGATCGGGCGAGCGGACGTTGGCGTCGGCCGTGGCCAACCACGTATAACCGGTGCCGGCGATGGAAGCGCTGGCTTGGTTGGAGATCAGCCCACAGTCCATACCCTCGGCGGAGATGATCTCGACCTTGAACTCGATCACTTGGGCGTCACCAGCGTCCAGGTTGCCCTGCCAGGTGATGCCGTCGCTGTCGTCCAGGCTGGAGCCCATGGCGTCGCCGTAGTCAAACGCCGATCCGGGGACGTACTGCGTGCCCTCGGGGATGGCGTCGTTCACGGTGACGTCGGCGGCCAGTTGGCCGGTGTTGGAGATCGTGATATTGTAGCGAATCTGATCGCCGTAATCGTAGGGGCCTGAACTAACGATCTCTTTCTGTATCGTCAGGTCATAGCCGCCCAGCGCGTAGACCGTGGTGGTGGCGCTGGCGGTGTCGCTGAGCGTGCCGCTGTTGACCAGGCGAACGGTGTAGGTGACGGTCTCGCCGACGAGGGCCGCTTCGGGCGCGACTGTTTTGGTCGAGCGGGAGAGGTCAGGCAGCGGCGTCGTCGTGATCAGCTTGGTGACGAATCCGTCATAAAGTCCCCCGAAGGAGGTATCGTAGGCGTCCGGCGTGAGCGGGAAATCGTCGGACGTGGTCTCGCCCAACACGTAGGCGGGCCTGTTCGCGTCGACCCAGGTGAACCATAGCGCGTCAGCGGTCAGCCACAGTGTCGCCGGGCCGCCGCGCACTTGGGAAGCGGGCGCGCGCGTCGAATTGCCGACGTTCTCGATGAAAGCCAGCCCACTTTTGCTCGCGTCTAAATCGTCGGTCGCCACGTTCACGGGCACCGCGAGCAGCGCCAAAACACGATCCATACGACGCGTTTGCTGTTCATAATATCAACTCCTTCTGCTCTCATTCTCTCAGGGCAACTGTGACTCGCGCCAATGCATCTGACCGGCTTTGTCTTCTGCCTCTCCCTCGCCCAGGTGACGGCGCGCCCATTCTTGCGCGTAGGCTTCAACGTCCTCAGTGAAATTCTCAACGGCGTCTCTGTCCATGATCGAGGGGGCCTGGAGCATGCGCCACTGGGCGTACTCCTCGGGCGTCATCTCGTAGTTGGCGGGGTCACCGACGTTGCGTCGCGCCCATTCGGCGGTATATTGGCTGATCCGCTGCTCGAGTTGAGATATTTCATCACTGCTCATGATCGAGGCGGCGTTAAAACTCTGCCACCGGGCATACTCCTCTGGACTCAGCTCGTAATTCGCTGCTTGCTCGTCGGGATCGCCCTGGGTGCGGCGGACCCATTCGGCGGTGTAGCGGTTGAGATCCTCCGTCAGCGCCCTGGTCTCCTCTTGCCCCATGACCGAAGGCGCCTGCGCCATCAGCGTTTGGGCGTACTCCTCAGGCGTCGGCTCGTGCTGGGACGAATTCCCCTCTTTCCGACGGCTCCACTCCGCCGAGTAACTACGGTAGTCATCCATGATAGCGTCGGCGGCCTTTTGATCGATGACCTCGGGCGCCTGGGTCATACGCCACTCCATGTACTCCTTGGGCGAAGCGTGGTAGGTCTGGACGCGCAGGTTCTGTGCTGTACCGGCGAGGCCGCTGGGATCGAAGTACTTGAGCGGATTGGCGAAGGCGTACTGGTACGGGTTGAGGGCCTTGGGCTGGTTGACCGTGGGCCAGAGGGGCTCGCGGGTGAGGAAGCGACCGGTCCGCGCGTCGTAGACGCGGGCGCCCATCTGGTAGAGCGTGTCGCGCTCGCGACGAGCCTGGTAGGCGCCGCCGAAGGTGAAGGGCTGGGTGCTGCTGCCCTGGTGATGCACTTGCGCGCCGTAAGGCGTGTAGGCGTAGGCGTCGGTCAGATGGCCGTCCGCGTCGGTGAGGAAGAGCGTGTTGCCCTGCCGGTCGAAGTGGTAGAAACGCACGTCCTCTGAGGCGGCGTCGATGGCGTAGAGCAGCTCGCCCTGCGGCGTGAGGACGTAGAAGCGCCGCCAGCTGGCGCCGGTCTCGTCGCGTTCGGCGACCAGCGCCCGGGCGGAGATGGCGTGGTTGTAGTAGTAGCTTCTCGTCTGCCCCGCCTCAGTACGGGTGACGACGTTGCCGAAGCCGTTGTAGCCAAAGGCGACCGCGCCGTAACCCGTCAACCGAGAGGCAGCGTCCCACGTGAAGGTCAAGGATGCGCCGTCGTCCGGCATCTCGGTCAGCCGTCCCAGCGTATCGTACGTGTAGCCGCTGGCGGCGACCTGCGAGGCGACGTCATAGGTAAAGTCCTCTTCCGCTGGCGTCAGATAATCGGCGGGATTGAGCGGTAAGGTTAGCGCCGCCTGTGTGATCTCCCCGGCGCCATTATACGTGTACTGCATATCCGCCAGCGCGCCTTCCTGCAAGCGAGTGAGGCGCGCCGCCGCGTCCCACGTAAACGCGGCGTTGACGCCGTTGGTGCGCGTGATGTGGGTGAGGTTGTTGTCCGCGTCGTAGGCAAAGTCGAGGGCCGTGGAGGTCAGATCGTCGCTCACCCGGGTCAGATTCCCTCGCGCGTCCCAGCCGTAGGTGACGGTGAA
>CAYVKR010000204.1:4302-5731 GCA_964452025.1 uncultured Anaerolineales bacterium
TAGGTGACGGTCTCCAGGCGTCCCCCGGCGTCGTAGGTCGCACCGAAATCCGCATCTTCACCCCGCGTGTGGGTGATCTGTCCCAGGGCGTTGTAGGTCAGCGTGATTCCCCCGCTGCCGGTGAGCCGCCCGATGGCGTCGTAGATGTAGGGCAGGTCAAGCCCGTCGCTGTACTGCCGGCGGGTGAGGTTGCCGTTGGCGTCGTAGGTGCGCGTCTCGATCGCCCCATCCGGGTACGCGATCTGGTCGATGAAGCCGCGCGCGTCCAGCGTGTAGTCCCAGACGTGGTTCAATGGATCGGTGGCCTGCGACAGCCGTCCCATGGCGGTGTAGGCGAAGGTCCACGGCTGCCCGTTGAGGTCGGTGACACGCGTCAACGTTCCCAGCGTGTTGTAGTCGTAGGCCGTCGAGCCGATGACGGGCTGAGTGACGCCAATTAGCTGGCCGCGGTCGTTGTAGCTGTACGCCGTCTGGCGGCCCAGCGGGTCGGTGAAGGTCGTCAACCGCCGGTGCGCGTCGCGTGTGAGCGTCAGGGTGTTACCCAAGGGGTCAGAGCGGGTGCTGAGATCGCCGAGCGTTGTGTAATCGCGCTGCTCCGTGAAGCCCAGCGGCGTCGTCCGGCTGGTGAGCGCGCCTT
Organism: uncultured Anaerolineales bacterium; assembly: GCA_964452025.1. Taxonomy (GTDB): domain Bacteria; phylum Chloroflexota; class Anaerolineae; order B4-G1; family SLSP01; genus G713. The sequence continues at coordinate 4,940 of CAYVKR010000204.1, forward strand.
CGGCGTTGTAGCCGGTCTGCCAGACGCCGTCTGCCGCATTCGTGATCTGGGCCAGCCGGCCTTCCGTATCGTAGGCGAACTGCACCATGTTGGCGTTGGGATCGGTGACGGACGATAATTGTCCTAACGAATCATACGCATACGCCGTGACGTTGCCGCCCCGATCGGTCCGCGTGACGCGGCGATCCATGAGATCGTAGGTGAAGGTCTCCTGGTAGCCCAGGGGATCGGTAATGGCGGTCACGTTGCCGTTGTCGTCGTAGGTATACGTATAGGTCTGCCCGCGTCCGTCGGTCAGCGCCGTGATCTGCCCGGTCTGGTCGTAGGTGATACTTGAGGTGGTGCCGTCGGCATAGGTGACTTCGCGCAGTCTCAGGACCGAATCGTAGGCGTAGCGGGTGACGCCGATGTCGCTGTCCGTCGTCGAAGCCAGCGTGCCGGTCGTGTGGTAGATGTGGGTAATGACGCCGCCCGCCGGGTTGACGGTGCGCGTCAACTGCCCGCGCCCGTTGTAGGCGAAGGCCCAGGTCTCACCGGCGCGGTCCGTGTGCTGGATCAGGTTGCCGTCGGCGTCGTAGGCAAAGCGCTCGCTGGCGCCGTCCGGATGGTGGATGGCGTCGGGCAGGTCGTCGGTGAAGGTGACCTGCTCGGTGGGCGTGATGGGATGGGTGAAGGTGTAGGTCTGCGCAGCGTAAGTGTAGGTCATGGTCGCGCCGGCTGCGTTGGTCAGGGTGTGTTGGCGCGCGCCGGTGTCCCGCGTCAGGCGGACCTCGCCGCCGAGGCGGTCGGTCA
>CAYVKR010000205.1:0-5724 GCA_964452025.1 uncultured Anaerolineales bacterium
GTGACAATTCAGTGGGGATTTGGCCATATTTACCCGGCGAAATCCAAAAGAGCCAGAATAGCTTCCCGAATCCTAAAACAACTCTAGAGATGTCATCCAGAGAATTCGCGCTTGAAGCCCGGAAACAAGCCTCAAACGTCAGTTTCCTTGTTTCTCTGCCGCAGTGGTTTGGCAGGGACGGGAACTTATATTTTTACGGGCCCTTAGGGAGACCGCCCGGCGATTTTGGACTGACGCTGGGCGATGTTGGGTTCTTCAACTGGTTGGCGCGAGAAAATGTTACCACTTACGCGGACGGTGAGCCGTTAGGCTTCGGTAGAGGACTTCTTGTCCTCGTGAAATGGATTATTGCCGGGATTTCGAAGCGAGTCTGCTGGTGAAAATGCCCTCCGTACGGTAGAAACTGCGTAGGCGAAAGCAAGGCAAACGAAGCTGGGGTTGATGCGGGAAGGAAACATGATGGGAAGCCGCCTATGGCGTTTGAGCGACCCTGGAACTGCTTCGTTTGCCCTTGCCCCGCCGTCTTATGTTTCTGGAGGCGAATGTGCTATAATTCAGGTGATTAGACGTAATGAGGTTGAATGATGAATAACTATGAGGCGGCATTGATCAAAGTGCAGGCGCGTTTGCACTACCAATTCTCCGATCTGGAACTCCTGCGCCTGGCCCTGACGCATCCGTCGTACGCCCACGAGCATCCCGAAGAAGCCGGCGAGGACTATCACAACCAGCGCCTGGAGTTCTTGGGAGACGCCGTGCTGGATTTTCTGGTGGCAGCCTGGTTGTATCAGCGATTCGCCAATTTTTCTGAGGGGCCGTTGACGCGCCTGCGCGCCACACTGGTGCGCACGCACACCCTGGCTCGATTGGCGGAGGAGCTGCAGATCGGGGAGGCGCTGCGTCTGGGGCGGGGCGAGGAGGAGAGCGGAGGGCGTGAGCGTCCCGCAAATCTCTGTGACGCTATGGAGGCGACGGTCGGCGCTTTCTATCTCGATAGCGATCTGGAGACGGTCTGGAGCTCTCTAGAGCTGTGGTTTGCGCGCGAAGCCAAACGCATCCTCGAAGTTGGCTCCTACCTGGATGCCAAATCTCGCCTACAGGAGTGGGCGCAGGCAGAGACAGGGATCACGCCCGACTATCGCATCGTCAACGAGAGAGGGCCGGATCACGCCAAGATTTTTACCGCCCAGGTGTTGTTGGAGGATCGCGTCGTCGGTGAGGGGGTAGGACGGAGTAAACGGGCCGCCGAGCAGGTTGCTGCCCACCAGGCGTTGCGGCAATTCCGGGACGCGACATCGGGCCCTGTCTGAAGTGTCCAACGGGATTTCGAAGCGAGTTCGCTGATGAAAACGCCCTCTGTACCGTAGAAACTGCATAGACGAAAGCAAGGCAAACGAAGCTGGGGTTGATGCGGGAAGGAGATATGATTGGAAGCCGCCTATGGCGTTCGAGTCACCCGGGAACTGCTTCGTTTGCCCTCCAACTGGTGAAACTTGAAACGCAAACCGTGAACGCACGTCCCTTCACGGTTTACGTTTCACGCTTCACTATGATAGTACCTGCCACCATTTATATGAACAGTCACCACTCGCCGTTTGAGAGGGTGGAGGAGTAGACCTATGATGCGTTTTGATCGCTTTACAGAGCGCGCTCAGCAGGCGGCTCAGCAGGCCATCGCCTTGATGAAGCGCTACGGTCACAGTCAGGTGGATGTGGAACACCTGCTGCTGGCGCTCATCAATCAGGCGGAGGGCACCGTCCCCACGTTGCTGGCGGAGATGGACGTCAATCCCGGCGAGCTGGTCTCGCGTCTGGAGCAGCTGCTGGAGGAAAATCCACGTCCGGGCATCTATGGCGCCCGTGGAGGCCAGCAGGTCTTTATCACGCCGCGCGTCAAGCGCGTGTTGGATCTGGCCCAGGACGAGGCCAATAAACTGCAGGATGAGTACATCTCCACGGAGCATCTATTGTTGGCCATGTTGCACGAGCGCAACACGTCGGTGGCCCGCCTCTTCGACCGACACAATATCAGCCGTGAGCGCACGCTCAACGCCGTCCAGGAGATGCGCGGCGGTCAGCGGGTCACCAGCGCCAGGGCCGAGTCCGGCTACCAGATTTTGGATAAGTACAGCCGCGATCTGACCCAGATGGCGCACGAGCAGAAACTTGACCCTGTCATCGGGCGCGACGCCGAGATCCTGCGCGTGATGCAGATCCTGGTCCGACGCACCAAGAACAACCCTGTGCTTATCGGTGAGCCGGGGGTGGGCAAGACGGCCATCGTTGAAGGGCTGGCGCAGAAAATCGCCACGGATGACGTGCCGGAGCTGCTCAAACGCAAGCGCGTGGTGCAGCTGGATCTGGGCGCGCTGGTGGCGGGTACCCGCTTCCGGGGCGAGTTCGAGGAGCGCTTGAAAGGCGTTCTAGAAGAGATTGAGCGTTCTGAAGGCGAAATCGTCCTCTTTATCGACGAGCTGCACACCGTCGTCGGGGCGGGCAACGCGGCGGGCGCCCTGGACGCCTCCAACATGATCAAGCCAGCGCTGGCGCGCGGCGAGCTCCAGGCCATCGGCGCGACGACGCTGGACGAGTATCGGCAGTACATCGAGAAGGACGGCGCGCTGGAGCGCCGCTTCGCGCCCGTCTTCGTCGAGGAGCCGGTAGTCGAGGACACCATCGCGATGCTGCGCGGCCTCCGCGACCGGTACGAGGCACATCACAAAGTGCACATTACCAACGAGGCGCTGAAGGCGGCGGCGCAGCTCTCCCATCGCTATGTGACTGACCGCAAGCTGCCCGACAAGGCCATCGATCTGATGGACGAGGCGGCGGCGAAACTGCGGGTCACGCTCTTCACGCTGCCGCCCGATCTCAAGCGGATGGAGACGGAGATCAACCGCCTGCAGGCGGAAGAAGAGGCTGCGGGCAAAACACGCGATTACGAGCGCGCTGCCGAGATCAAGACGCAGCGTCTGCGACTGGAACAGGTCTTCCAAAAGAAGCGTGACGAGTGGTTGGAGAGCCACCAGCTCGACGAAACCGTCGACGCTGAGGACATCGCCGACGTTGTCTCCGCCTGGACCGGCATCCCGGTGGCGCAGGTGATGGAGACCGAGGCCAAGAAGTTGCTGCGTATGGAAGAGGCGCTGCACGAGCGCATCATTGGTCAGGACGAGGCCATTCATGCCATTGCCGAGGCTATTCGGCGGGCGCGCGCCGGTCTCAAAGATCCCCGCCGTCCTATCGGCTCCTTCCTTTTCCTGGGGGCGTCGGGCGTAGGCAAGACGGAGACGGCGAAAGCGCTGGCAGAGTTTCTCTTTGATGACGAGGACGCGCTGCTGCGTGTCGATATGAGCGAGTACCGCGAGGGACATACGGTTTCGCGCCTCTTCGGCGCGCCGCCGGGTTACGTCGGCTACGATCAGGGTGGACAGCTGACCGAGTCGGTGCGTCGTCGCCCGTACCAGGTGGTGCTCTTTGACGAGATCGAGAAAGCGCACCCGGACGTCTGGAACGCTCTGTTGCAGATCCTAGATGAGGGGCGTCTCACTGATGGGCAGGGGCGCGTCGTGAATTTCCAGAACACTGTGGTCATCATGACGTCCAACGTGGGAACTGAGCATCTGCGGCGTGGTGGGGCCATCGGCTTCACGCGCGACCGAGGTTCCGAGGAAGACAAGGCGCGCCGGCGCATGCTCTCCGAGCTCAAAAACACCTTCCGACCGGAGTTCATCAATCGCGTGGATGAAGTCATCGTCTTCAATAATCTTACCCTGACGGATGTCGAGCAGATTGTCGATCTGCAGATGCGTGAAGTGCTGGAGCGCCTCTCCGAGTACGGTCTCTCCGTCACTCTCACGCCGGAGGCTAAGCACTGGCTGGCTGAACAGGGTTACGATCCCCAATTCGGTGCGCGTCCCTTGCGGCGAGCCATTCAGCGCTACATCGAGAGTCCGTTGAGCGTTGGCATTCTGGAAGGCAAATTCGCAGACGGGGATAACGTTCTGATTGATGCGGGCCAAGGAGAGGAGGAGTTGAAGCTTTCGAAACAGCAGCTGGACGTGGCGGCCGACGTGACATCGGAAGTCGCCAGATGAATTTGGAATGGCGCGGTGAGATACCGACCACAACGTGCGGGATTTCGAAGCGAGTCCGCTGGTGAAAACGCCCTTGCGTCTGAGCCACTCTGGAACCGCTTTGTTCACCCATGTGCGAAAGCAGTTTTGCTGTTAAAAGTGAGTATAGTATAATGGCATCGCCCGAAGAAATTGACTCTACCTAGTTGACCAAAGCGATTTCTTGAAAAAGGAGGTGCTTCTAACGGTTAAAACTAGTGACAGATATCTTGCTCTAACTAAATTTCAAAATCACATTTCCCATTTGAGGAGGTAACATGCGCAGTAAACTTTTGTCTTTGTTGAGCTTGCTGCTGATTACGATTATGGTTCTGTCTGCCTGTGGACCTGCGGAAGAAGAGGGTGAGGCTGCCCAAGTAACAGTTGGCATGGTCACGGATGCGGGCGGCATTGACGACAAATCCTTCAACGCCATGGCCTGGAACGGCATGCAGCGCGCCGAGGACGAGCTTGGCGCGGCGGTCTCCTATCTTGAGTCCCAGCAGCAGACCGATTACGACACCAACATCAACCAGTATCTGCAGCAGGACGTCGATCTCATCGTCACCGTGGGCTTCCTGTTGGCGGACGCGACGGCGGCAGCGGCTGAGGAGAACCCGGACATGAACTTCGCCATCGTCGATAACGATTCCCTGGGCGAGAACGTCCGCGGGCTGACCTTTAGCACCGATCAAGCCGGCTTCCTGGCTGGCTACACCGCAGCGGCTGCGTCCGAGACCGGTAAAGTGGCGACCTTCGGCGGCATCAACATTCCGCCGGTGAGCATCTTCATGGTCGGCTTCACCTCTGGCGTCGAATACTACAACGAGGTCAACGGTACTGAGGTCGAGGTGCTGGGCTGGAGCAACGAGACCTATGACGGCGTCTTTGTGGGCAACTTCGAGTCCACCGATGACGGTCGTCGTGTGGCCGAGGAGTTCCTCTCTGAGGGCGCCGACGTTATCATGCCGGTGGCTGGCCCCGTGGGCCTGGGCTCCGCGCAGGCCGTGCAGGAGCAGGGCGGTGCGTGGATTATCGGTGTGGATCAGGACTGGACTATCAGCGCGCCGGAGTACGAAGATGTGATCCTGACCAGTGTCATGAAGAACATCGACGTCTCCGTCTTCGATACCATCAAGAAGGTCGCTTCCCCCGATTTCGAGGGCTTCAACGGTGAGAACTACGTCGGCACGTTAGCGAACAACGGCGTGGGCCTGGCGCCCATCGCTGATGGCGCGGTTTCCGATGAAGTCATCAGTGCGCTGGATGATGTGCGGGCGAGCATTATCAGCGGTGATCTCGAAACCGGCTGGAGTGGCTATCTTGAAAGCCTGAGCGAGTAGCGAGGATTGGGGAGAGGTGATGTTCTTGCGAGCATCGCCTCTCTTTATCTATCCTCTGGTTACCTACCACTTTCATGAGGACTGTTTATGAAACCAACTCAACCCTCTAGTCACGTCATTCCGAGTGAACGAGCGGCGTAGTTTGCCGGGAGCGAATCGAGGAATCTCCCCTCTGCGACTTGGGGTTGCCATCGAGCGGGGAAGATTTCTTGGCCCTTCGGCTATGCTCAGGGCAGGCCCTTCGGCCATGCTCAGGGCAGGCTTCC
>CAYVKR010000206.1:0-5718 GCA_964452025.1 uncultured Anaerolineales bacterium
CGAGCCGGGGAGATACCTCGACTTCACTTCGCTGCGCTCCGTTACGCTCGGTATGCCGAGGTAGAACCTCTCTACTGAAACCCCTTTTTTCAGGGCAGCCAATGGTTGGCTTTGGTGAAAAAAGCCTTTTTACCGCAGAGATCACAGAGAACGCTGAGAAAAATGAATGTTATGTTTAACTATTTTTACATTTCTCCGAATTTCATGATAGAAAATCATAGTACAACTAAGAATCTCTGTGCCCTCTGCGTGCTCTGCGGTTAGATCGACCTTTTCTCAGTAGAGTCAATGGTTGACTTTGGTGAAAAAAGCCTGTTTACCGCAGAGAGCGCAGAGAACGCTGAGAGAAAATCCATAGCATGTTTAACTATTTTTGCATTTCGTCGGATCTCATGATAAAAAGCTATAGCAAACCTAAGAATCTCTGTGACCTCTGCGTGCTCTGCGGTTAGATTAACCTTTTTTCAGGGCAGCCAATGGTTGCTTCTAGCCTCCCGCGCCACCAAACGTCACAGGTACGCCCAGCACAAACAGCGCGATGTACATGGCGTTGATGAGCGCCAGGAACGCGCCGATGGCCTTGTCCTTCGGTGTCATATCCGGCGAGAGGCTGACAAGGTAGATCAAGGCGCCGACGATCAACGCCGCGATGATGGGGACCAGGTTCATGGTCTCCAGCGGGGTATAGGCCAGGCCCAGCGTCCGCCAGAGGATGAGAACCACCATGGACGCGCCAGGAAAAGTCACAAGGGTCTGGGGCGTGATGAACACGGGGGTCTCGGTAGCCGCCGGGGGCGCGGCTGGAGCGATGCCTTTCACTGCACCCTCCTGCGCTGCTGCTGCCTGGGGGGGGTAGCTCTTTGCCACGACAATGTCTCTGATCTTCATAACGTCTCCTATGATCCAAGATAATGAACCCTACAACTGCCGATGCGTCGATGGCGCATCACGCGCCATATCATAAGTTCAGTATATCGATAACGCAGGGGAAAGTCAATGATGAGAGCGTGGGGGCAAACGAAGCAGTTGTCGGGTGGCTCAAACGCCATAGACGGCTTCCCATCATGTTTCCCTCCCGCATCAACCCCGGCTTCGTTTGCCTTGCTTTCGTCTACGCAGTTTCTACGGTACAGAGGGCGTTTTCACCAGCAGACTCGCTTTGAAATCCCCGTGGGGGCAATTGAAGAGCCAAGCACCTGTCCGACCGGTGAGGCTAGGCTCTGGATACCTGGGCATCCTCAGGCTCGCCAATTGCCGGGTGACACGGCGTGTCTGATCGTCTATCCTGAATGTAGACGAGGGAACTTTTTGAGGTCCTCTTTCGTCTACGAAGATGAGGTCACATCCAACAAGGGGGTTCAGATGGAGGTCCAGGAACGCGCACTTGAGCAGGCGAATTATTTCATCACGTTGGCGCTGGTCTTATTGCTTATCGCAGGCATGATGGTCGTGGGGATGACGACGGTTCTATCTTCTGGAGAGAGCCCCTTCTCCTCCAGGGGGAGGCCAGAAGACCCGGCCGCGGTTTCTGCTGCTCCCGCCGTGGATGGACGTGGCGGTATCGCAGGATCGATAAATCTGGCGCAGACCTACCCGGTTGGATGGGGCGCAAACCCATCGTTGAGCCAGGTTTAATCCTATCATCATGGTCATGGAGGTTTCCCCACCCGTGAGATAACATAGTGATGAGTTGAAAGACACTCCTCCTGTATAAGCGCCGCAGCCGTGTTCATTGGCTGCGGCCTTTTTGTTGGGGCGCCTGTTCCACCGACCAGGAAACGATCTCACCTCTTCAACAGGTCAGAAACCGGCGGCTGGTGGGGTGCAGGGGGTATGGGATGCTGTTACACTAAAGTGCGAAAATCAATGATTGGCTGCCCTGAAAAAAGAGTCAGCCAAAGAAATATAGTATCCCTTTTTCAGTAGAGACACCGGTGCTGGCGCACACCTTGCAAGCACGAAAATGGTTGGTAGTCACGCGCTTTAGCGCGGTGGGCCACGGTCGGGAGACCGGCCCCAGCTAGGTTTAGTATATTTACATCCTGCTAATCTTGTTAATCGTGTCTATTTTCGAAGGAGTCAATGACTGGATATTGAAAGGAGCAAGAGGATGATGACATACAATCACGTACAGAAGAAAAACCCCCTGGCTTTCTGGCTCAAGGCGCATCCCTGGCAGGCGCTGGGACGCGGTCTATGGGTGATGCTCCATCTGACATTGAACACCGCGCTGGCCTTCATCGTCATCTGGGGGCCGTTGGACGCGCCTTTGAACTGGGCCTTGAGATTGGGAGCCGCTATCGGGCTGGGGACTGCTGTGCTCTGGGCCCGGCAGCAGTTGGCGCTGATCCGGGGTGCTAAAGTGCTGGCGCGCCGCCGACGCCGCCCCCTGCTCGTCGCGCCGCTCATCGCGCTGGCGCTTGGGCTGATTGCCGGCGTGCAGCTCTACCGTATGGGCGCCATCGCTCCCGTCGCCCAGGAGCCGACTGAGGCTTTTGACAGACTCTGGTCGCTGATGGACCGGCACTACGCTTTCTTCGAGCACAAGGGTGTCGATTGGGACGCCGTTTATGCGCGCTACGCGCCCCAGGCGGCGGAGGCTGAGAGCGAAACCGACTACTACCGCGCCGTCGCCGGGATGCTCAACGAGCTGCCCGACGGTCATACCGGTCTGCAGCAGCCGGAGGTTATCTTTAACGATCTACGGCTCTTCGGCTACGCGGGCGAGTACGAAGGCCAAGCCGTCGTCATCGCTGCGGGCCCGGAAGCGGAGCGCGCGGGCATCGAGAAGGGCGCGCTGCTCCTGGAGATCGACGGTCAGCCCGTCGAGGAGCGGTTGGAGACGTGGGCCGAACGCCTTCCCCCGAGCTCGACGCCGTGGCACTTCCGCAAGCGCCTCTTCCTGCACCTGCTGGCGACCTGCGACGAGACGCTGGACGTCACATACGAGAACCCCGATGGCACGCAGAAGACCGTCACGCTCATTTGGGACCCGCCGTTGCATCCGCACACGGGTGGGGCAGCGCCGCCCGTGATCACCAGCGAGCGGCTTGACTCCGGCGTGGGCCTCATCCGCATTCGCAGCTTCGATCTAGGCCACGGTCTGGATCTGGTGCGTGACTTCGACGCGGCACTGGACAGCATGATGGACGCGCCCGCCGTCATCATCGACGTGCGCAACAACGGCGGCGGCTTCAGCGTGCTTGCGGATCTGGTGGCCGGGCGCTTCTTCAGCGAACCCTTCACCTACGGCAAGGAGGTCTACCGCACGCGCATCCCGCAGCACGTCTGGCGCACTTCGATGACCTACCGGGTCCGCCCGCGCGGCGAGACTTACGAGGGGCCGGTGGCGGTGCTGACCAATCCCTTCACCTTCAGCAGTGCTGATGTCTTCGTCGTCGCCATGGCCGATTCTGGGCGCGCGCAGATCGTGGGGCGGCCCACGTCCGGCGCCAGCGGCAATCCTATCTCCGTGCGGCTGCCCAATGGCGGCAGGGCGCGCTTCTCCACTGGCGACTTCCTCCGCAGCGATGGCAGATCGCTGGAAGGCGTCGGTGTTCAGCCCGATCTGGAGGTCGCCTGGACGATTGAGGACGTGCGCCAGGAGCACGATCCCGACGTGCGCGCGGCTGAGCAGTATCTGCTTGGGACCGCAAGCGAGTGAGAGGGGATCAGCCATGCTGGCGATAAACGGCACCTTCGAGATCCGCGAGATCCATGAGAGCGATGCATCCGCGTTCCTGGAGCTGCGCAGACAGCTGGATACCGAGACCGGCGGCCGGTTGTTGGAGCCTGGTGAGCGCGGGGCCACCGTCGAGCAGACGCGGGTATATATCCGCGACGTGTTGGCCCAGTCCAACAGCACGATTCTCGTCGTGGAAGATCAGGGTGACCTGATTGGCTACCTGGAAGCGAGCGGCGGACGCTATCGCCGCGACCGCCACCACGCCACTATCGTCATCGCGGTGCGACGCTGGCGCACCGGTGAAGGGCTCGGTACACGGCTCTTCAAACGGCTGGAAGGCTGGGCGCGGGATCATGGGGTCCACCGGCTGGAACTGACCGTGATGACGCACAAGCAACGTGCCCTGGCTCTCTACCAGAAGATGGGCTTCGAGATCGAGGGCACCCGGTGGCACGCTCTTAAAGTGGACGGGCGTTTTGTCAACGAGTATTATATGGGTAAACTATTGACGTGAGGATGACCGGAGACCGGTGCCAAGTCCCGATCCCTGGTCAACTGGATGAATTGGGCGGTACGCAACATCTATACCAGTACGAGGGGGAATACTTAATGAAAGGCGCAATTTGTTACTATTCAGGCTCTGGCAACACCCGCCTGGCCTGCCGATACCTGACAGCCAACGTCCAGGCCGTCGACTTCGATCTCATCGATATCACTCAAGAAACCGACGTCGATCTCACGCCCTACGACATCGTCGGCTTCGCCACCTGGACCGACTTCTTCGGCCCATCGCAGATCTTCAAGGACTTCGTTTCGGCGCTGCCCGTGCAGCAGGAGACGCCCGCCTTTGTTTTCAACACCTACGGCGCCATGACCGGCAAGATGCTGCGGTCGATGGCCCAGCTGGTGGAAGGCCGCGGCTTCCGCGTCATCGGCGGACACTCGCTGCAGACGCCGGAGAGCTATCCCAAGAACATCGCCCGCGACATGGCCTTTGCGGACGCGCCGGACGCCGAGGCGCTGGCCGACTTCGACGCCTTCATCGCCTCGTTGGATCAACGGTTGCGCCGTGCCCAGAAAGGCGGGACCGTCGAGGCGCAGCGGGTGCACATCGGCCTGCTCAATACACTGATGCCCCGTTTTCCGCGGACCAAGGCCAAGAAGGACATGGGCCCCAAGTACGTCGACAAGGACAAATGCACCGAGTGTGGCCTCTGCGCCCAACTCTGCCCCTATGACGCCATCGAGCTGGCGCCCAAACCTGTCTTCGACGAAGACGCCTGCTACGGCTGCTGGCGCTGCTACAATCACTGCCCAGAACAGGCCATCAACACCGATGATCTCAAGGGCAACGAGGCGCAGTATCCGTGCCCCAACGAGCAGTTGAAGGAGAAATTGGCTCCACTGAAATAACTAGCAGAAATCGGATTTTTCTACGACTTGATACTATATGTGGGTTTCTCATGACTAAAATTACTAGATGTAGGGCATGGCTAGAGTCAAATTGACTTTTTGAAAAACCGGCCGGAGACCGCAGACGGGCGACCGGCTTCAAGTTCTGGTCTCCCGTTCCCGGTCATCTATGCATAGTTTGAATGGAGTAAAGAAGAAACACCGATGAATCAGAAGCAAGCTATTATCACAGAATCACTGACGCGCCGTTTCGAGGAGACGGTGGCCGTCCGCAACTTGACCTTGACCGTCGAGCGCGGCGAAATCTTCGGCTTCCTCGGGCACAACGGCGCAGGCAAGACGACGACGGTGCGGCTGCTCAACGGCATCCTAACGCCCAACGGCGGCACCGTCCGCGTGCTGGGGCGAGATCCCATCGCCGACGGCCCGGCGCTCCGTCGCCTTACTGGCGTGCTCATCGAGACGCCTTCGCTCAACGAGCGGCTGACGGGCTGGGAGAACCTCTCGTTGGCTGCGGAGCTCTACGGCGTGCCCGCTGCCGACGTACATCGCCGGGTGGCGGAGTTGCTCATGCTCTTCGACCTGGACGACCGAGGCAGCGACCTTGTCGGCGGGTACAG
>CAYVKR010000207.1:0-5702 GCA_964452025.1 uncultured Anaerolineales bacterium
GCTGCTGGTTGGAGTGCCGATTTTTGGCGAGGTATCTTCCCCGCTCGATGGCAACCCCAAGTCGCAGAGGGGAGATTCCTCGATTCGCTCCCGGCAAACTACGCCGCTCGCTCACTCGGAATGACGTGACTAGAGGGTTGAGTTGGTTTCATAAACAATCCTCATGAAAGTGATGGGTAACCAGAGATGAGGTTTAGATGACTTGGGCCAGCTGCTCGTAGTTAGCGATGAAGTGTAAGCGGCGTCGCATTTTTACCCCACTCCGCTGCGCTACGTGGCTTGCTACAAGCCTTTGAACCGGGTTTTACGCAACATCGTGTGTATGGTGTGAGAGCTGTGGTAGAATACATGCAGTCGTTGATTGGCTTGAAGATTTGGAACATTCTCAAGGAGGAGTAAGTCTAACAGATGGCTTCTGTGCAAGAACGTTTGGAAGAGTGGCGCGAGTACAGTGAGATATCCAAAGTCGGTCAGATTGCTCGCCGGGCCTTTGCGAATAACTCCTTTGACGGCGTGCTGACCATGATTGGTGTGGTGATGGGCAGTTTCGTCGTGGGCGTGGCGGAGGCCAAGGTGATCCTCGTCACCGGGCTGTCCACGGCGTTGGCGATTGGTATCTCGGGCGGGTGGGGCGCCTACCTCACCGAGTCCGCCGAGCGGCGGCAAGCGGTCAAGGAATTAGAACGGATCACGCTGAGCGAGCTTCACGACACCAAGATCGGCAAGGCGTCTCGCATGGCGGTGTTCACGGTTGCAGCTGTGGATGGCCTATCGCCGTTCCTATCGGCGTTTCTGGTGATTCTTCCCTTCTTTTTTGCTGCGATAATGCCTTCAATCGACTACGCTTACTACGCCTCGATTGCCATGGCGCTGGTATCCCTGTTTGGGTTAGGGATCTACCTGGGAAAAATCTCCAAGGAGAAGCTGATCCTTTCCGGCGTCAAGACCACCGTTGCCGGTGTGGTCTGTATCGCCCTCAGCTATTTTCTGGAGCAGTTGTCCCGCTGACGTCTGGTCTGCCAGGGACACCATGTAGGGGAACGTATGCTGGGCACACGGTTTTTCTCTCAAAGGCATAGTACGGGCCGATGGTCTTCCCCATCGGCCCGTAAGTGCAACGTGTCTTGCGCTATAGTTCTTTCCTACGGATAGGATTTCAACACCAGCGGAAGGTAGATGCAGGAGGGCATGCTCTGGTAGTAGTTGACGCCTCCGATTTTTCGTCCGCCAATCTCCTCGATGAACTCCACGTCGAAGCTGACGTTGCCCGGCGCGACGATGGTTGCGGTCATAGGAGCTTCGGCTTCGGGCCAGAGGGTCAGTCCGTGGATACGGGCTGGGAACGCCGTCGGCTCCAGCGTTGTCCCCACCTGGTTGAAGTTGGTGAGGCCCGACCACGCACCCCAGAGCGATCCTAGATCCAGGCTGATAACGCCGGTGGTTGTGGGGAAGGTGGTGCTGTTGAGCACCACATCGACGGAGGCGGTAATCGCCAGCGTGTTGACCACGTCCATGGTTACGGTGTTTGTCTGGAGGTCGCTTGTGACCAGGTCGCAGGTGCGTTCGGGCACGTCGTCCACGATATTGAAGTTGCGCTGCGCGATGTTGTTATCCCAGCGTACCCGATTATCGGTGATGGGGTCTTCCGTGGCCTCGGTGCGGACGAGGAAGCAGAAGTGCCCGCCGATATAGGGCACGTCCCAGCTGATGACCTCGGTCGCGGTGACGCCGGGAGGCAGGTCGCCGATGGTGGTTGAGCCGATGTAGGCCCAGCCTCCGGGCCAGCCGAAGCCCAGCGCCACGTTCCCCCAGTAGAGGTCGGCGGTGACGTTGGTCGCTGTCGTACCCAGCCGGTGGTGCACGTTGAGGTTGACGTAGTTGGTCTCACCCAGCTCCGGGTTCTGATGGTTGGGATCGCCGTCGTCAGCGTGCCGTACCCAGATATCGGGGCTGCGCCACCAGCCTGGCGGGTAGGTGGTGGGGATCGCGCCGGTGTCGATAGCGTTATCTCGGATGAAGATGTCCGCCTCCGGATCCTCATCTAAGCCAGGCAAGTAGTAGTCCTCGGTCTCGCCGGTCTCATAGCCTTGCCTCGGTCCCCGTCCATCAGGCCGGTCGTTTTCTGGATTTGTGGGTGGAAAGGTGCCTTCAGGCGTCAACGTGATCCGCATCCACATGGCGTCCTTTGGGTCGGCGTTGTAGGGGACGAAGGACGGGGTGGTGATCTTGTGGACTCCCGCCGCCAGGCTCAACACCTGCTGCTGGACGGCCCATTCGGGCGTCTGTGTGGCATCAGGGCATTCAAGCACGTCCTGCCAGTCGCCGTCGCGGTTCCAGTCGAACCAGGCGTTGACGAAATAGGTGCCGCCGGCCTGCACCGTCACCGTGTAGTCAAACGTGGTGGAGATGCAGTGGGGCAGCGACAGCGGCGGATCGATGGCGTCGTCGGCGCCATCCCAGTCGGGACTGTCGGAGGGCGGGACGATGTTGGGCACGCCGTCGGCGTCGGGCATCAGGTCGGCGTCAAATTCGAGGGTGTAGCGGGCACCGAGCCACGCATCTTGCTGTGGGTCGCCGTGGCGCGGGCCTGGGGGCAGGCTGGTGGCGGGATCGAAGACCGTGGGATAGTTTGCTTGCGTATTCGGCCCTCCGCCGCCCAACAGGTAGGCCGTCATGGTGACGGCGTGGTGGTTGGTGCTGTCGGGTGCGTCGCCCAGGTCGAAGCGCGGTTCCGGTTCCCCTCGGATCAGCTCCACCGTGGCTTGATCCCAGAGATCCCATTGCGGCAGGATAGCGGTGTTCGTGGTGACGCCGCAGGGCGCGTCGGCGTGGAAGTCGATGGTGGCGGTCCACACGTCCCCTGGATTCAGCGGGGGCAGCGTCCAGGCGAGCGTGTTCGTCGTCACGTGGGCGGGCGGTGGGACGGCGGGCGTTACGTACGAGAGACAACTCGGGCTGAAGTGGTCGCGCACGGCGACGTCAATGAGGGACGCAGGCGTGCTGTTGGTCACAACGATGCCAAAGGTCACCGTATCGCTAACCACGGCAACGCCGGAGGCGGGTTGAATCAGGTGTTTGGTGATCTCAGGTGGCGTTAGCTCGGTGGGGGGCAGGTAGTAATCTTCGGTCTCGCCGTGATCGTAGCCATTGCCCGGGCCGCGACCGTCGGCCATGTCCGTTTGTGGATCGACGGGCGGATAGTCGCCATCGCCCGTCAACGTCATGCGCATCCACATCTCTTGCTCAGGCGTGGGGTTGAAGGGCAAGAAGGCCGGGGTCTTCACCTTGTGGGTGCCCGGCGGAAGAGACAGCAACTGATTCTGGACGGCCCACTCGGGCGCCGGCATATTCTGGACTACCCATTCGGGCGCCGGCATACCGTTAGGGCAATCTGGGATATCGTCCCAGTCGCCATCCCGGTTCCAGTCGAACCAGACATTGACCAGGTAATTACCTGCATCTTTCACCGTCACCGTGTACTCGAAGGTGGTGGTGATGCAGTCGGGCAGGAAGAGCGGCGGTGAGAGCGCATCGTCGGCCCCGTCCCGGTCGGGGATATCTGGCGGCGGATCGATGTTGGTGACGCCGTCGGCGTCGGGGAAGAGGTCGGCGTCGAATTCATGCGTCACCGTCGGCCCCAGCCAGGCGCCGAAAAGCCCTGCGCCGAAGTGTTTGGGCCCCTGCGGCAATCCCGTCGCTGGATCGAAGACGGTGGGATAGTGCGCCTGTGTGCCGGGGTAGGCCGTCATGGGGGCTCCGGAGTGATTGGTGCTGTCGGGCGCGTCGCCCAGATCGGAATCAGCCTCTTCCTCCACCCAGCCGGGCAGGTAGTAATCCTCGGTCTCACCGTGATCGTAGCCGATGTCCGGGCCGCGACCGTCTGGAAAATCTGTGTCTGGATTTGAGGGTGGGGGATCACCTTCCCGCGTCAGCGTCATGCGCATCCACATCTCTGCTTCAGGTATTGGGTTGAAGGGCAAGAAGGTGGGCGTGGTGACTGTGTAGGTGCCCGGCGCGGAGAAGTTCAAGGACTGATTCTGGACGGCCCACTCGGGCGCCAGCTTATTCTGGACTACCCATTCGGGCGCCGGCATACCGTTAGGGCAATCTGGGATATCGTCCCAGTCGCCATCCCGGTTCCAGTCGAACCAGACATTGACCAGGTAATTACCTGCATCTTTCACCGTCACCGTGTACTCGAAGGTGGTGGTGATGCAGTCGGGCAGGAAGAGCGGCGGTGAGAGCGCATCGTCGGCCCCGTCCCGGTCGGGGATATCTGGCGGCGGATCGATGTTGGTGACGCCATCGGCGTCGGGGAAGAGGTCGGCGTCGAATTCATGCGTCACCGTCAGCCCCAGCCAGGCGCCGAAGAGCCCCGCGCCGAAGTGTTTGGGCCCCTGCGGCAATCCCATCGCCGGATCGAAGACGGTGGGATATTGCGCAATGATATTGGGTGGTCCGCCGGCCGGGTAGGCGGACATTGAATTACTGAAGTGGTTGGTGCTGTCGGGCGCGTCGCCCAGATCAGAGAAAACTTCATCCTCCTCGATGATAGTCGTCGTCGCACTGTCTTCGACGCCCCATTCCGGCAAGATGGCGGTGTTGGTCACGACGTCGCAGGGCATAAAGGCATGGAAGGAGATCACGACAGTTGTTGACATCTCAGGAGCGACGGGGGGCAACGCATTCCAGGTAAGCATCCCTTGGGCGAAATCTGCCATGTCTGGCGCAGGTACGGCATCTTGGAATTCAAGGCACCGGGTGATATATTGATCTTCAAGGGGGCTGGGATTTAATTCATCATCGGAGATGTTGGTGATGACGACTTCGAAGACGATGGTATCGCTGACCAGGGCGGGCCCCGGGGTCGGGGTGATGACGGTTTTCTCAATGAAAAAACTGGAAAACTGTGGTTGTGGTGGATTAGCCTCTTTGGAAGCAGCTACGCCGTGCATGCCCAGCTGCAGTCCTGCTGCAAGCACCAGTGCCATAAGCGTGATGCCCAGCACAAGAAACAATCGCTTCTTCATTTGGACCTCCTTTCGTACGTCATGCAATCTTTGGGCTCGGTACTATCAGAGACACGCATGGAGGCAAAAACCGCACGTTTAACTCCAATGAAAAAGGTCCTAAAAATCGGATTTTTAGTAAGACATCCCCTATATCTACTGGTTTTGACTGCAAATTCTCACATATGTAGTGGTGAGTTCCGGAAAAATCCGATTTTTCAGCAGGGCCAAGTTTGGATTCGGCGGCGTTGCGCCATGCGGAGACACATGGTGGCACAGCGATTTTCTCAATCCATCGGCACCTCCCCCCTATAAGAATGGTTCTGGGCGTTCACAGCGCAATCCCGTTGACCCTTCGTAGCGCTATCTGTCTTGGTTCAGCACCAGATAATGCGTGAAGAGTTGTGTGTTGGCTGCGCGCTCTCAGTACAAATTGGATTGATATGATGAGCCGCTGGGAGCGTGGGCATCTCGATTGAGGTGGATTGTGGAGACAGAAAGCCGTTCTTCTCGGCCAAGATTGGCAGGTTCATTGCAGATTTTTAGCTGTGGGATTTCCCCTTGTTTCCATTATAACATAAACCGGTAGCGTTGTCTTGCTTTCTTGACAGTTGGGTATAGGACAAATTATTGGGGACATGGGCAAACGAAGCAGGTCCAGGGTCGCTCAAACGCCATAGGCGGCTTCCCATC
>CAYVKR010000208.1:0-5700 GCA_964452025.1 uncultured Anaerolineales bacterium
CGGCATACGAGATTCAAGTGTGACTGGAGTTCAGACGTGTGCTCTTCCGATTTCGCAACCATCTCCACACTACTGGCCCAACATCGGCGCGAGGCGCTGCGCGAACTGCGCCTCGTCATCCTGGAGCCGGCGCTCTTCTACCTCGCGGCGGTGACGCTGCCCATGAAGGAAGAAGATCGCTGGCGCGTGCTCGACTTCTACGTGGCGAGCGCAGTGGCGGTCGCCGCCATCGGCCTGATGCAGTATTTCCTGCTGGGTGACGTCATCACGGCAGAGGGCGGCATTCGGCGGCTGCGCAGCATCTACGGCTCGCCCAACAACGTGGGCCTCTACCTGGGGCGCACCTGGCCCCTACTGCTGGCGGTCGGATTGAACGGCATCAGGTCTCGCCCCCGGAAGCGCCTGCGCCTGGCAGGGTCGGGCCGCTCACTGCTCTACGGCGTGGCGCTGCTGCCCGTGGGCACGGCGCTGTTGCTAAGCCTCTCGCGCGGCGCCATTTTGCTGGGCATCCCCGTCGGGTTGATCACGCTGGGCCTGCTGGCGGGCCGCCGGTGGCGGCTGGCGACGCTCATCGTCCTGGTCATCTTCGGGCTGGCGCTGATCCCGCTCTTTCGGACACCGCGCTTCGCGGGCCTGTTGGATACGGCGCAGGGCACGACGGCGCTGCGACTGGCTCTCTGGCGCAGCGCCTGGCAGATGTTCCTGGATCACCCACTCTGGGGCGTAGGCCCCGACAACTTCCTCTACGCCTATCGCACGAGGTACGTGCTTCCATCGGCCTGGGAGGAATTCAATCTCGCCCATCCCCACAACGTGCTCCTGGACTTCGCGTCGCGGTTGGGCGTCTTTGCGCTGGCCGTTTTCGTCTGGATGGTGATGCGCTTTGGGCGACGTGTCGTGCGGCTGGTCCGCAACTCCACCGGCATGCGGCGGGCGCTGGCCCTGGGCCTGGCCGGCTCCATGGCGGCGGCGCTTGCGCATGGGCTGGTGGATGCGTCCTACTTCTACGTCGATCTGGCCTACGTCTTCTTCCTGACGGTGGCCGCGCTCCAGTGGGTGGCATCGCGCAAGGCCCTGAGGCACTGAACATTGCCTTTCCATCGATATTCACTATAATGAAGAAACTTTTGCCGTGCTAACTATCAGAATGCGAGGCGGATCGAATTACGCCTCATGAGCCAATCGGTTAGTCCTTTCTAATTAGGGGTGTAGATGAACAAAGACAGGCTGGCCTACGTTTTCATCGTCTTTCTGGTGATCATCGTCGTGGTGGTAGCGGCTATGTTGGTGCGATCTTTTCTCCAAGTCGTACCAACCGAAGTCACCGTAGAGATTCCGGGCGGCCTGCTGCCTCAGCCGACCGCCACAATCTACCCCAACCCCGTCACCATTGTCGAGAGCGTACAAGACCTGAGCCGGCTTGAGACCGCATCGTACGTCATGGAAAAAGTGATTACGGCGGAATCCGGGCAAGGCCCCCTCAGTTTTATCTTTGGGGATCGTCTGCTGCTCATCGCCCATGGAGAAGTCATCGCCGGAGTGGACTTGGCCGACTTTGGCACCGACGATATCTCGTGGGGTGATGAGGACACGCTCTACGTCCGTTTGCCGGAGCCGACCATCCTTGTCACCGCGTTGGACAACGAGCGCACCCAAGTCTATGATCGGCAAACGGGCCTCGTGGGACTTAACGAGCAGCTGGAAGCAGAAGCACGTCAAGAAGCGGAACGACTGATTGAAGAAGCTGCGGTGGAACAAGGAATTCTAGAACAGGCCGATGACAACGCTCGTCTCTTCCTGCGATCACTGCTGCGCGGCATTGGGGTAAGAAACGTCGTCTTCGTCCAGGTTCTACCGACGCCCGTACCCACTCCAACATCAGTTTCGGAGTAATGTCACCATGAGTAAGCCATCAGATACCTATGTCGTGCCACTGGGCGTAGCCGGCGCGCTGGCAGATGCCACACACCACAACAGCTACCTGGCTGTAGTGCGCGATGAACGGTTCTGGATGGTGGACTGCGCGGGAAGCCCAATCAGCCAACTGGATCGCGCCGGTCTGGAGCCGATGAACATCCAGGGCCTGATCATCACCCATTTTCACCCGGACCACGTCTACGGTCTACCGGCGCTGTTGCTAGGCCTGTTCGTCAAAGGCGTGGCGGAGACCCGTCCTCGGCAGGAACCGCTCTCCATCTACGCGCGCCCGGAGGTGCTGTGGCAGGTGCGGGCATTGGTAGAACTCTTCGACTACCAGGACTGGGTCTGGGCGCTGCCCATCGAGTATCATCCCATCGTCACCGAAATCGGCGCACTGGTCAAAGAAGACGAGCTCTTCACCATCCGCACCGCCCCCAGCCGTCACAGCCTCCCTTCATTAGCCGTGCGCTTTGACACAGTGGAACGCCCTGGCACGTTCGTCTATTCGAGCGACACTTTGCCCTGTTTTGAGGTAGAGCAGCTGGCGCGCGACGCGACGTTGCTCATCCACGAAAGCGGCGGATCGGGACATGGTCACAGCATGCCCGAGGACGTGGCAGCCCTGGCGGTGCGGGCCAACGTCGAGCGCCTGCTTCTCATCCACTACACAATCCAGAAAGCCGTACAACAGAAGATATTGGAGCAAGCATCTTCCGTCTTCAAGGGTTCTCTTGAGCTGGCAGAAGAGCTCAAACGATATTACTTCTGAGGCTCTTTTGGACCTCGCGTGATCAGACCAAAAACTTAACCACGGATTTCACAGATTCACACAGAAAGTGCACGTTGACCGAACAGCAGAATCACCGCCACGACAGCGAAGCCAATGCCGGCGATGACGCCCGTCGGCCAGGGGCCAAGCAGCGGATTCGGCTGTCCTTGCACGAAAAGCGCACTCAAATTCGCCATACCGTTGACCGCAGCGTGCCCAATGACGGCAGGCCAGACACTGCCGCTCTTGAGGGTCAGCCAGCCGAGGAAGGTCCCCACGGTCACGCAGAACCAGACCATGGCCAGCGGGCCCAACAACGGCGCGCCCGGATAGTCCAAGCCGTAATTGTGCCCCATGAGGATGAAGGGCCAGTGCCAGATCCCCCAGATGACGCCGGTGACGAGCACCGCTTTGCGCGTTCCCAGAGGCCTCAATTTCCGCTGGAGATAGGCCCGCCAGCCGAACTCCTCCCCAAAGGTCGCCAGTCCGTTCACCACAGGTGCGATGAGCATGGCCTGCACCACCTGCGCACCGACGAGAATCCAGAGGTTTCCACCTTCCAGATCGATGTTGGCGGACCCGCTGGTCGCCAGGAGCTCCCGAAGCGTGGAAAGCTCCGGATCGTAAGTGTGCGGGAAGATCGAGAAGAAGACGATCATCCCTACAATGATCAACAAGCCGGGGCCAAACCAGGCAATGACCCAGGTGCGCCACGTATGTTTAAGCCTTGGATGTAACCGCGCACCTTGCCAACCCTCACGGGTGATGAGGCGGGTCAGCAGGTGGGCCAGCGCCGGCGCCATCATGACCGGTCCCGCCATCAGCAGGAGCGCCAGCGTCACGCCAAGACTCTTGAAGACCAGTGGGCTATCAGCGAGACTGCCGGTCAGATAGATGATCAGCGCCGTTGCCCAGGCGACGCCAAAGGCGAAAGCCAGGAAGATGCCAATTCTGCGTGTATCCAGATTCTTAGTCACGTCAAGCACTCCTCTGCATGTGTATCTCACGACTTCAAGTGTGGTTGAGACCTACTTCCTTTCTCAGAGAAATCGGAGGTCTCGTTATATCGGGCTATGGCATTCAGCCAATCTCCCACTCAGGATCAAAGGAACCCTGGGTCTCGTCGCCCTTGAGTTCCCGACAATCATGGTCGACCAGGGCCTACAGCGGACGGGTCGCCACGAGGTAGTTCATGAAGACAGTGCCGCGGTACCCCTCGGCGCGGGGGCCACCCAGCGTGACCGGACCGGCGGCGTGATCCCGCCCGTAGGCGAAGAAGGGCATCCGTCCGCCGGGCGTGTCGATCTCCACCAGCATGCCCGGCTCGCGCTCGTAGGGGCGCAGCCAGTAGGGCAGCGCCTTCGCCAGCGCCGGATAGATGACGTAAACACGCGATGGCGTCTCCAGGCGGAAGCGTAGCAGGCCCTCGGTCTCGTCGGTGTAGTCCAGGTCGGCGGTGCGCAGGGCGTGCAGCCCGCTGAGCGGGAGCGGCAGGCGCGTGACGGTGTAGTCGCGGTCAGTGTAACAGGGCCAGAAGGCGCGCAGGATCGTCGGCTCGTAGGCGCGACCGCTTTCCGCGTGGATCGCAGCAAAGGGGCGCTCGTAGTGACGCGCGTAGGGGCCGGGCGCGCGCCCGCTCTCTTCCTGGGCGACGATAGCCATGCCGCCCACCACCGACGTGAGCGGGTCCATATCCTGGATCTTCTCCCCGCCAAAGATGTCGCAGAGCATATCGACGAAGGCGGGCACCTGCGCGCTGCCTCCGGTGCGCAGTACCACGTCAACATCGGCGGGACCCAGGCCCGCATCCGCCAGCACTGCCGCGATCTCCCGCTGGACGTGCGCCAGCTCCTCGGCGATCATGGCCTCGAAGTCGGTGCGCAGCACCCGCTCGCGGATCTGGATGGCCTTGTAGAGGAAAGTCAGCGGCGCGACGAAGTCCTCCGAGAGCTCGATCTTGGTCCGCTCGATGATCTTGAAGAGCGCGAAGCCCAGGTTCTCGGAGACCAGCGCTTCCAGGGCGCGCAGGGCGCGGGGATTGTCGCCGGTGCGCTGATACTCGCGGATCTTGCCCAGCGGCTCCGGACGAGAGAGATAGGGCATGGTCTGCCAGCTCTTGAGCATATCGAGCATGTCAAAGGGGAAGTTGACACCAGGTGCCACCTGCGATCCCGCGCCAAAGTAAGGCAACAGCGACGCCATGATGCGGCGGTCGAGGTCGTCGCCGCCCACCAGCACGCCCCGCGTCGCCAGCACCTGCGGGCGCTGGGAGCCGCCGACCTGCGCGACGGTCAGATCCAGCGTACCACCGCCGAAGTCGAAGATGAAGGCGATCTGCCGGCGGGCGCTGCTGCGGTGATAGAGATGTGCGGCGGCGATGGGCTCCAGCTGGAAGGCGACCTCGTCGAAGCCGGCGAAGCGCGCGGCTTTGTAGAGGATCTCCTCGGCGCGCAGGGAGACCGCGGCATGGTCAGAGAAGCGGACAGGGCGCCCCAGTACCACGCGATCACAGGTTGCATCCAGTCGCTGCTCGGCCTGCCGCTTCATAGCCTGGAGGAAGACGGCAATCAGATCATCGATAGTGTAATAGCGATCGAAGATGCTGGTCCCTTGATACTCCGGGTCCCGCAGCGCGGTCTTGACGGACTGCAGCAGGCGGCCTTTCGCGGCAATATCCACCATGTCGTAGATATCGTGCATGTATTCGATGGGACTGGAGCCCGCACCGGCGACGATCATCTCGATGGCGCCCATGTGGCGGCGCTCCCAGATGGGACGGCGGCCCGTCTCGTGCTGCAGGTACGCGGCGGCGGCCTGACTGCCCAGCAGCGTATCGAAATTCCGCTTGATGTAGATCAATGAAGGTAGAACCTGCGCGTTGTCGTTGCCGGTGTCAAGTTGAATGGGCGTCAGCGTCTCGCCATCGAAGTGAGCTACCGAGGAATTGGTCGTCCCAAAGTCAATGCCTACGTGCGTCACAATAGCTCTCCTTGGACTATGATCTGTGGACT
>CAYVKR010000209.1:0-5677 GCA_964452025.1 uncultured Anaerolineales bacterium
AATCCGTGCCATCCGTGGTAAAAATTTAAGATCGTTTTTGGGCCACCCGGCGAAACCCCAGAGACCCCGAAATCCCAGCTTTCTGGGTAAGGGCTAACTGTTTTCCAGGCGCAACGCACGTTCGCTACCAGGTCAGCAGCCAAAAGAGACTGAAAGCGTGGTGCTTTCGCTCAATCTGACCGCAGGCGCTCCTCGCGCTCCACTTCCAGCTTTTTCAGCCCATTTTCAACCACGCGCAGCGAGCGTTTTAACTCCGCTTCCAACTTACTTAGCTCATCGAAGGCGTATTCATCGGCCTCCACACGGAGCTCATGAGCCTCCTGATGCGCTCGCTGCCGGATGACCGCAGCCCGCTCCTCCGCGTGCTTGACAATCCGGTGCTCGGCAGCCAGACGTTCCGTCTCCGCCTCTGCATCGGCAATGATCTGCTCCGCCTGACGACGGGCCTGTTGGAGGAGCAGATCTTCTCGCTCCATAATTCTCTGAGCGCGTGCAATTTCCTCCGGGATGGCAGCCCGCAATTGTGCCAGTTGACTCCGCGCCTCCTCTTCATTCACCGCTCGGCTTCTCGAAAAGGGGATTTTCGGGCAGTCCTCCAGCAGATATTGCTCAAACCGCTCAATCAAGAACTCGATATCCACTGTGCGGGCCTCCTTGTTTTGCTCTATACATGTTCCTACTTTTCACATCCGGCCGGACGTTTCCGAAACCGGTCAATCGCGTAGCGCGTTCGATGCCCAGCTATCCTTGGCATCCGAGAGCTCCGATCGTCTCTCCATCAATGCGCGATGGACATTGGGTGCCACCAGGCTGGAGACATCACCGCCTAACATAAAGACTTCTTTGACGATGCTGGCAGTCAGAAAAGCATAGTCCTGGCGCGTCATCAGACAGATGGTCTCAATCTCGGGCCAGAGCTGATTATTCGTCAGCGCCATCTGATACTCCAGCTCAAAATCCGAGATAACACGTAACCCGCGCACCAGCACTTTGGCGCCGATGGATTTGGCATAGCGGGCGGTCAACCCCCCATACGTCCGTACCTCCACATTGGGAACGGAAGCCAGCGCCTCTGATGCCATTGCTACGCGCTCTTGGGCTGAAAAGAGCAATTTCTTGTTGGGACGAGCATATACGGCAACGATCAGCCTATCAAAGAGCGCCGCCGCCCGCCTGGCAATATCCATGTGCCCCAGGTGGATCGGGTCAAAGGAGCCAGGATATAGCGCTATTCTCTCCATCAGCTGACGTCTCCCGCCGGCTCCTCGGGCGACCAGACCTCTGCGACCTTCTCGGCCAACCGCCGATGCGCCGGTGCATCCAAATCGGGGTCTTGCTCCAACAGTCCTTCAGCAGCGGCCCGCGCCTCGTGAAGCAAACGGGTATCCGCCGTCATCGCCAGCGGCAACTCCGGGAGACCGCTCTGTTGGGTGCCCAGGAACTCGCCGGGGCCGCGCATCTCCAAGTCCTTCTCGGCCAACACGAAGCCGTCGGTCGTGGATTCCATGGCCTTCAGCCGCTCGGCGGCCGTCTCCGTGGTGCCACGCGCCAACAGCAGACAGTAGGACTGGTGCTCGCCACGCCCCACCCGTCCCCGGAACTGGTGGAGCTGCGAAAGGCCAAAGCGCTCCGCCCCGTCGATGAGCATAACGGAGGCGTTGGGCACGTCAATGCCCACCTCCACCACCGATGTCGCCACCAGCACGTCAACCTCGCCGTCTGCAAAGGCCGCCATCACCTGATCCTTCTCATCGGAACGCAGGCGACCGTGTAGCAACCCCAGACGCAGATCGGGGAAGATCTCTTTTTGAAGTCGCTCATGTTCTTCTACGGCGGATCGCGCCTCTATTTTGTCCGATGCTTCTACCAGCGGGTAGATAAGGAACGCCTGGCGCCCCTTCTCGACCTGGCTGCGGATGAAACCGTAGGCGCGTTCCTGCTCCAAGGGCGTCAGCACCCGCGTCTCGATGGGCTTGCGACCGGGCGGCATCTCATCCAAAACGGAGACGTCAAGGTGCCCCCAGACCGTCAGCTCCAGCGATCGGGGAATCGGCGTGGCCGTCATGACTAGGAGGTGCGGATTGTAGCCTTTCTGTCGCAGCGCGCCTCGTTGCTCAACACCGAAACGGTGCTGCTCATCAATGACGACGAAGGCCAGTCGCGCAAAGTCCACCTCCTCCTGGATCAAGGCATGGGTGCCCACCACCACGTCGATGGTGCCATCAGCGAGGCCAGTGTAGACCTCCGTGCGCTCCTCACCCTGAACCCGCCCGGTCAGCAGACGGATCGTCGGCTGCGGCTCGGGGAAGTCGGCAAAGAGCGCCGTCAGGCTCTCATAATGCTGCTCGGCGAGGATCTCCGTCGGCGCCATCATCGCCGCCTGATATCCCTGCTGAACCGTCGTCGCCATCAGCAGCGCAGCGACCACCGTCTTTCCCGATCCCACGTCACCCTGCAGAAGCCGGTTCATGGGCCGGCCAGAGGCCATATCGACCGTCATCTCGTTCAACGAGCGACGCTGCGCCTCGGTAAGCTCGTAGGGCAACGCCTCCACCAACGATTGAGCGTACTCAGGCGGGGGTTTGATCATCTGCCCCGGCTGCGCTTTCCATTGCTGTTTCTGCCGCAGCAGGCCCAACTGGAGGTAGAGCACCTCTTCAAACGCCAGACGTCGCCGGGCAGCGTTGAGATGTTCCCGCTTCTTGGGAAAGTGAATGCCCCACAGGGCACGGTCAATGGGCAGCAGCTCGTGCGCCTGGCGGAACGTCGCGGGCAGGGGATCACCAACGCGCTGCGCCCACTCGGATAGCGCCCGCCGAATCAGGTTGCGGAGCCAGCGCGGAGTCAGCCCTTCGGTCATCGGATAGATGGGAATGATGCGCGCTACGGATAGGTCGTCCCGGCCCACGCGCTCCCATTCGGGCGAGTTCATGGTGAGACGCCCAAGATACTCGTCCACTGTGCCACGGACGGCGATTTGCATCCCCTGCTTGATGCGCCCCTCCAGGTACGACTGGTTGAACCAGGTCACTTCCATGGTCCCGGTCCCGTCCGATAGAATGGCCTTGAAGAGATAGCGACCGCTGCGGGTCCGCCGACCTCCGGCCTCCCAGACCGCCGCGATCACCGTTACCTGTTCACCGTATTCGAGATGATCGATGGTCTTGAGCGTCGAATAGTCCTCGTACCGCCGTGGATAGAGAAAGAGCAGATCACGGATCGTCGTCACACCGATCTTCGCCAGTAGGGCCGCGCGTTTCGGTCCCACTCCGCGCAACGTCTCGACGCTCTGCCACAGTCCTTCATCATCGGCCTGGGGCTCCGGCACTTCGGCCTTCTCCTTGACCGGCGGTTTCTCTCTGACGACAGGGTGTTCCTCGGCGGGGGGCGATGCCGGCGCAGCCGGAGACATCGAAATCAGAGCCTCCAGGTGCTCGCGCAACGTCTGTAAGACCTCAGACCGCTCCTCCGGCGTGGAGTCACTGTACAGTTCAAGTCCTTGCACCACACGTTCAATCCGCTCACTCGCCTCATCGCCGTATGCCTGGCGCGCTTGTTTGGACCAGGTGTTAGCATAGCGCGCCAATCCGCCCGCCACCGCCTTATCCTGGAAGCGATAATCTCGCTCCTCCAAGTTCAACATCTTCGTCAAGGTCTCTACAGGTTTAAGCATGCACTCTCCCAACTATCTCAGCGCTCGCAAATTCAACTTGACTAAAACAATTAGCATTCTTACCACAGAGACACCGAGGATACAGAGGAAACCATCTTGGGCTTAGATAACATTACCGCTGATTTAGTGAATCTATCTCAACGATTTCTTACTGACTCGGTCATATTTCCCTAAGCGTACTCTGGGCCTCAGTGGATTCAGATTCGCATTACCACCGCACGGGTCCCGCCGTCGCGGCCTGCAGGCCGGCAATCCCCACCGCCTGCGGACCGACGTGTGTGCTAAAGACCGGGCCGGCCTCCACTATGGGAACCGTTCCATCAACGATATATGGGGTCAGCGTCTGATGCAACCGCTCCAGCACGTCAGGAGCAGATCCGGTATGCAACACTGCCAGCCGCTTGAAAGGCGCCGCCTTCTCCACCCACCGAACCAGCCAGTCAATCGCACGGCTGGCAGTGCGGACACGGCCCAGCAGGCGCGCTTCGCCTCGGTGATAGCCGATCAGTGGTTTGAGATGGAGCAGATCACCGACCTGGGCTTTGACCCAGCCAACGCGCCCACTGCGCTGCAGATAATCCAGCGACGCCAACGCACCGATCACGAAGGTGCGGTGACGTCGGCGCGCGACCAGCTGCCGGATCTCCGCCACCGAGGCGCCCTGGGCGGCGGCCTCTGCCGCTTCCACGACCAGCCACCCCTGGCCCATGGTCACCTGGCCGGTTCTTAGCAGGTGAACGGAAACACCCTCGACCATCTCCACTGCACGCTGCGCGTGCTGTTTCAGGCTGCTGAGCTGCGCATCCAGGAAGAGCGCTACAATCTGCTCCGCACCTTCATCACGCAGCCGTTCATAAGCGCGTAAAAACTCCCCCAGGGACGGCGCCGCCGTCTGCGGGATCACGTGACTGTCCGCCAACTGCGCAAAGAACCAGCTGCGCGCGACGGTACCATCATCCCGATAGCTCTGACCATTCAACGAGAAATAGACTGGGACGACACGGATACCCCATTGCTGCGTCAACGCCGGTGACAGGTCTGAGACGCTGTCGGTGACCACACGAACCCGTTCAGGCACGCTATAAGCGCCTGCCTTCGTACACAATCAATCCCACGCCATCCGGCCCGATGTGCGAGGCAATGACGGGATCGTAGGTGATGACGGGCACTTCGCGGCCCGGGAGCAGTTGCTCCAGTTCCTCTTTCAGCTCTTGAGCCTCTTCCTTGCTCTGTTCATTGCTGCTCGCGAAGACAATCATCTCTTGGACACGGGAAAATTCCGAGGCAAACTCGACCAGTTTATCCAAAGCCTTGGAAGCGGAGCGGCTTTTTTCCAAAGGCTGGATCTCACCGTCCTCAATCACCAGATAGGGATGGATGTTCAACATGGCACCGAGGATAGCCTGCATGGAGGTGACCTTCTTGCTGCGATACAGATATTCCAGTGTGTGCGTGATCATCACGACGTAAATGTGGGGAATCATGCCGCGCAGATGGCGGACAATAGCGGGCAGCGGCAGCATCCCCTCGCGGAGCAGCACGCCCGCCTGCTCAACCAACAGCCCCAGGCCGACCGAGAGGGTCTGGGAGTCGAGAATGGTGATATCGCACCGTCCCATAAAATCTCTGGCGGCCACCCGCGCATTGTGAACGATAGGACTTAGTCGCCCTGAGGAGAGAATCAGCAGCATCTGGTTCGTCCGATAGAGCGTCCGCTCAAACACAGCCCGGAAATCGTCCGGTGATGGGCCGACAATCTCCACCGACTGGCGATGTTCGCCCATTTCTTTAAGAAGCGCTATATGTCCCTTCGCCTGTTGATCATAAATAAAGGTGCGGTCGTCTGTCTGTGCTAAGATGGGCAGACAAATGACGCCCAGGTCAAGAAGACGTTCGGGGGGAAGATAAGCAGTACCGTCGGTAATTAATTGCACATGATTCACTTCCGCATTCCTCCATAAGACAACGTGTCGGATAATTGGGCAAACGAAGCAGTTCCAGGGT
>CAYVKR010000210.1:0-5661 GCA_964452025.1 uncultured Anaerolineales bacterium
GTGGTAAAAATTTAAGATCGTTTTTGGGCCACCCGGCGAAATCCCAGAGACCCATCCCCCTCTGCGGTGAGATGAGGGTAATCACTAATGGAGTTGATCTTGACAATCGCTGTGATTGGATAGGATAAAGAGTGATAACCGTGATCACCCTAAGGAGGTTGTATGCACATCCATCACGTTGCTATTGCAGTGAAAAACTTGGACGCGGCCCTGGATTTTTATCGGGATGCATTGGGCCTGGCGGTGACCGCGCGTCACGCGGTGCCCGCCGAAGGCGTGGAGATCGCTTTTCTTCCCACAGGGGAGGCGGAACTGGAGTTGCTTCGTCCCCTGGATCCGGAGAATAGCATCGGGCGCTTTATCGAGAAGCGCGGCGAAGGCATCCACCACCTCTGTGTGCTCGTGGAAAATATTGAGGCGAAGGTCGCGCAGATTGAGGCGGCCGGCGGACGGATGGCAACGGAGATCCGCCAACATGACGATGGCACACGCTACGCCTTTGTCCATCCCAAGAGCGCGCGTGGTGTGCTCATGGAGCTCTACGAAACGCCTGATCCATGAACAACGCATGATGAGAAAAGAGTCTTGTTTACAGGCTTGGTAGATACCCTGGAGGGCGATATGCGGACGTTCGCTCGGCTTCTTATCCTAATGACTATGACTGGGGGGCTGATCATTGTTTTTCCCGCCGGTGGTGCAACGCTGGCTAACTCTGCGTTGCCAGCCGAAGCACGGTCAACGCTGGCGGCGACGCCGACGCCCGAACCCACACCGCAAACCAGGGTCTTCATTCCGGCCGTGGGCGAAAGCCAGCAGGCGCGCGAACAGACCGGGGTCTTGATGCGCATCCAGGCCTGGCTGGACGAAGGCTACCGGGGCTTTCTCTTATTGCTGCTGGCCCTGGCGGCGCTGGCCTTTCTCAAGTGGCGACCAGGAGAAAAAGATGGGTCGGATTCGCACTGAACGTGCTGCGAGTCACATTGGAGCGGGACAGTTATCACGCCTGTCGCGACGCTACAGGTTAGGTCGCGTGGACGTACCTCGCGGCTTGCCGCGAAGTTGGGACCAGGGCTTGCCTGGGGGAGCATATCATTGCTCACAGAAGAAAAAAACGATGCTATGTTGAGGTCTGCCGCCATTGGGTGGCGCTACAATGAGCTTCCTCAGGTGGAAGCGATTGCCCTTGGCGGCTCCTACGCCACCCGGATGATGGACTCCGGCTCCGATATCGATCTCTACGTCTACCAACGGGAGCCCATCCCCATCGACGTGCGCGCTGAGATTGCGGAGGAATCCTCGCTCTACGCCGAGGTCGATAATCAGTTCTGGGAATCCGGGGACGAGTGGATTGACGCGACGACGGGCGTGCACGTCGACGTCATGTTTCGCACCACCGACTGGATCGAGGAGCAATTGGATCGGGTGCTTCGCCAGCACGAAGCCTCCGTGGGCTACACGACCTGCCTCTGGCATAACGTCCGCACCTCCGAACTGATGTACGACCGCGAACACTGGTACGAGGATCTACAGCGCTATGCCGATCAACCGTACCCGGAGCCGCTGCGTCGAGCCATCGTGGCGAAAAACCATCCTATCCTGCGGCAAACCGCCTCATCTTATCTTTATCAACTGCGGCGGGCGGCCTCACGCGGCGATCTGGTCAGCCTCAACCACCGGGTGGCGGCGCTCTTAGCCAGCTACTTCGACATCCTATTCGCCGTCAACCGCGTGCTGCATCCCGGCGAGAAACGCTTGCTGGATTTCGCGGCTACCCAGTGCGAGCGTGCGCCAGCGGGGATGGAGCGGGAGATCAAAGCGTTGATCCGAGCCGTCTCGTATGACGGAGGGGAGATCATCGCCTGTGCTGAAGTCGTCGTCGACGGCCTGGACGCGCTGCTGGCAGGGGAAGGCCTTCTCCCGTAAGCTGGTTATAAAAGAAAGATACCCGATTTCTCCGAGAAATCGGGTGTCTGGTTTAGAACCCTACCGTCGCTAAACGATCTGCTCCCGTTCTTCCGCGCGGTTGGCGAGCAGCAAACCGACCACGCTCCCCCCTACAACGCCGACAGCCATCCCTGCGACCAGCGCAAGCCCGTTCTGGAAGATGAAGAGATCCAGCCCCAGGCCCACACCCATGCCGAGCAAAGCCCCATAGTTCAACCCCCGACTTATCCAGTAACGCTTGGTGTAGAGATTGTGCTCTCTGCGCAGGTGTGCCGTAAACGTGCGAATCTCAGCGGTCTGATGGCGGCGCTGGGCTTTGGAGTTGGGCAGGTGTACCATCTCTTCGACCAGACGGGTGATGTTGTGCTGGAAACCGTGACAGGTTTCGCAGTGGTGGGAGAACTCCGCGATGCGCTTGGCGCACTGCTGCAGCAGCGGCAACTGGAACGCGTCGATCTGCTTCTGGTCAAAAGCGCGCTGCTCCGCTTCCAGGGCCCTGACCGTCTCGCGGAACCAGGTCTGGTTCTCCCGTTTGCTCATAGATCTAGACCCTCGATTAGTTCAGCGACTTGCGCCAGCGCCGCGTCGAGTTTCTCGGCGTCGCGCCCGCCAGCCTGCGCCATATCCGGGCGTCCGCCGCCGCCCCCACCCACGATCCGGGCGATGGCGCCGACGAGTTTGCCCGCGTGAACGCCACGCTGGGTCATCGCTTTGGTCGTCGCGGCGATGAGGCGCGGTTTCTCATCGATGACGGTGCCCAGCACGATGATGCTATCGTCCATCTTGTCGCGGAACCAGTCCGCCATCTCGCGCATGGTGTCCATGTCGGGCGCGGAGACGCGCGCGGTGAGCACCGGCACACCGTTAATCTCCACCACGTCGTCCAGCAGCGCCTCGAAGTCCTCGCGGGCCAGCCTGCGGTTGAGCCGGTCAATCTCGCGGCGGGCCTCGCGCAGCTCCTCCAGCAGGCGCATGGCCCGTTGGGGCACGTTATCCAGGATCGTCTCCAGCAGCCCCGCCGTCCGCTCCAGCCGCGCGCGTAGGGCCTGCATCTCCGCCAGCGCGCCGCGTCCCGTCACCGCCTCAATGCGCCGCACGCCCGCGCCGATACCGTTCTCCGAGACGATCAGGAACGGTCCGATCTCGCCGGTGCGGTTCACGTGGGTGCCGCCGCAGAGCTCCTGGCTGAAGGGCGCCTCCGGCGCGCCGACGCGCAGCACACGCACCGTCTCGCCGTACTTCTCGCCGAAGAGCGCGATAACGCCCTGCTCCAGCGCGTCGCGGTAGTTTTCCTCGCGCGGCTTGACCGGGTAGTCGGCCAACACGGCGCGGGTGACGCGGCGCTCGATCTCGTCGCGCTGCTCCGGCGTCAGCGGATGCTCGTAGTTGAAGTCGAAGCGCAGGTGATCCGGTGCCACCAGCGAGCCGGCCTGGGCCACGTGGGTGCCCAGCACCTTGCGCAGCGCCCGGTGCAGCAGGTGCGTCGCCGTGTGGTTGCGCATAATGTCCCGGCGGCGCTCCGTGTCCACCTGCGCGCGGGTCTCGTCGCCGACCTGGGGCGTCCCGCTGACCACGTGCCCGACGTGTACCACCAAGCCCTCAATGGGCTCGCGCATCTCCTCGACGCGGATCTCCCAATCGGGGCCGACGATGCGGCCTGTGTCGGAGACCTGA
This sequence comes from uncultured Anaerolineales bacterium, assembly GCA_964452025.1. Classification (GTDB taxonomy): domain Bacteria; phylum Chloroflexota; class Anaerolineae; order B4-G1; family SLSP01; genus G713. The sequence goes on from CAYVKR010000210.1 coordinate 3,619, forward strand.
CCGCCGGATTCGACGTAGAAGTTGGCGCGATCCAACACGACCTCGACCGCACTGCCCTCCTCGGCGCGATCCGTCACCTGCTCGCCGTTGATCAGCCCGACGACCTGCGATGCGATCTCCAGCGGACCGTAGGGATCGTGCGTGATGCCATCGGGACGCAGCGATTCGACGGCAGCCGCCAGCTCAGGATAGAGCTGCGCATGGGTGTCCTCGCCGTGTTCGAAGGCAGTGGCAGCCCGCGCTCGCGCCCGCTGTTCCTCGCGGGCCTCGTGGTAGCCGGCCTCATCGACGGTGAAGCCGCGCTCCTCGGCGATGTCCCTGGTCACCTCCAGGGGAAGGCCCAGCGTATCGTGCAGGAAGAACGCATCCTCGCCGGGAATGACCGTCTCGTATCCGACTGTGTGGGAAGGAATGCCAGTCTTCGGTTGGAGTTCTTTCATGATCTCGTCCAAGCGTTCCAGGCCCTGGTCGAGCGTGCGCAGGAACCGCTCTTCCTCGTTGGTGATGGTCGCCGTGATGAAATCGGCGCGCTGGGGCAGTTCCGGGAAGACGTCGCCCATCATCTTGATGACCAGCGCCGCCAGATCCGCCATGAAGGGACGGTCGAAGCCCAGGCGGCGACCGAAGCGCACGGCGCGCCGCAGGACCATGCGCAGGACGTAGCCGCGCCCGTCGTTAGCGGGCAGCACGCCGTCGCCGATCAGAAATGTACAAGCCCGGACGTGGTCGGCGATGACGCGGTACGCGGTAAGGTTGGCCTCGCGTTCCGCATCGGTCTGGCCCGCCAGAGCCTGCGTCGTCTTGATGATGGGCCAGAAGAGGTCGGTGCGGTAGTTGGAGTCGACGCCCTGCAGCAGCGCGACCAGGCGCTCGAAGCCCATGCCCGTGTCGATGTGCTTGTCAGGCAGCGGCACCAGGTTGCCGCCGCCGTGGTTGTTGTACTGGATAAAGACCAGGTTCCAGATCTCGACGAAACGCGCGCAGTCGCCGTTGACGCGGCAGACGTGATCGGGGTCGTCCTGCTTGTCGCAGGCCTCGGGGCCGCGGTCGTAGTGGATCTCCGAACAAGGGCCGCAGGGGCCGGTATCGCCCATCTCCCAGAAGTTTTCCTTGCGCCCAAAATCGAGGATCTGATCGGGGTTGATCTGGGTCTCGCTGCGCCAGTAGCCGGCGGCCTCCTGATCGCGGTCCAGATCGCCTTTATCGTCCTTGAAGACGGTGGACCAGAGGCGCTCCGGCTCCAGGCCGTAGACGTGCGTCAGCAGATCCCAGGCCCAGCGGATGGCCTCCCGCTTGTAATAATCGCCGAAGGACCAGTTGCCCAGCATCTCGAAAAGCGTGTGGTGCGTCCCATCGCGGCCCACGTCGTCCAGGTCGTTGTGCTTGCCGGAGACGCGCATGCACTTCTGGGTATCGGCGGCGCGGGTGTAAGGCCGGCTGCCGGTGCCCAGGAAGACGTCCTTGAACTGGTTCATCCCGGCGTTGGTGAAGAGCAGCGTCGGATCGTCCTGCGGCACCAGGCTGGCGCTGGGCACGATGGTGTGCCCGCGCTCGGCGAAGTAATCCAGAAACATCTGGCGGATCTCGGCACTGGTCAGCGATTTGGTCATGGGTCAGTTCCTCCAAAAATAGTCCGATTGTCTTTAGTCCGGTAGTCAGATAGTCAACAGAGGAATATGAAGTTGACCCCGGGTTAGAAAGCATTCTAACGGAAAGAGGGGCGCTGTCAACCGTGCGAAAGGGGGGTAAACGAAGCAGTTCCAAGGTCGCTCAAACGCCATAGGCGGCTTTTAATCATGTCTCCCTCCCGCATCAACCCCAGCTTCGTTTGCCTTGCTTTCGCCTAAGCAGTTTCTACGGTGCGGAGGGCATTTTCACCAGCAGACTCGCTTCGAAATCCCAGGGAACCGTTGACTTTGGTGAAAAAAGCCTGTTTACCGCAGAGAGCGCAGAGAACGCTGAGAGAAAATCCATAGCATGTTTAACTATTTGGCTCTTTTGGACTTCGCATGATCAGACTGAAAGTTTAACCACAGATTTCAC
>CAYVKR010000211.1:0-5585 GCA_964452025.1 uncultured Anaerolineales bacterium
GCACGGATTTTCACTGATTTTTCATTTTCTGTGTGAATCTGTGAAATCTGTGGTAAAAATTTCAGTCTGATCATGCGAAGTCCAAAAGAGCCAGAAGTTTTAAAGCGCTTGGTAGTAGCGCACCAGCGGTAGCGGCGTAAAGCTCGCTTTCTCATAGGAACGCCGTGCCGGCGCGTGCCCCGGATCGCCGCCCGTGCCGACGACGGCTAACCGCATCCCGGATTCGCGCATCTTCTCCAACGCAAAGTGGTTGAGCTCGGTGCCGATGCCGCGATTCTGGTAGGCGGGGTGGACGGCCAGCAGGTAGATTTCGCCTTCTTTGGTCTCATAATCCAGGGTGTAGTTCACAAAACCGACGACGTTGTCGTCAGCCACGGCGACCCAGACGGCGTTCTCCTGATTTTGAGATGCCTGTCGGACGCCGTCCGCCTGGCTTTTGCGCCAATCTGGATAGAGACGCGTGTAGATTTCATCGCCCAGCACCCGTTTGAAAGAGGCGAAAACCGGCGCCCAGGCCAACAGCGAGAGTTCCACTATCGCGTCCAGGTCATCGTCTTGCATCGCGCGGATCTGTGCGTTCATGAAAACCCCTGTCCTTTATCGAAGTCACAAAGTGTGCCGTCGAAATCTTCTGTCGGATCCTGCGAGAGGTCAAAGATGCGATGGTAGATATTTCCCGGGCGCATGCCGGTGGCGGTGCCGCCATCGTAGCAACGGGGGATGCCCCATACACCGCGCCGCGTTCGCCCTAGATGATGATGCCCGAAGAGCAACGCATCGACGTTACCGTGCATCTGAAGCACGCGCCGCAGCCGACGAGCGTCCTTTAGCGCGCCAAAGGGCAGCAGCATCAAGGGGTGGTGGTGCATGTAGACGACGCGGTGGTCACAGGACGCTACCGCGCTGTCGCCCAGGATGTCATCCAGGCGTTGGAGTTGCGCCCGTCCCAGCTCCCCATCGGCGAACATGCGATCGTACCAGTGCAGCTCTTCGGCAAGAGAATCTAGCCCGATAAAGGCGATGTTATCCACGAAATCCACCTTGGGATACTGCAGATGTGGGTCTCCGTAGAACACTTCCTTGAATTGTGGCACGAATCTCTTGTCCAAGAGGAGGCCGTCATTGTAGTCATGATTGCCGGGCACGGTCAATACGCTGAATCCGGCCGCTGTCAGGGTCTCTAAGATGTCGCGCACCTCTTGATAGGGAGCGTGAACGTTGGGTTTTTCGACGAGATCGCCGGTGATGAGAATGACGTAGTCGGTCGCGGGCTGCAGCTCGATGATCATGCGCGCGGCGAGATAACGGAAACGGTCATCAAGGTTCTGATGGCCTAGGTGTAGATCGCTCAAGTGGACGATTTTCTTCATGGAATCTCCTGAATTATGTTACCAGATGAGGGGTGGGGCGCCATGTTCTTGAAGATAGGTGTTTGTTGCGGAGAAGTGCCCGCATCCAGAAAAACCGCGCCACGCGGACAGGGGCGAGGGGTGGGGCGCTTCCAGGATCAGATGTCGGTTGTCGTCGATAAGTGCACGCTTGGCCTGCGCTTTCTTGCCCCAGAGCAGGAAGACGAGGTGCTCGCGCTGGCGGCTGAGGGCATTGATGAGTGCATCGGTCAGTCGCTGCCAGCCTATGTCGGCATGACTGCCCGCGTCTCCTGCTTCTACCGTCAGAATCGTATTGAGCAGCAGCACGCCCTGCTCAGCCCAGCGCGTGAGATCGGTGGAGAACGTCCGCGATGAATCTTTGTAGACGTCCTGTGCGACTTCTTTGAAGATATTGCGCAGCGAGGGGGGGGCGTCGATCCCGTCGGGCACTGAGAACGCCAGACCGTGGGCCTGACCGGGTCCGTGGTATGGGTCCTGCCCCACGATGACCGCTTTCACCGCGTCGAAGGACGTCACGTCAAGGGCATAAAACTCACTGCCGAGCGGAGGATAGACTGTCTTCGTCCGACGGATCTCGGCGATCTTGGTCAGCATCTCGCGGTGATACCCATCTGCCATCAAGGGTACGTGCGTAACCCAACTCTCCATAGCTCTGGCTCCCATCTTGGTCTTGGACTTTCAAAGTATAGTCGTGATCGACAAAACCTCAATCGTTCTTCTGAAAGCTACGTCCCGATGGCGTTCAACGTTAGCAGATGGCTGTGGGATTTTGAAGCGCGTCCGCTGCCCGCTGGTAGCGCGAATTGACAATACACTTTTCTGTGTTACATTATATCTAATCGATATATGTGAGTAGAGATGTGAGATTGACTTTCTCTTATGGCTAAGAACACGGTGAATATTCGTTACTTATTGCTGGGGCTGCTAACAGAGCAGCCCATGACCGGCTATGACATCAAGGGGTTGCTGGAAAGCTACGGTTGGCTGATCGGCAGTCCCAGCTATGGCAGCCTCTATCCAGCCCTGCATGGGTTACTTGACGATGGGCTGGTCGCCGTCAACGTGGTTTCTCACGAAGAAAAGCCCTCGAGAAAAGTTTATCGCGTCACAGATGCGGGCCGCCAAGCGCTGGAAGAGTGGATCAATATCCCGGTGGTCAAAGAGCCATCGATGAAAACCTTCCTTCTGCGCTTGATTCTTGCAAAAAACTACTCGCGGGAAGGATTGGTGGCCTATTTGCATCACCGGCGTTCACAGGTTGCGGAGCGACACAACGCGTTGAAGAAGAAGCTCCAGACGAACCAGAAAGGAGAACCCGGCTTCCAGCCTCCCCTGGCCTTAGACTATGGCCTGGCCATGGCCAAGCAGGAGCTGAAGTGGCTGGAGAAAACACTGGAGCAGCTCTCCTAACGTTTCATCCCGACATGCGAAACGCCCCTGCGACATGATCTCCTGGCGATGGGGTTTGGATAGCGCAGTCACTGCAGGCAGAAGGGAGGGAAGTACATTGACTGACCAAGGATCGAATTTACGCAAACGACTCAAGGATTTGGAGAAGCAGATCACGTCCTTGAAAAAGGCCTTAGAGGTTCGACCGGAGCATGGGTTGGGCAAGGGCGACCCGGCAGTCACGCAGTGGGAGCTGGACCAGGCGTTGCTGAAGCAGTTGGAAAGTCGCGCTGATCGCCTGTGGAAAGCCCTTAACCGGGTTGAACAGGGATCCTACGGTGTTTGTGAGCAGTGTGGCAAACCGATTCATCCCGATCGTCTCGCTATCTTGCCGGATACCAAGCTCTGTATCGAATGTGCGCGCAAAGATAAATAAGTGACTCCTTCGAAAATAGCGAATGATGAATGGCGAATGGCGAATGGCGAATACTCAAGCATACCTGGTTGCTGGCGCTCCAAAAACCGGCATTTTCGTACGAGGATGGTGTGCGCTCGCACCGGTGTCTCTACTGAAAAAAGGTCCAAAAAATCGGGTTTTTAGGTGGCCAGGCCCTACATCTAGTGATTTTTGTCATGAGAAACCCAGATATAGTATCAAGTCGTAGAAAAATTCGATTTCTGCTAGTTATTTCAGTGGAGCCAATAAGTCCTGATGAGATGTTTTATGTTCAGCATTAGGGGGAAAGATGAACGAACCGACGACGGAACAAGTGGAAGCGGTCAATGCAGATATAAAACCCAAATTTAGCATCGGCGACGCCGTTGTTCACCCCATTCGCGGCGCAGGGCGCATTACGGCGTTCAAGGAATTTGAGACACAAGGCACGCTCAAACAGTATTATGAAATCAAACTCCTGAAGCAGACCAACACCAGCCTGATGATCCCTGTTGGTGAAGCCGAGGAAATCGGGATGCGCCGGGCTGTGACGGGCGCTGAGTTGGAGAGGGTCTGGCAGGTGCTGGGGGGTGAGCCAGAAGAGCTGCCTTCCAATTATCGTACGCGCCACAAGGTGATCAACGATAGATTGCAGACCGGCGATGTCATGCAGATCGCTGAGGCCGTGCGGGACGCTGGCTGGCGCCGGCAGACAGAGGATGGTTTGACGCAGAAAGGGAAAGAGCTCTACAAGAAGGGGGTCCGTCTGCTGGCTGCTGAGATCGCCGTCTCTCAGGATACGACGCTCACCAAAGCAAAGCGGCAGATTAAGGCGCGGTTGAACAACTCTTTCCGGGAGATCAACAAGTCCCTCGAAGCATCGGAGTAGGTCACGCCAGCGGAGATAGATCCTTGATCATCGGATTTAGCGGATTGACTCACTTGAAAAAGATCCAAAACTCGGAGTTTTAGTAGGTCATCTCCTACCTCTAGTGATTTTTGATTGCGAAGGATCTACTGCTACTGTCAAATTCCGGAAAACTCCGAGTTTTACCAGTTGTTTCACTGCAGTCAAGACTTGGCTGCCCTGAAAAGGTCAGCCAAAGAAAAATACATAGTATCCCTTTCTCTACTGAAAACCTTTTTTCAGTAGAGTCAAGACTTATATTTTAAGGAGGAGATGTGGTAAAGAAAGAAAAGATTGAAATGATGGGCACAGTGACTGAGGCGCTCAAGGGAACCAAGTTTAGAGTAGAATTGGATAACGGACATGAGGTCATTGCCTACCTGAGTGGAAAGATGCGCCGTTATTATATTCGAATCCTTATAGGGGATCGCGTCAAGGTTGAGCTTTCTCCTTATGATCTGAATCGTGGTCGCATTGTCTACCGATACAAGAAGAACCAAAGTCCCCGGTAGCCAGCATTCATGAGCATGATCACACCTGAATTTGAACAGTTTATCCAGACTGTGTGGGAGTTCATTCCTCATCTGATCGCAGCACTTGTGACGTTTGGCGTCACGGTGCTGCTTTCGAGCGCTGCCGCGCGGTGGACCCAACGTAGCTTGGCACAGCGCGATACTGATCCAGAGCTGCAGGAGCTGTTATGTCGCGTTGCGCGCTGGAGTGTCCTGATCCTGGGTACCATCCTCGCGCTGGAACAGATCAACTTCGATGTCACGAGCTTTCTCGCCGGGCTGGGCATCGCCGGCTTCACGATTGGGTTTGCCCTACAGGATATCGCACGCAACTTTGTCGCCGGAATTCTCCTGTTGATCCGGCAGCCCTTTGAGATCGGCGATGCAGTGAAAGTGGCCAACTCTTACAATGGAAAGATAGTGGAGATTAATACCCGCGATACCGTCATCAAGACGTGGGATGGCGAGCGGGTCATTCTACCGAACATGGAGATTTTTAGCAATCCCATTATCAATTACTCCAACGTTCAGTACCGGCGACGCACCGTCTACATCGGCCTGGGCTATGGTGAGGATCCAGATATGGCGATTGAAGCCTTTCTGGATGCCATCACCCGTGTGGAAGGGGTCCAGGAGGACCCCCCGCCATCTGTGCAGGCGGAAGAGCTTGGCAACTCTACGCTACAACTTGCGGCGCGTTTCTGGGTCGATCAGAAAGCCTATGGGCTTTTCGACGTTCACTCCAAGGTTGTCATCGCGATTCAGAAGAAGGCCGACGCCGCAGGCATCGATCTTCCGTATCCCATTCAAACGGTACGGTTAGAACAGGCGTAGCGGTCGCTGCTAGGCCAATTCGTCCTTGCCCACCTTCGATCGTGGGCAGCGTGTGAATTGGCCTGGCTCTTTTGGACTTCGCATGATCAGACTGAAAGTTTAACCACAGATTTCAC
>CAYVKR010000212.1:0-5524 GCA_964452025.1 uncultured Anaerolineales bacterium
TAGGGTTGCTATCGGGCGGGGAAGATTCCTTGTCAAAAATGGGCACTCCGCTACTGAAGTAATAGGTAGCCGGGGCCGAAAATAAAAGTAGCCGATGTTGATAGTCAAAAACGATAATCGGGAAGTGATTTCTTAACAAGCCCTTAGTTTGAGAAGGAGCATTGATGTGGAGAGGAAAACATCACAGCATCTTGTGCTTATCGTCGATGACGATCCCAATGTGACCCGTCTCCTCGCCAAAAGTTTGTCCAAACTTGGCAACAAGTATTTGATTGATACGGCAAACGGCGGGGAAGAGGCTTTGGAGAAAGCGAGCGATACTCCTTATGACCTGCTGATCGTCGACTATCAAATGCCAGAAATGAATGGCTTGGATCTGATAACGGCGATGCGACGTCTTTCACCACAGACCCAGGTTGTCCTGATGACGGCTCATGGTAGCAAAGCGTTGCGCGATACCGCCGACACCATCGAGTTGGATGGATATTTGGACAAACCCTTCACGCTGACTCAGATCCGCCGTATTGTTCGGGAGGCTGTCGCCAGGTCCGAAAACGAGATTGGTCCCTTTCAAAGCGGTGAGCGGACGACGAGCGACGTTGTTCACGACCAATTGGTAGAGTTGCAGGCAAATACGGGGGCGCGCTGCATCATGCTCATCAGCAACACCGGTTACCCCATTGACGTTGTGGGGGCGGGCGACACGCTTGACATCTCATCAGTTGGGGTCTTGGTTGCGGCTAACTTCGCTGCGGCGGTGGAGCTCTCCAGGCTTTTGGGCAACGTTTCTGTTTTCAAGTCCAGTTATCACGAAGGCCCGGATTATAATATCTACGCCTACGATATCGATGGGGACGTCCTGCTCGCTGTGGTTTTTGACAACGAAAGCCGGCCTGGAACCGTCTGGTTCTATACCAAGCAGACGGCTACTGCATTGGAGCCTGAACTTGCACTGAGCGAGGAAACAGAGGATCTTGAACGCAAAAAAGATCTTTCCGAAGGTCTGACTGCTCTCAATGAAGACCTGGATCATATCTTTGAGCAGGTCGAAGAGCAGTCGCAGGGCTGAACACGGCGGCTCAACCCAGGAAAAGCTGCAGCGCACCGTCTTCGGACGATGCGCTGTTGGTTACTTACACATCGAGATTGGTACTGGGTATAACCCAAACCGCGATGAGCGTCGTCAGAGGAACTGCCAGCATCAGCCCCAGACTACCAATTAGGGTGCGCACGATCTCCTCGGCGATCAGCTGGCGGTTGATGGTAAGATACCACGGCTCCGGGTAAAGCGCGAAGAGGATCAGCAGCGGCAGGGCAGCGCTGGCGTAAGCCAGCACCAACGTGTTGACCATAGACGCCAGGTGTGCGACGCCTACCTTCATGCCGCGTCGAAAAAGCGTGCGCCGAGCGAGGTCTGGCGCAGCCCGGGCGATCTCGAAGACGGTCACGGCCTGCGCCAGAATCACGTCGTCCAGCACGCCGGCCGCGCCCAGGATCATGCCCGCCAGCAGCAGCCCGCGCATGTTTAGCCGGACGCCGGTCGCTTGCAGATAGAGTGTCTCCTCCGAGCCAAAGCCTGTCAGCCCTACCACGCGCGTCCAGAGCACGGCCAGGATCACCGTCGCCGTCAGGCTCGTCAGCAGCCCCAGCAGCGCCGTATGCGAAATCGAGGTCCACCCTTGGATGAGGTAGAGTGTGATGGCCATCAGCAGCGCGACGCCTACCGTCGTGACCAGGAGCGGATCGCGGGCGGATAGGATCTGGGGCAGAATAAAACCGGCGATGAGCATCACGCTCAATAGCAACCCCAAGAGCGCGCGCAGCCCTTGCCAGCGTCCGACCAGCACTGTGACCAGGGCGAAGGCCACGCTCAAGATCACCAGGGGCCAAAGCCGCACGTGGTCGGCGATGGCATAGTAGGTCTCGCCGTCGGGGCGCTCGGTCACCATCACCAGCATCCGTTCTCCGGGTTCAAAGCGGATATCACGCACCGTCGGCCCCAGGCCGTTGTACGTCACCTCGACCCGCTCGCCTTCGTATTCGCCGCCGAGAATCTCGATCTTCAGGACCTGGGCGATCTGCGCCAGCCCGCTCTCATCCTCGGTGGTGTTCTCTTCCTTGATCTGGAGGACGCGCGCCGCCACGGTCTCCTCTTGCGATGCCGCCTGGGCGCTGTACTGAATGGGCGGGCGGGTGAAGTAGAGCACGCCCACCGTCGCAGCCAGACCCAGCAAAATCAGCACGGAGAGCCCTTCCAACAGGTACTGTGTCTTCTGCTTGGACGTTTTCTTTAGTTTATTCATCTTCATCTCACCTCTGACGCGCCATTATAGAGGCTTGGCGCGAATGATCAAGGCGAGTTGCTGGTGATGACCGGAGACCGGGGACGGGTGACCGCAGATTCAAGCCGGTCTCCGGTCATCTTTTTGTCCGCTCACCGGTTTTGAGTATACTTGTCTCATGTCAAATCCATGGCTGAAAGGAGCCTACCATGACCTCGAAATCTCACTGTCGGTTGGTGGAAGATGCAACGCAGGCGCTGGTTGATTGGGCCGAGGGCGTTCGCGCTGAGGCCGATTCCGCCTTCGACGCGGCGCAAAAGATCACGGCGCGGTTGGGGGCGCACAAGGTAGGGGCTCATGCCGAGCTTGGTTTCTGGGCGCCGGCCCTGGCGCGCGAGCAGCTTCCCGCCGCGGACGTCGTCCTGGAACTTTTTACGCCGTTGGACGCCCTCGATCTGCGGGCAAAAGAGCAGCAGCTCCGTTTTCGCCGCGAGACGCTGCCCGTGGTGCGCGATGGCGACTACGCCTGGGCTGCCGTCGCGGGGATGCAGGCCGGCACGCGCGAGCAGGTGGGCACCTTCTACCGGCTCCGCTACCGTGACGCCGACGGCGTGTGGCAGCCGATTCCTGATCTCTTGGCTTACTCGGTGCCCTTTGGCGCTTTCGCCCCGGCCGAGTTCTACGACATCGAGGCCATGCACGCGGGCCGCGCCGACGCCGAGCATTTCGCAAAGCTGGAGACGGAGCCTGATCCCGACGGCGTGCCGCGCATCGTCGGGCCTACAAACCTGCTGCAGATCCACGTGGGCACGGCGTCGGAGGAGGGCACGCTGGCGGGCCTCACCCAGATCTACGAGACCATCGCCGAGAAACGCCGTAACGATGAGCCGCTGACGCCCGCCGAGCAGAATTACGTCGGCTACGACGGCGTGCAGCTGATGCCCATCGAGCCGATCATTGAGTACGAGGTCGGACCGGAGTTCTGGGATGAGACGGAGACGGATGGCGAGACCGTCACCGTCAACCTGCGCCGCCCCGACATGACCAACTGGGGCTATGACATCATCACCGTGGCGTCGCCGGCGGTCAATCCGGTGATCCTCGGCAGCGGACGCCCCGACGAGTTCGTCGATTTCCTCTCCGCACTGCACAACTTCCCCGGTGAGCCCATCATGGTGGTGCTCGATATCGTCTACGGTCACGCCGACAACCAGTCACTGCCCCTGCTGCCCGACGAGTTCTACGCCGGGCCCGGCATGTACGGGCAGGAGATCGACTTCCAGCATCCGGCTGTGCGCGCGATCCTGCTGGAAATGCAGAAGCGCAAGAACGACTTCGGCGTGGATGGCGTCCGCGTCGACGGCGCGCAGGACTTCAAATACTGGGACCCGGAGGCGCACGAGTTGAAGCACGACGACGAGTATCTAACCCTGATGAACAATGTGGAGCAAGAAGTCGCCGGGGTGCGCTACCGCCCCTGGATGATCTTCGAGGACGGTCGCCCCTGGCCTCGCGACGACTGGGAGTTGGCCTCGACCTACCGCGAGGTGACCAAGCAGCATCCCAACGTGGTGCAGTGGGGGCCGCTGACCTTTGCGCACAACACGCCCTTCCTCTTCACCTTCTGGATCAGCAAATGGTGGCGCATCCAGGAGATCGCCGACGTGGGGCGGGAATGGATCACCGGCTGCGCCAACCACGATACGCTCCGGCGTGGCACGCAGGTCGATCCCGAGGCGCGCATCAACACGTACCTGGGCGATACGCTGCCGCAAATCTTCCGGAAAGCCTACGACAATCCAGCCGCCAAACTCTTCGACTACGCCATGATGCCCGGCATTCCCATGGGCTTTATCAACGCCGCCATGCGGGCGCCCTGGGCCTTTATCCGCAACACCGACGACCGTTACGCCGTCAAGGTTGTCTCTGAGGAGGCGCACTTCTTGGATTGGGTGATGCACGACGCGCTCTACGCGCAGCCTCACGTCTTCCCGCGCCTCAAGGCGCTGGGCTTTGAGCGGCTGGACGAACTGCGCCGCTTTATGAAGACGCTGGATCACGCCGTCAAGATCACGGACTACGACATGCCCGCCATGGTCGAGCTGCTGCGGCACGTGGAGCCGCCTCTGGATGGCCCGCTTCCTTCGATCAAGACGCTCAAGCAGATCGCCCGCGCGTGGATGGACGACGTCTACGAGATCTGCAACGTCTCGCACTATACGGCAGCCGTCGATCCCAAGCAGGCGGCCTTCAACCTGGCGGTGCGCGACTTCCGGCGGGCGCGCCCCTGGCTGCAGGAGAACCTGCGGGACGATGAGACCTTCGACCGGCTGCGGCCCACCGACGGCAGCGTGATCTTCTTCGGCCTGCGCCGCGCGCCGGCCTATAGCGAGGAGCTGTTCTTCGTCGCCAACATGGAGGGGGCGCCGCGCACCGTCACGCCGGTGCATCTGCCCATCCCGGATTTGCTACGCGATGGCTGGCAGATCGCCCTCAAGACGCCCGGCCTGGACGTTGCGACCGCCGAGGAACTGTTGACGCTGCACGACAGCGAAGCCGTGGTCTTCCAGCGCCACACCTGATCCCGAAAAGAAGAAGGCTCCCACGTCAAGGTGGCGTGGGAGCCTTTTTGCGTAACGCAGTATCGTCTACGCCGTTGCGCTCAACGTCTCGTGGACCTTCTGGAGCCAGTCGATGATCTCCAGACCCTGCGGGCATTTCTCCTGGCAGGCGCCGCACTCGACGCACATGTTGGCGCGCTGTTCTTCCTTGACCCAGGTGTTGTACGCACGACGCGCGCCCTCCAGGTCATCGTACATCATGGCTTCATTGTAGATGCGGAAGAGCCTGGGGATATCCACGCCGCTGGGGCAGGGGACGCAGTATCCGCAGCCGGTGCAGGGGATGGGTGCCAGCTCTTCATAGGTCGCGCGCACGCGCTCGATCAGCCCTAGATCCTCGTCGGTCAGCGTCCCGACGCCAGAGCGGTCGGCGCTGGCGACGTTCTCCGTGACGTGCTGCATCTCGCTCATGCCGCTGAGCACCAGGGAGACTGCTGGCTGGTTCCAGAGCCACTGCAGCCCCCACTCCGCCGGCTTCCAGTCGCGGTCCGATTCGGCCCAGATCTCGGCGACGGGATCGGGCGGGGGATTCTGTGCCAGCTGGCCGCCGCGCAGCCCTTCCATAATCACCACCGCCAGTCCTTTGTCGGCGGCGTATTTGAGGCCCTTCGTGCCGGCCTG
>CAYVKR010000213.1:0-5520 GCA_964452025.1 uncultured Anaerolineales bacterium
CGGTATCCGCAGAAGTACGAGGGGGAAATTCTGGTCTCCAAAGACCTCTGGGAGATGTACGAGCTCTCGCTGAGGGATACGGTGAAGATCACGACGGGCGAAGGGGAAGAACAAACGCTGCGGGCTGTGGGTTTCGCCTACAATCCTATGTGGGATACGTACCGGAACACGCAGCCGCCCTATCTTTACGCAACCGAGGCCGATTTCAAGCACTGGTTTCCAGACAAGGCTACCTGGCAGTGGTCGCTGGGCGTCCGGCTGGACGATCCAGACGCTGTCGAGCAGACCTTGCAGCGCGTCCGCCAGCGTCTGCCCCACGACGCGATGGATACGTACGTGGATTGGCGAAACGTGCGCGCCTCAGCCGTCTTCGGCTCCCAACTCGATCTAATGTTCCTCGGCTCGTTTAGTTTCTTCGCTGTGCTCTCGACGGTGCTCATCATCACCACCAGCATCAGCTCGCAAGTCCTGGCCCAATTCAGACAGATTGGCATTCTCAAAAGCATTGGTTTCGCGCGCAATCAGGTGCTGGCGCTCTACGTCGGACAATACCTGGCACTGAGTCTTATCGGGGCTCCCCTGGGCCTGCTTCTGGGCAGCGCGCTGTCGCTGGTGCCGCTGAAGAATGTCTCCGCGTCGTTGAGCGCGATCTTTCAACCGCCGATCAACGCCACGACGGTCACGGGGGTACTGACCCTGGTGCCCGGTATCGTCCTCGTGGCAACTTGGCGCGCGGCACGACAGGGCGCGCAGGCCAACATCGTGGAAGCCATCGCCACAGGCGCGGAGCCACCACAGAAGAGGGAGTTCTTTGGAGCGAAAGCGGCGGTGCGGCTGGGACTTCCCATCTCCTTCAGCCTGGGATTGAACGACATCTTCGTCAAGCCGCTGCGCTCGTTCTTGACCGGCCTGAATCTGACGCTGGGCGTGACGGGCATCGTCTTCGGGCTGACGTTGAGTGAGACGCTGAACGTTTACCGGGCGGACCCCTCGCTGCTGGGGATCTTCCATGACGCAATGGTCACACGAGAGACAACAAGTGATAGCCACGCTCGTCATCTGATTAAGCAGACGCCTGGAATTGAAGATTTCTTCACGCAGAGCTTTGTTGATACCAAGACCCCAGACGGACATACGTTTCGGACAAAGGTCCTCGCGGGAGACGTGGAAGATTTCCCATTTCGGATTACGGAAGGGCGAATCTTCCAACCGGCGCAACCCGAAGCCATCGCCGGACAAGGTTTCATGGATTGGCTGGTGTTAGAGGTAGGGGACGACCTCACCATCACGTTTGACGAAAAAGAACATCGGCCCATCACAGTACGGATCGTAGGCACGTATCCAGAACCCACGAACTCGGGACAGATGTTGATGATAGGAGAACCTGCCGTGGAACAGATCCTTCGGCAAGAGCCATCGTACACTTACTATCTCAAACTGGCCTCCGATGCCAATATCGCCGAGATCAAGCGCTATCTTCAAGAAAAGGAGCTTAGCGTACGGCTCGTCGAGGAGGCGATCCCGAGCTCTGTCGTCTATCTCCAAATGGCGATGTTCGGGCTATCTGCGATCCTGATCGGCATCGCCCTGGTGAATATTTTCAACACGTCACTGTTGGCGGTGCAGGAGAAGATACGCACGGTGGGCATTTTAAAAACCGTGGGCATGACGCCAGCACAAGTCATCAGCATGATCAATGTAACTGCAGGCTCGTTAGGCGTTATGGCAGCCGTAGTCGGCATCCCGCTGGGGCTCGCGTTCACAAAAGGCATGCTCGACATGCTTGCCAACGCATACGGATTTGGAGCGGTCAATATCGCCCCAAATCTTATCTACATTGGTTTGTTAATTCCCTTGATGATCCTAATCAGCGTCCTGGGTAGTTATTTACCCGGACGGTGGGCGGCTCAACTGGCTATTACCGACGTGATGCGACGGGAATAGCAGAGGACCCCATGCAACACGTGAAATCGTTATGGTCACGCTCGAACGTATTCAGGACCATCCTGATCGTCGTCCTGATCTACACAGGCCTGCGACTCAGCGCTCAAATTGTGCTATTGAGTGGGCTTATCTCTTTGACAGATATTCAGGAGGATAAAGAGTACGTGTGGCGAGATCTGGACGTTTACTTGGAAGCGGGAGAACATTTCTGGCATCGGCAAAACCTCTATTTTACAGAAACCTCGGCCCTCTATCCCTATCCTTATGCGCCATCCTTTGCGATGGCGTTCGTCCCCTTTACGTGGCTCTCTGACATCAACGCTGCCCGGCTTCACACGATGTTACACATCTTGGCCTATGTCTTTCTTTATTTCCGCTGGAAGCACATATTTAGTTGGCTAGACCTGGAAAACGCCGATGATATGATGGCTTGGGTTTTGCCAGTCTGGATGGTGTTCGCGGCCTTCTGGAACGACCTGAACGCCCTCAACATCGGCGTCTTCATGGCGACGTTGGGGACGTTGTTCATTGAGGCTATTCTTAAGGAGGATCTGGCAACTGCCCTGCTGTGGCTCTCCGTGATCCTGCAGATCAAGCCGCACTGGTCCTTCGGTGCCGCTGTTCCCCTGCTGCTGGGTAAGTGGCGCTTCTTCGTCAAGTTGATTATCGGCGCTATCGTGGCTTACGCTATGATTATAGGCATGGTCATGCTGATAGGCGGCCCGGCGTACGGCTGGGGCCAGCACGTCGATTACGTCCGCCGGCTCTTGGCCTATCGCGGCGACTTCCCCTGGCGCACGCCCGCCGACGCACCTTTTCTCGGCTTCAACCACTCCATCATGCAGACCATGTACTTCTTCTTCGGTGTCGTACAGCGTACGAAGCGATGGGCCCAGATCCTCAAGGTGATCTTGCTGCTGCCGCTAGCGGTGACGGGGTTTCGGTATCTCAAACCCGTTATCAGAGGACGTGACACATCGCCTCAGGCCAAGACCGGCCTGGCCTGGGCCTTAGTCCTCTATCTGGGCGCCTTTCTCTGGCTCGATGTGGTGTGGGAATTGTCGCTGGGCATCGCGGTCTTTTCATATCTTATGATCACGTTGAAGAGCAGACGGGGTCGCGTCTTAGTATTGAGCGTGTGGTTGATCTACGCCCTAAACGAGGTCTGGCAGCTGCTTAGCCTGGCCATACTGGGTCGCAAGGTCCTGGCTCCCAGCGCCTACATCATCACCAACCCGAATGTCTACGTACCGACGATCATGATCGCGCTTCTTATTTTCTACAGCCTGTTGATCCACCGTCTCTGGAACAAGATAGCGGGGAGAACGCGGAGACTACAAACAATCAGTGGATCATGATTCTCCAGCATGGGAATTCGCAAAAAATCGACGAATGATATACAATAGGGAAGTTAGAGTTAAGATAGATCACGATAGCCGGGTACGCGCTTTGGATTTGTAGAAGTTGTGGCGCTCAATTCGTCACGGGTCAAGTAGAGCATGGGCACTTTTCTGGCTGCATTTTTTTGGGAGTTCATACAAAATCTACCTGTTCTGTTGGGCTTTGCCGCTGCCGTCTGGTGGTGGGCAAAGGATGAGCGGGGTAAAACCGTCGCCGCGTCTGCAGTGGGCGGCGCGTTGGGCGCGCTGGTGATCCGCTACACCGAAGCGTGGAAGATCGGTCGCCCCTTTATGGAACCGTGGAGCGTGACGCTGGTCAACGTGGTGGGATTCACGCTCTTCCTGCTGCTCTTCGCCATCTATCTGGGGCACGAAGGCCGCTGGAGCAACCGCCGGATGGACGCGGCGTTGGGCGCGCTGGCGGGAGCCGGCTTCGCGTTGGCCCAGGGGCTGGCAGCGCCGGGCGCCCCGGTGATTGGCATCGTGTTACATAGCGTGGCTCTGGCGCTGGCGGCGGCCGTGGTGCTGATCCTGGTGCGTCGCATGAAGGCGCAGACCCTGCGGGAGGCGCTGGGCAACGCAGTACTGGTGACCGTGGTGATGACGGCAATCATCACGGTGATTGACTACGGGTATCTGGTAATCGAGTGGTAGAAGAGATGCAAGCTGACTTTCGCGATATCTGGCAGCGTTCGCGCTTCTTTCGCATCGTGCTGGTGCTGAGCGTGGCGTACACGCTGTTCCGGCTTGTGGTGCAAGGCGGATATCTCGCCATGCTGTTGCTACCGGAGAGCGGCCTTTTCGGGGGCGTGCCGGCGTGGGCCGGTGCCGATGGCCCTATCGTGCCTGCTGACCTTCAGATATACATTGACGCGGCGAAGCACATCCGTGCGCGGCAAGATATCTACCTGCAGGGTTCGTTGGAGCGTCTGGAGGATCATTATCCCTATGCTCCCTCCTTCGCCCTCGCCTTCACGCCGTTTCTATCGCTTTCACCTGCGGGCATCGCTATCGTTCATACCCTGCTCCACATCATAGCGTATGTAGGCATGTACATCGTCTGGTTTCAAATGTTCCAGCGGTGGGAATTCGAAAAATGCGAGCGGCTGATGATCTGGACTCTACCTGTCTGGTTGTTGTTCTCCTCTTTCTGGACTGATCTAGGTTATCTGAATATTTACATCATCGTCGCTCTCTTAGGCACACTGTTCACCAAAGCGGTGATTGAGGAAAAGTTAGCGATGGCCGTCCTCTGGTTGACCTTGATTCTACAGGTTAAGCCCCACTGGGCTTTCGCGCTAGCCGTGCCTTTCTTGCTAGGACGTTTCCGGTTTTTCTTCAAACTGCTGGGGTTTTCTGCGATTGCTTATCTTCTGATTGCACTTCTCGTGATCCTCATTGTGGGGTCAGAATATGGACTACGGCAGCACGTGGAGTACGTCAAATTTCTCGGAAGATTGAGTGATGATTTCCCTTGGCGTACACAGAGTGACGGTTTTATCGGTTACAATAACTCGATCAAACAAATCGTTGTCTATATTCTAGGACTTGCGCCTTGGAGTTTGCTCGTCGCGACCTGGACGAAGGTCATTTTATTGGTGCCCCTTGCGCTGACGACGCTTCGTCATCTTCGACAGCCCCTTCAGACGCCGGGATACAAGCTGCCACAGCGCGCGCTCGACCTGGCTTTTGCATTTTATCTAGGCGCGTTCATCTGGCTCGACATGGTCTGGGAGCTCTCCTTGGGCGTACCGCTTTTTGTTTACCTGCTGGGAACCTTGGATCAACGCTTGACACGTGTTCTGGCAGCAGTGGCCTTCTTGCCCTATGCTCTGTTGGATCCCTGGCGAGTGTTCAGTCTTGGCTTCACTCTATTTGGCTGGAACGTCATTGCGCCTGGTCCTTACGTGCTTACTGATCCGGCTATCTATATTCCCCTCATCATGGTGAGCATTCTTGTGTTTTACGGCGTGCTGCTGATGCGTTTGTGGCGGGCACCTTACCTGCGACAAATTCTAGATTCGACGTGAGAGGGAGGTGTCTATGGAAACCGAACCGACCCTGGAAACATTTCTGAATTGGCCCACGGAGAAAGTGGCGGAGGTCGTCCGCGCGGACGGCCCCAAGGTCTGCGTCTTCCCCATCAACGGGACGCGGCGGTGGTTTATGTTGGAGT
>CAYVKR010000214.1:0-5459 GCA_964452025.1 uncultured Anaerolineales bacterium
GTCGCTCAAACGCCATAGGCGGCTTCCCATCATGTTTCCCTCCCGCATCAACCCCAGCTTCGTTTGCCTTGCTTTCGCCTACGCAGGTTCTACGATACGGAGGGCGTTTTCACCAGCAGACGCGCTTCGAAATCCCATAGACATCGGATTTCTCCAAGAAATTCGATGTCTGGTCTGAGGGATGTGACGACAGGCGTCTCGTACTAATCCCGGCTCAGGAAGAAGAGGGCGATCAGCAGGAGGGCGCCCATCCCGCCCAGTGCCAGCAGTTTGTAGAGGCGTGAGGAGATCAGCAAGGCCAGGACGCCAAAGAGCGCGCAGACGCCCCAGTAGAGCAGGACAATGGTCCGCGTGGAGAGGCCCGCGTCCCGCAGCCGGAAGTGGAGGTGCCGCCGGTCGCCTTTGAAGGGCTGGACGCCGTTCCTCATCCGGTCGATGATGGTCCAGGCGACGTCGACGATAGGCATCCACATGACCAGGAGCACCGTCGCCACGCGGGCGCCCGCGATGAGGCCCAGCGCCGCCAGCAGATAACCCAGCGGGAACGCGCCGCTGCTGCCCAGATGGACGTGGGCCGGGTAGACGTTGAAGACCAGAAAGCCCAGCGCCGCGCCCAGGAGCGCGATTGCCTGCGGAGCGACGCTGTACTGCTCCATGCGCACCATGTGCAAGAAGAGCACGCCCGCCAGGATCGCCGCAACGCCGGTGGCTAACCCATCCAGACCGTCGATCCAGTTGACGGTGACGATCATGCCCGTGATCCAGAAAAGCGTCAGCGGCAGATAGAGCAGCAGCGGCAGATTGATCAGCTCATCGGTCAGGGGATGGTTGAACTGCTCCAGGATGATGAGGGAAGCTGTGGCAATGAGCGCGGCGACCAGGTAGCCGAGGTACTGCGTCCAGGGCGGCAGATCAAAGCGATCGTCCAGCAGGCCGAGCACAAAAAGCCAGGCGCTCCCGATGACCAGGCCCCAGAAGCGACGGAGTTCGTTGGGATCGGCGGTGGCGATGGGGTCCGCGGTGGCCCAGGTGAGCGCGGTGTAGAATCCCAGCACCACACCGATCCCGCCCAGCCGCGAGACCGTACCCCGATGTCGGCGGCGCCCGCCGGGTTCATCGACGATGTCCCAGCGCAGTCCGAGACGGCGCCCGATCCGGGTCAAGCCCATGGCCGCCGCGAAGCCGATCAGCAGGGTGGTGAGATAGCGCCCCCCGTATCCGCCGAACATCAGAGCGCCATATTTGGACCTGCAACGAGGCTTCGTCGGGAAAAGTCGGTAGATTTTCCAGTCAGGCAGAACTCGGATACGGATTTACATAGGGAAGCCCGGAAGCATAAAACAAACATCCGTGAACTCCGTGTGTGCCCGTCTCCTAACACCAAAGCCTCGTTGGCATGCTGTCGTCGATTGCGCCTGGGTCAGGCCGTGCCGAACTGCCGGTCGCCCGCGTCACCCAGTCCCGGCACGATGAAGCCGTCGTCGTTCAGATGGTCGTCGATGGCGGCGACGTAGATGGGCACGTCAGGATGGCGCTCGGTGAAGTGCTCGACGCCCTCCGGCGCGGCGATGACACCCATGAACTTGATCTTAGTGGCGCCCCAGTCCTTTAGAATATCGACCGTCGCCACGGCGGAGCCGCCGGTTGCCAGCATGGGGTCGAGTACAAGGCAGACGTCGACGGTGGGGCTGATGGGCAGTTTGTTGTAGTACTCCACCGGGCGCAGCGTGCGCTCGTCGCGGAACAGCCCGATGTGCCAGACCTCGGCGGAGGGCATCATCTCCCAGACGCCTTCGACCAGGCCCAGGCCCGCGCGCAGGATAGGTACCAGGCCGATGGTCTGTTTGAGGTGTTGACCTTCCATCGTCTCCAGCGGCGTTTCAACGGAAAAGGGCGCTATCTTCAGGTCGGCTGTGGTCTCGTAGGCCAATAAGATCGCGATTTCTTTGGTCAGCTCACGGAATTTTTTGGAATCGGTCTCCTTGTGCCGGAGCAGGGATAATTTGTGCTGTACCAACGGATGATTGGAAACGTGCACGTGCGACATGGTGTAACCTCCTTGAGTTTAGTCTAGTAGTCCAGTAGTCTTTTGGTCTGATAGTCGTGTTGTCGGGGTGAACCAGCGATCAAATAGGGTGTCCAGTGTACCGTCGGACTCTAGCCCCTCCAGGCAGGCGTCAACGGCTTCGATGAGCGCGGCGTCCTCGCGGCGGGCAGCGATGACGTAGGGCGTGACGCTCTCCGGCAGCTCCACGAGGTGCAGAGGCTGCCCGGCACGCTGTGCGATCTGCGCTGCCAGATGCTCGACCACGGCGGCGTCGACGGTGTCCGCTGCCAGCGCGGCGAGTGCCGCGTCCGCCGTCTCCACGGTGACCAGCGCCGGGGCCGGATCTAGGCGCTCCTCCCACCGTGACGCCATCATGTGCCCTGAGGTCCCGAAGACCACGGCGACGCGCGTGCCCGCCAGCGCCGCGACTTCGTCCAGGGGCTGATCCGTGGGGGAGACCAGCACGTCGCCCGCGTTGAAGTAAGGTTCGCTGAAGACGAAGTCCTCCGTGCGCGAGGGGTTGGGGTAGAGGCCGGAGATGATGACGTCGGCGCGACCCACGGTCAGCGCGTCGAAAAGCCCGTCGAAGTTGGTGGTGACTGGCTGGGCCTCAACGTCCAGGCAGCGCGCCACGTGGCGGGCCAGATCCGCGTCAAAGCCCTGGATCTCGCCGTTGGCGTCGACGGACTCAAAGGGTGGAAATGACGGGTCCATCGCGACGCGCAGCGCGCCCTGTGCTTGGATTCGGGCCAGTGGATCGGCGCCCTCCGCGCACTGGGTCAGGGTCAGGACGAGCAGCAGTGCTCCCATTCGCCCCAGCGCCCGTCTCCATCCCATGAATCTGCTACCCGCGTCTCTGAATCCGCATGCTAGCTCTCGTTTGTCTCGCGCCGCAGGGCTTCACGGATCTGGCGCTCCAGCAGATCGCCCCACATCAGCATGGTGAGTAGATCCTGCCGCGCCTCCTCGGAACCGGGGCCGGGCGGCAGATATTGCCACGTCACCTCCAGCGTCTCGTTCATATCCTCCAGATAGAGGAGCAGATCGTGGAGCACCATCTCGGGAGAGATTGGGCGCCGGCGCAAACGTACCCAGGGGCCACTCAGGAAGTCCAAGACGTTGAGATCGTGCCACGTGTCGATCTCTTCGCCAAACAGCAACTCGTCCAAGCCTCCCAGAACTTCAAAGCGCTCATCGGTCCGCAGCAGTTGCTCGTAGAGATAGACATCTGTCCAGGCCATCAGCCCTTCCATGAAAAGCTCGTCGTATAACGCGTCCAGGGGCACAAAGGTCGCCGCGTCGATGTCCAGCAGATAGGCTGTCTGGTCGGTAATGGGATCGGGCATGGTCACTCCAGTAGATACCAGGCGCCGATGTTCAGCACCAACGCCTGAGTCTCGGTCTCCGCGCAGACGCGCTCGGCCCAGGCCTGCGGATCCTGGGCGATCAGATCGAAGGTCTCGTAGTGCATGGGAATCGCCACCTTGGGACACAACAGTTTCACCGCTCGCAGTGCGTCGTCGGGTCCCATGGTGTAGTTGTCGCCGATGGGTAGCATGGCAAGGTCCAGGCCTTCATCGCCGATGAGCTCCATGGTGGAGAAGAGGCCGGTATCTCCCGCATGGTAGAGTTTCTTGTCCTCCGCCGAGATCAACACCCCGGCAGGCATCCCACCGTAGCTGCCGTCGGGCAGCGATGATCCGTGAATCGCCATGGTCAGTTTGACGTAGCCAAAGGGGTAATGGAAGCCACCGCCGATGTGCTGCGGGTGGACGTTCTCGACGCCCTGCTTGCGCAGCCAGCGGGCGATCTCGGCGTTGGCGATGACCGTCGCGCCGGTGCGCTCGGCTATCGCCACGGTGTCTCCTATATGATCGCTATGCCCATGGGTGACGATGATGTAATCGGCCTCTACTTCGTCGACCTCAACCGGCGCCACCGGGCTGCCGGAGAGGAATGGGTCGATAAGGACCTTGGTCTCGCTGATCTCCACTTCCCACGTCGAGTGTCCATACCACGTCAGCTTGATCATGCCTCGCCTCCTTCTTTTATCTTGTTCAGACGTTCCTGTATGCGTTTTTCAAAGCCGTGATTCTTCGGCTGGTACCAGCCGCCCCTGACGCCTTCGGGTAGATAACGCTGCCGGACCCAACCGCCGGGGTAGTTGTGCGGATATTTGTAGGCCGCCTGCGCTTTCTCCTCCCGCAGCAGGGTGTGCGTGTCGCGGATGTAGATCGGCGGGGGGCGATAGCCGTGTTTCTCCAGCTCTTCCTTGGCCTTCCAGTAGGCGCCGACGCTGTTGGATTTGGGCGCCGTCGCCAGATAGAGCGTCGCCTCGGCCAGATGATACTGTCCCTCCGGCATGCCAACCCACTCGAAGGCCTGCGCGCAGCCTGCCACCACGGAGATCGCCATGGGCGAGGCCAGCCCCACGTCCTCCGCCGCCAGGATCAGCAGGCGGCGCAGGATGAAGCGGGGATCTTCGCCCGCTTCGACCATCTTCGCCAGGTAGTAGAGCGCCGCGTCGGGATCGGTGCCCCGGATGGACTTGATGAAGGCGCTGATGGTGTCGTAGTGCTCGTCGCCGGAGCGGTCGTACTGCAGCGCCCGCTGTTGGATGGACTCCTCGGCGACGGCCAGATCGATGCAGCGCCCGCCGTCGTCGTCCGGCGGCGTCGACTCCACCGCCAGCTCCAGCGCGTTGAGCGCGGAGCGCGCGTCGCCGTCGGCGATGCGCGCCAGGTGATCCAGCGCCTCGTCGGTGATCTCGATCTTGCGGTCGCCATAGCCCCAGTCGGTGTTGTGCAGCGCGCGGTCGAGTAGGTCGCGCACCTGTTCCGGCGTGAGCGGCTTGAAGCGAAAGATACGGGAGCGGCTGATAAGCGGGGAGATGATGGAGAAGTAGGGGTTCTCCGTCGTCGCGCCGATAAGCGTCACCGTGCCATCCTCGACGACGGGCAGCAGACCGTCCTGCTGGGCCTTGTTCCAGCGGTGGATCTCGTCGACGAGCAGCAGCGTCCGCTTGCCGTACATGCCGCGTCGCTCGCGGGCTGCCTTCACAATCTCCCGCAGGTCGCCGATGCCGTCCAGCACCGCGTTCAACGTCTCGAAGCGGGCTTCCGTCTGCTCGGCGATGATCATACCGAGCGTCGTCTTGCCCGTGCCCGGCGGTCCCCAGAAGACCAGCGAGGAGAAGAGCCGGCCGGTTTCGATGGCGCGTCGCAGGAGTCGGCCCTCGCCCACGATCTTTTCCTGGCCGACGAAGTCCTCAAAGGTGCGCGGGCGTGCCCGCGCGGCCAACGGCGCCTCGCGTTTGATCTGCTCCTGACGGCTGTGCTCGAACAGGTCTGTCATGGATTCTCTCTCCTCGTGCCTAAGTATAACCGCCTCACGCTGTGAGGCAAGAGGCGGT
>CAYVKR010000215.1:0-5451 GCA_964452025.1 uncultured Anaerolineales bacterium
CTCAGCGTTCTCTGCGCTCTCTGCGGTAAACAGGCTTTTTTCACCAAAGTCAATGGTCAAACCTGTCCATCTGACCAGGGAACAATCTCACCACGTGCCCGATGCAAGCTGATATATCCTGGTTTATCCTAGGTTTACACTGATGAAGATAGGTGTCAGGGCTTAAGGATCTAGGGATATGAGGTAGGGCATGGATATATTGTTGGTTGATGACGAAGCACGGGTTCGGTCGGCGCTTTGGTTGCTGTTGCGCCAACACGCCTCCCTCAATGTGGTGGGGGAAGCGAGTGATCTCTCCCAGGCGCTTTCACTGATGGCTATGCGGCAACCTGACGTGCTGATTTTGGACTGGGATTTGTTGGGAGAAAATGGCAAGCGTGTCACCGTGTTGGAGCAGATGCGCGAGCTCTGTTCCGACTTGCAGGTCATCGCGTTGAGTCTGCGCCCAGAAGCGCGTAAGCTGGCGCTGGGTGACGGCGCCGACGTTTTTGTGCATAAGGGTGATATGCCAGATCATCTAGTGGAAATACTGGAAAGGTTGGAAGAGAAAACGTTGGAGACCGCGCGTTAACTCGCCTCACGAGCGCCACAGATCTGTTGTGAACTCCGATTTCTCTGAAATCGGAGTTTTTTTGATGAAAGCAATGGTGTTGTTGAAAGCAATGGTGTTGTTTCAACGCATGCTCCCCCCGTCTCGCGAGCAACGATCCGTCCCCGCTGGCGCTTTTCGTAAGTGCGTCGCGCTTCTTGATCAGAAGTCTGGAACCGCTTTGTTTGCCCTTGCCCTTGCCCCGGCCTCTCACCGCTTGCACCTCTGGAAGCCAACTATATAATCGTTGCTATGCACCCCAGGACAAACCCTGGACCCAACGTCGCGGCAAGCCGCGAGGCCCATCTACGCGACCGGCATAATCGAAAGTATGCATCCTGAATTCGGTGGTTGCCCAACATGACGCTGCGCACGCTCTACCAAACGCTGATGGACAGCGACATCGCCCGTCTGCGCGTGATCGCGCAACAGTGGGATCTCGCGCTGATCGCCGACCGCCGTGCTGACATGGCGGCCGAGCTGGCGGAAGCCATGGCTCGCGCCGAGGTGGTAGAGCGGGTCTGGGAGCAGTTGGAGCCGGAGCCAAAAGCAGCGTTGGTGGATCTTCTGCGTCACGAGGGCGCCATGCACTGGGCCGCTTTCACCCGTCGCTGGGGTAGAATTCGTATGGTAGGACCGGGTCGCCTGGAGCGCGAGGCGCTCTGGGAGGCGCCCGTCTCGCCGGCAGAGTCGCTCTGGTACTGGGGCCTGCTCCAACGCGCGCCCGACATCGACGCGACCGGAACTTCGGTGGAGATGGCCTTTGTGCCAGAATCGCTCCGCCTTTATCTGCCGACGCCGCCTGAGTTGGATGTGCCTTTGCCGAGGACGACGGCGCCACCGTTGCATGTCTTGGATAGAGACGATCGTCTCTGTGATGACCTGGTCACCGTCCTGGCTTACGTGCAGAACCACGCGGTGCAGATGAGCGCAACGGGTGCCTGGCCTGACCGGCATCGAGCCGCGCTCGCGGGCCAGCTGCGAACTCCCGAAGCCAGCGGGCTGCTGCGAACGGTGGTGCTGGAAAAGGGCTGGCTTGAGTTGAATGATCAGGGTGAACTGCGACCGGCTCCCCAGCCGATCCTGACGTGGCTGCGGGCCGACCGCTGGGAACAGTGGCGGACGGTGGCCCAGGCCTGGCTTGAGAGCGAGACGTGGAACGACCTGGCGCTGGTGCCCGCGCTGCAGCCCGATCCGGCGCAGGGTTGGCCCAACGAGCCCTTGGTAACCCGGCGTAACGCCATTGAGCTGTTGACGCGGTGCACGCCAGGCGTCTGGTATCCTCTCACGGGCTTCATCGACCATGTCCGCGAGTACACGCCCGATTTCATGCGACCCGGCGCGGACTACGACGCTTGGGGGCTGCGCGATGTGCTCACCGAGGTGCCGCTGCGGGGCTTTGAGGCTTGGGACGCTGTCGAGGGCGCGCTGCTGAGTACGTTGTTGCTGCAGCCGCTCACGTGGCTGGGCATTGTGGAGCTGGGGAGAGCTAACCCAACCTTGCCGCCGGATAGCTTCCGTCTCAGCGAAATGGGAGCGGCACTTCTGGAGCTGGGAGATTGCCCGACACTGCCAGCGCCTCCCGACGTGGAACTGCAGGCCACCGGCACGCTCGTGGTGCCCGCCGGCAGTCATTACGAGCACTTCCAGCTGAGCCGGATCGCCGAGGCGGTAGCTACGACGTCTACGAGCTATCGATATCGATTGACGCCGACGTCGCTGGCCTGCGCTCGCCGACAACATATCCCGCTGCGCCGCATCATCGAGTTTCTTTCCGAAGCGACGGGACGCTCGCTCCCTGCTGCGCTGCGCAAGGCCATCGAGCGCTCCTATCGGCAGCGCGGTCAGGTTAGATTGACCCAGACCTGGGTGCTGCGGGCCAAAGACCCGGATCTGCTGGACTACGAAGAGGTGCGGGCGCTGCTACAGGAGCGACTGGGACCTGGCGTGGCCCTGGTGCGTGCGGCGGATGTCGAGCGCCTTTCGGCAGTGCTTATCCAGTCCGGCCTGTTGGCCGACGTCGAGGCGCTCTCTGAAGTCTAGTTTCCGCCCAGGTGACATTTGTGATGGGAGAGAAAGCACTTGAACACTTGCGTTTTTGTCTGATTCTGTGCTATGGTAAACTGGAATTTGAGCGCCGTTGTGCCTGGGCGCACGCTGCGCTTGAAAGACACCCTTATCGTGGAATGACGAGCTGAAAAGGAGTTGAGACAGATGCACATTGGGATTCCGAAAGAACGCCAGGCCGGGGAGGAGCGGGTTGGATTGACGCCAGCCGGGGTGAGTCTTCTGACGAAAGCCGGACATACGTGTCATGTCGAAGCAGGCGCTGGCGAGGCAGCTGG
Organism: uncultured Anaerolineales bacterium; assembly: GCA_964452025.1. GTDB lineage: Bacteria > Chloroflexota > Anaerolineae > B4-G1 > SLSP01 > G713. Next base: position 2,935 of record CAYVKR010000215.1, read on the forward strand.
GTTTGCCAACTACGACTACGAACGGTTGGGGGGCAAGCTGGTCTCAGACGGCGCATCGCTGTATGCTCAATCGGATATGATTCTCAAGGTGCTGCGGCCTACCATGCAGGAGATCAGCTGGATGCGCCAGGGGCAGCTTCTCATGGGCTTCCTCGGTCTGATGGCGGCGCCACGCGAAGAAGTTGAAGCACTCATTGAGCATCAGGCGACGACCGTCGCCTACGAATTGGTCTCCCTGGATGGCGAGGATTTCCCCATCCTCAAGACCATGAGCGAGGTCACCGGCCGGATGGCGCCTTACATTGCCGGGACGCTGCTCATGCAGACCAACGGAGGACGCGGCGTGCTGCTCAACGGCGTGCCGGGCGTCTCCGCCGGTGAAGTGGTCATTCTGGGTGGGGGAACGCTGGGTACCAACGCCGCTCGCGCATTCCTGGGCGTCGGGGCCAAGGTCTTCGTGCTCAGCCCCACGCTGGATCGGCTGCGCCAGTTGGATACGCAATTCAACGGACGGATCACGACGATGATCTCCCACGATTTTAACATTGCCTACCTCACCCGTTTTGCCGACGTGGTCATTGGCGCGGTGCGGGTGCCGGGCAAGCGCGCGCCTACGCTGATCACGCGCCAGATGCTGCGCACCATGCGCCGGGGCTCGGTTCTGCTGGATTTCTCCATCGATCACGGCGGATGTGCGGAGACCAGTCGCCCGACGACGTTTGAGAATCCCACCTACGTCGAAGAGGACGTGGTGCACTACTGCGTGCCCAACGTGCCGGGTGCGGTGCCCCGCACATCGACGCATGCCTTCAACAACGCGGCCTGGCCCTACATCCAGAAAGTGGTTGAGGCCGGACCGGCGACCGCCTTTGCCCAGGAGCCGGCGCTGGAGAACGCCGTGGTGATCCGTAACGGCGACGTGATCGACGAGAATCTCAAGAGCGTCTTGTAATCTCTGGCCTCCATGCACTGGCGCGAAGGTTATCGACGTAAATGTACCACGGCTGCGGAAGCCGTGGCTGCCACGATCTCCTCTGGCGACCGCGTCTTTCTAACCGGCAACTGTAGCGTGCCCACCGTCCTGGTGGATGCGCTGGTGGACTATGCGCCCCACGTCGAGGACGTTGAACTCGCCCATCCGCTGACAGTTGGCCCGGCCAAATGGGCGGATCCGGCCATGGCAGGGCATCTGCGGGCCAACTCCATGTTCCTGGGTCATAATTTGCGCCGCACTCTCTGGGAGGGACGGTCGGACTACACGCCCGTCCTGCTCTCCGAGTTCCCGCTGCTCTTTAAGCGCGGGGTGCTGCCGGTGGACGTGGCGTTTGCGCATCTCTCGCCGCCTGGTGACGACGGTACCTGCTCCTTCAGCCTGGAAACGGGGTTGGCGAAGACGCCGGTCGAATCGGCGGACCTTGTGATCGCGCAGGTTAACACGAACATGCCGCGCATCCTGGGCGATACGTTTATTCACGTCGAGGATATTGATTACGTCGTTGAGACGGACGCGCCGTTGCAGGAGTTCCAGATGACGGCGGATCCTGACGATCCGGTAATCGAGGCCATTGCCGGCCATATTGCCGGGTTGATCCCGGACGGCGCCACGTTGCAGATGGGCATCGGCGCGATTGCCGACGCGGTGCTGCCGCATCTGGCGCACTTGAAGGATCTGGGCATTCATACCGAGCTCTTCTCCGACGGCGTCATGCAGCTGGTGGAGCAGGGCGTCATCACCGGCGCGCGCAAGACGCTGCACCCGGGCAAGATCATCGCCGGGTTCATTCTTGGTTCGAAGGAGCTATACCGTTGGTTGCACAACAACCCGCTGGTAGAACTCCACCCCACGGAATACGTCAACGACCCTTGCGTTATCGGGCAGAACTATCGTCAGGTGGCTATTAACGGCGCTATCGAGGTCGATCTTACCGGTCAGGTCTGCGCCGATAGCATCGGGCCGAAGATTTACAGCGGTGTCGGCGGTCAATTGGACTTTATCACCGGCGCCAGCCGCGCCGAGGGTGGGGTGCCTATCATCGCCCTGCCCAGCACGGCCAAGGGCGGCCAACGCAGCCGCATTGTGCCCACCTTGACGGAGGGCGCGGGCGTCGTGACCACGCGCAACCACGTGCACTGGGTGGTCACCGAGCACGGCGCGGTTGATCTCTACGGCAAGTCCATCCGGCAGCGGGTAAAAGCGCTCATCGGCATCGCGCATCCCAACTTTCGCGACGACCTGCGCCGCGTAGCAAAGGACTTATCCTATATCTAACATAATCTGTTGGTTGCCCTGAAAAAAGGGTCAGCCCAACCACAACATATAGTATCCCTGTCTCTACTGAAAAACCTTTTTTCAGTAGAGACACCGATGCTGGCGCACACCTTGCAAGCACGAAAATGGTTGGTAGTCACGCGCTTTAGCGCGGTGGGCCACGGTCGGGAGACCGGCCCCAGCTAGGTTTAGTGGTTCTTTTGGATTTCGCCGGATACCCCCCACATCTAGGGTGGTATAATCAGTGA
>CAYVKR010000216.1:0-5435 GCA_964452025.1 uncultured Anaerolineales bacterium
CATTTGTCAGTTTGGATTTGTCATTTGCTATTTTTCATTTCCAAGTCGTGCTTTCCGGTTGCGCTGTTGCCAGGCCAGGCGATAGGGGGTCGGCCATCGCAAGCCAACGGGCTCGGCTTGGACCGCCTCGATCCAGCGGGACGTCGCCGCGCGAGCACGCGCCAGAACGTCGGCGGAGAGCTCGCGTAGCGTCGAACGGCGTGCTTGTGGCGCCAGGTCGCGCGCACCAACGCTGTACGGCTTCACATCGGAGAGAATCTCGGCTTCAAGAGCGTCACGTTCCTCGCGATAACGTGCCAGCCGCGTGGGATAGTCACGCAGGACGGCGCGGTGCAGCCGCTCGTGCTGCCACCAGAGCGACGCCGGATCGTAGGTCGCATCGGGCGCCGGCCCGAGATCGGGGACAGCCTCGGGCCAGACCGGCTTGAAGAGCGCCGTGCAGGGCGCAGACGAGACCGTGCTCCAGACGGTGAGCAGTTGCGGATCGAGGTGGGCGATCCAGCTGTTGGTGGTACCGCTATCGCGCAGCGGCCCGAAGCCGGCGTGCATGCAGACGTTGCCCGTGGAACCTTGCGCCGGTCCCCAAGCGTCCTGCTTCGCCGCCTCAGAGCCGTGATCGCGCAGCGCGCGCATCATGGTGCGCACGGTGATCTCCCCCTGATCGGCCTGCAGCAAGGCGAGCGCCCGCGCGCGGCGGCGCTTGCACTGCGACAGGCGCGTGTAGATCGGATCGCTGTAACAGCGCGCAAAGTGAAAGTCGTCCGCGGCGCGGTACCAGCCTCGCTCGATGGCGTGCTCGACGAGACCGGGCGACGCGCGATCCCAGTCACGCCCGATGGTCAGCCCGTTGGAGATGGTGTAGACGTCGCGCACGCGCAGCGCAGCCCAGTAGCGCCCCGCCGTCTCCAACACCCAGGCCTCGGTGGGATCGGCGATGATGAAGGCGTTGTGATAAAAGAGGTCGTGCTGATAGCCGCCGTTGCCGCCCTGCCCGTGAGCCGCCAGCAGCTCGACGATGATATCCAACGCAGCCTCCGCCGTCGCCGCGCGCTCCAGCGCCAGCCGCATCAGGTCCATGCCCAGCAGCCCGCCCGCTTTGTCGTAGGGCTCGCGGGTGAAGACGGCCTCGTTGCCGATGGTGACGCCGTGCTCGTTGATGCCCATCTCGCAGCCCCACATCCAGAACGGGCGGCTGAGGAGCACGGCATGGGTCGCCTCCACCTGCGGCACGTCGATGTAGGTGCAGTGCACGCGCTCACCGGGCTGGTGGTCAGCACGCGGTACGAACTGCAGCCACTGCGCCTCGTTGGGCTCGCGGTCGCTGTTCTTGGCGAGCATCACGTGACCATCGGCGGTGGTGTTACCTAACGCGATCATGGTGTCACACATGGGCTACCTTCCTATCGTCATGGTTCAAATCGAAAGTCATGAGTTGGGAACCTGAGTCAAATGCTAAGGAACAGAGATTCCGCGTTCGCTGTTACGCTTCATGCACGCTTTTATCCTCGCGGCGGCGACCCAAGGCAGCACGCACGCGCCGGGCGATCTCGCGCACGCGCCTGACGTCTTCCTCGTCCCAGGGATGACGGCTGTACCGCGCCTCGACGAAGGAGGCGGTGAGCGCCGAGACTTCGTCCACCGCCTCGGCCAACTCCGGCTCCAGCGTGCCCCGGTACTCCTCCGGTGTCTGCGGCGGGCGGCGCGATAGGCCTTCGTTAGCCGCGCGCTCCAGCATGCGCAGGTACTCGCGCAGCACGTGCTCTCGGGCCGACGCCGGACGCGACCGCAAGAATCCGCCTGGCCCACCCTCTGCCTGACGGCGGCGCCAGCGATCCGCCAGACCCAGCCGGGGAAGCGTCTCTCGCACCGAGTCCCCCACCCCGCGCAGCCACTGCCAGAGCGCGTCCAGCCAGTGGCGTAACCAACGCAACACCTTGATCTGGCGCACGGCTTCTGCCAGCTGGGGATGCTCGCGGAGCGTGTTACGGATCAAGGTGAAGAAGATCCAGAGAATGACGCTCCAGAAGACCAGGGAGCGCACCAGCAGCAGCCATGGCGACAGCCCGCTCTCGTTTCCCGCGGGCAGCTGTCCCGGCTGCGGCATGCTCAACTCCGGCTGCTGCGCCGGCTCAGCGCCGAAGAGCGACATCAGCCAAGCAAGTGGGAAGAGCAGCAGGTTGAAGAGGAAGACCAGAAACGCGGCGACCCACCAGAGCACCCAGAGCAGCCAGCTCCCCAGATCCAACAGCGGGACGGTATAGCCGGTGGGCAGCAGAAAGGCGATCACCGCGACGATGACCAGGAAGATCAGCGAGTAGCGCAGCCAGCGGCCCTCCATCTCCGGGGAGATTTCGACGTGCTGGACGCGCCAGCGGTTGAAGAGCGCCAGCAGCCGCGTCTGCCCCAGCAGGATCAAACCCAGCACAAAGTAGAGCAGCACGTTGGCGATGAGACCGGAGACCGAGGCGCGTCCCAGATCCAGCAGCGAGGCGAGGCCGACGCGCGCCAGCCCCGATGCCATAAGCAGAATCGCCCCGCCGACAAAGAACCGCGCGCTGAGCGCCAGGAGCGGCGGCGTCTCCGCCCGATCCTCCGTGCGGACGCCGATGCGCTCGAAGTCATCCGCGGTGTTGGCGGCCGCAATCCAGGCCATGACGGAGGAGAGGTAAGCCGCGAGGCTACGCCCGTCGAAAAAGGCGTAGGGCCGCAGAAGCCAGCCGCGCATCTCTGCCAGGACAGTGGACCAGGGCACGTCCAGGTAGCCCACGGCTTTCACCAGCGGGAACGCCAGGGCCAGCAGGAGCAGGCGCAGACGCCAGCGCTCGGCCTCGCTGGGGATCAGCAGGCGCGTGAACCGGTGAATGTAGTACCCGGCAGCGCCGCCCACCACGGCCACGGCGACGAAATAGCGGATGGAGACGGGCAGGAAGAGCGCCAGGGCCTCGATCACCGCGTAGGCGATGCAGCCGACCATGACCGCCAGCATCAACGGGCGCAGCAGCAGCTCCAGCAGCGGCGAACGCCGGTGGAGCAGGCGCCAGGCCGTCGCGTCCTGCGTGCGCGGATCGTCAATCATGCGATCATCTCCAGCTCTTTCTCCGACCAGATGCGATGCACCGGGATATTGAGCACCTGCGCGCGGCCTTCCATCTCCGGCGACGGCGCCGCCGGGGAAATGAGCACCAGGCTGACGACGAAACCGGCCTGCTTGAGATAGGCCAATACGTCAAAAAGCGCCGGGTTCTCACGTCCGGTGATGGCCACAATGGTCGTGCCCCAGGTGAGATTCGCGCTCTCCCGGCGCATGAGATCGGCAAAGGCCGCCGGCTCCTGCGTCAGCTGGACGCGGGCCAGGACTTCCAGGATGCTCATCAGGTGCGCGCGCTCGCCGCGCGGGGGCAACGAGAACCGCGTTTGCTCTTCGATCAACGGGTCCCACGCCGTGGTGATCAGACCGGCGGGCAGCCCCTCCCGCACGATGATGTGGTTGGCGAACGAAGCCGCCGTCTTGATCGCCAACTCCGGCGCCGTGTAGCGGTGCCGCATCTCGTAAGAAGCTGCGTCCAGGTCCAGGCAGATCAAGGTGTCGCGGGCAATCGCCGGCTCGTATTGCTTGACCAGCAGCCGGCCCGCAGCAGCGGTTGAGGTCCAGTGGATGCGGCGCGGCGAATCGCCAATCTGGTAATCGCGCACACCCATGATGCGGGCCGGGTCCTCAAAGAGCGGAGAACGCGCGCGAATCGCCGGGAAAGGCGAATGCGTCGGCAGTCCGAGCACCTCCAGGGCGACGAGCGCCGGGTAGACGATGAGATACGCGGTCTCATCGGCCTGCCGGCTGTGCTCGTGGACGCCGAAGAGGTCGCCGTTGCGCAGCGTCAGCGGGCCGATGGGATAGTAGCCGCGTCGGCGGCAGCGCAGGCGGTAGTGCAGGCGCCGCGTCTCGTGCGGGCCCAGGCTGAGGACGACGTGATGGAAAGGCGGGGAGGCCAGCTGCACCGGCAGCGACTCGCGCACTTCCAGCCAGGGCGCGGGCAGCCAGCCGGCGTTGGAGACGCGCAGTTCAACGCGCACCTCGTCGCCGGGAAAGGCCCGGTTGACGAAGCGCCGCTCGGCCCGCACGTTCGCCGTTACGCGCCGCATCCAGAGCCGGGAGAACAGATAGACGGCGAAAAGCAGATAGAGGATGTTGAAGAAGAAATCGATGCGCAACAGCGCGGCGATGGCGAACAGGACAATGAGAAAGGTCAGTAAATTGGGCATGTTTATGGGTCAAAGGGCAAAAGTCGAAGGTCTAAAGTCATGCGTCATCGGATTCGAGATCGAGGGCGACCTGGTCCAGGATTTCGTCGATAATGGCCGAGGCCGCACGTCCGCGCAGCTGGCTTTCCGGCTTGACGATGAGACGATGGGCCAGCGTCTGAGGCGCCAGCAGCTTGAGGTCATCGGGCGTGACGTAGTCGCGTCCGCGCAGCGCCGCCAGCGCCTGCGCCGTCTTGTAGAGCGCCAGAGAACCGCGCGGGCTGGCGCCCAGCGCCAGATCGGGGTGCGTGCGCGTCGCCTGAATGATGCTCAGGATATAGCGCTCCAGCGTCTCGTCGACGTGGATGTCGGTGACGACCTCGTGCAGCTCCAGCAGCGCCTCGCCCTCGACGACCTGCGCGATGGTCTCGATGGGATGTTGCTTGCGCAGGTTGCGCAGCATGGTAATCTCATCGTCCTCGGCGGGATAGCCCAACGAGATGCGCATGAGGAAACGGTCGAGTTGGGCCTCCGGCAGCGGGAAGGTGCCCTCGTACTCGATGGGGTTCTGCGTCGCCATGACCAGGAACGGGGCGGGCAAAGGACGCGTCGTCCCGCCGGTGGTGACCTGGCGCTCCTGCATGGCCTCCAGCAGCGCGGCCTGGCTGCGCGGCGTCGCCCGGTTGATCTCATCGGTCAAGAGCACGTTGACGAAGACGGGGCCGGGGCGGAACTCGAAGGCGTGGGTCTGCTGGTTGAAGATATCGACGCCGGTGATGTCGTTGGGCAGCAGATCGGGCGTGCACTGCAGGCGATTGAAGCGCAGGCCCATACTGGCGGCAACGGCACGCGCCAGCATCGTCTTGCCGGTGCCGGGCACGTCCTCCAGCAGGACGTGGCCCTGGCAGAGCAACGCCACCATCAGCAGTTCGATCTGCGTGCGCTTGCCGACGATGACGGTCTCGACGTTGTCGATGACGCGGTCGGTAAATTGGGGGACTGGAGAGACGTCGGTCATGGCAGTGCCTCCTTCGAGAATAAGTACAAGTTGCAAGTGGCAGGTTGCAGGTTGAAAGTTCTCATGAGTGACACGCCACCGTAGTCAACGTACAGCCAATCTGCTCAATCCAGATACGCTTTCAGGCTCTTTGGGATTTCGCCGGGTCCCCCCCATATCTAGTGGTGGTACAATCGCC
>CAYVKR010000217.1:0-5428 GCA_964452025.1 uncultured Anaerolineales bacterium
AACTATTTTTACATTTCTCCGAATTTCATGATAGAAAATCATAGTACAACTAAGACTCTCTGTGCCCTCTGCGTGCTCTGCGGTTAGATCGACCTTTTTTCAGTGGAGACCCCGGTGCTGGCGCACACCATCCTCGTACGAAAATGCCGGTTTTTGGAGCGCCAGCATCCTGCTGGCAGCGTCATGCCGACAAGCTGTCGGCACTCCAGCAACCAGGTATGCTTGAGTATTCGCCATTCATCATTCGCTATTTTCGAAGGAGTCAAGCATGGCTGCCCTGAAAAAGGGTCAGCCAAAGAAAAATATGGGGTATAGTATCCCTTTCTCTACTGAAAACTTTTTTCGGTAGAGTCAAGCATCGAGCATCAAGCGTCGAGTATCGAGATTGGCGCATTGGTTCAGTGTGGTATAATGTTGGTTGGTGTCTGAGACAAAGCAGCACCATTCACTTAAGAGCAGATAAGAGGACGGTAGTGCTAAATCCAATCAATGCCCTGTTGGGCTTGTTTTCGCTGGATATCGGGATTGACCTGGGGACGGCCAATACACTAGTTTACGTGCGGGGCCGGGGAATTGTGCTTAATGAGCCATCCTGGGTCGCGATTGACAAAGAGCGGCGGAAGGTGTTGGCTATCGGAGCTGAGGCGAAGGAGATGGTGGGCAAAACGCCTTCCAACATCGTCGCGATCCGCCCATTGCGAGACGGCGTTATCTCCGAGTTTGATATCACCCAGGCCATGTTAGAGCATTTTATCCGGCGCGCTCATGAACAGCTCTTTATTCCTTTCCCCCGACCGCGTGTGGTCGTGGGCATTCCCAGCGGTGTGACCGAGGTGGAGAAACGTGCAGTCCGAGATGCGGCGTTTGCGGCCGGCGCGCGGGAGGCCTATCTGATTGAGGAGCCTATAGCAGCAGCGATTGGCGCGGGGCTGCCCATCACCGAGGCGCAGGGCAGCATGGTGGTTGACATCGGCGGTGGCACCACCGAGGTCGGCGTCTTTGCGCTGGGTGGCATCGTGGTGAGCAAGAGCTTGCGCATCGCCGGTGACGAGCTGGATGAGGATATTGTGCAGTACGCGCGGCAGAAATATAATCTCGCCATCAGCGAGCGGATGGCCGAGCGTATCAAGATCAACATTGGCTCCGCCTATCCGTTGCCGGAAGAGATGACCATGGGCATGCGAGGCCGTAACCTGATCACGGGGTTGCCCGAAGAGGTGGAGATCAGCAGTATCGAGATCCGTGAGGCCCTGGCGCGTTCTGTGAATATCTTTGTCGATCTGGTGCGCGACTCGCTGGACGAGACGCCGCCGGAGCTGGTGGCGGATCTGATGGAGACGGGGATCTGTCTGGCCGGGGGTGGGGGGCAGCTGCGCGGTCTCGCCGAGCGAATCGGCGAGGAGCTTCACATCCGCACGTGGGTGGCTGAGGACTCGATGACGTGCGTGGGGCGTGGCGCCGGGATGGTATTGGAAAACTTCGATGTGTTGCGACAGACGTTGTCGACTGACGACTATCGGCGACCCGGTGGCTCCGCGTCTTAGTCCTCCGCGCACTTCAGTCTAAGGGGAGATGCAGATGCGGCAGAGCCGTTCATGGCTGCCCTACGTGCTGCTGGCTGTAGCCCTTTTCTTGCTCGCCTTCTACGAAGCCGGTCTCCTTGGGCCGGTTGAAAGTGTTCTTGCCTTTGTGATCGCTCCTGTCGAGCGCGGTCTCTCCTCAGCGATTCATTTCCTTCGCGGTCTCTTCACCGACGTTCGTGACGTGCGTGATCTCCAGGAGGAAGTCGAGGAGCTGCGGCAGGCCAACGAGGCGCTGCGGGTCGAGAACATCCGGCTGCGTGAGCAGTACGTCGCCGAGAACGAGCAGCTGCGGGAGCTACTCAACTTCCAGTCCGAAAGTCCCACCTTTGACTTCGTCGGCGCCGACATCGTGGAACGCGGATGCGAAGTCTTTCCGTGTGGCGAGGTGGTGGGTGAAGATACCAATCCGTATCTCCGGTACCTGATTATCAATGCCGGCGCGCGGGTTGGCATTGCCGTGGGCATGCCTGTGGTCAGCAGTGGGGCGGCCCTGGTCGGTCGTGTGGCTCGAGTCACCCCCAATCTGGCCTACGTTCAGCTGATCGACGATCCGGGCAGCCAGATCGCAGCGCTCCTGCAAGGATCGCGGGTCACCGGTGTGGTGGAGGGCCAGCAAGATGGCTCCTTGATCATGACGGAGATTCTGCCCGATGAGACCGTAGAGGAGAATGAGATCGTCATCACCTCTGGTATGGGGGGCTTGTTGCCCAGAGGGCTGATTCTGGGACAGGTGGAGAGTGTCTCGTATCAGGAGGCGGCACTTTTCCAGGAGGCCGACTTACGGCCCGCGCTGGATTTTCGGCGCCTGGAGGTCGTGTTGGTCATCACCGATTTTGACCGTCCGCCGGTGGAGGAGATGGAAGAGTGAGCCTCTATTTTGGGATTCCCATCATGTTGGTCGGCGCCGTGTTGCAGAGCGTCTGGCTGGAGGACGTGCGCATCTTTGGCGGGCGTCCTGACCTGGTGCTGCTGCTGGTTGTGACCTGGTCCATCATTAGGGGCATGAATGAGGGAATGATCTGGGGTCTGGTCGGCGGTGTCCTCTCTGATCTACTGGTCGGCGCGCCGGTGGGATTATGGACTGTTTCCATGGTGGTGGCCGCTTTTCTGGCGGGTCAACCCTGGGTCCAGACACTGGGGCCGACGAGCATCCGGTTGGCGTTGATGTCAGCGTTGGGGACATTGGTCGCACACACGGTCTTCATCGCGCTGATGGGGCTGTTGGGGTACCCAATTGATCCGGCCTGGGCCTACAGCACTGTCGTGGGGCCGGCGGCGCTGCTCAATTTTATTCTCTCGCCCTTCAGTTTTGTCTTTCTGGTCTGGTTCCACCGGCGTTCGTTAGCTCGCAGCGGTATTAACCTGTAGGATAGCTATGAACGAGACTGAGAGCACGCTTTCTACCACCCAGAGCAGTCCGTCGCAGCCGTCTTGGGTGCAGCGGAGACCCCGGCTGGCGATTCTTGGCTGGTTGTTCCTAATGGTGTTGGGTCTCTATCTGATCCGCCTCTGGCAGCTGCAGTTCGCCGAACAGGGCTTCTACGTCTCTGAGGCGCAGGGTCAGCAGTTGCGGCTTGAATTGATCCTGCCGCAGCGCGGCGTGATCTTTGATCGTTCGGGCGAGTTGTTGGTGCGCAACGTGCCCGCGTACAATATCATCATCACACCGGGCGATCTACCGGACGATGTAGAGCGTGAGCGTGCCGTCCTCCAACGCCTCTCCCGAATGATCGAGGTGCCGTACAGCAACCCGGCGCAGGCAGCGACGGCGCCTCGTGGCCAGAGCACCATCTTTCCGGAAGGATTCACGCCATCCAATCTGGGCTTGCGGGAGATGGTCGAAGAGGTCCGTTACCTGGATCCTTACGCGCCTTTGGTTGTAGCAGAGAACGTCGACCGTGAGCTGGCCCTGGTCATCGCGCAGGAGGGCGGCACTACCATGCCCGGCGTGGGCGTCCAAATCGTTCCGCGACGGAGTTATACCACAGGCGCGTTGACGTCGCAGGTCGTAGGCTTTATGGGGAAGATCCCGCCGGAGCGGGCTGCTGAGCTGGAAGCGCAGGGCTATGATCCGAACCTGGAGCGCATCGGTTACGCGGGCATCGAATACGGCGCTGAGGAGAATCTGCGTGGCGTGCCGGGCCGACGTTACGTGCGGAAGGACTTCTTCGGCAAAGAGTTGAGCGTCGAGCGCATCATTGATTCTGCGCCAGGCGACAATGTCCACCTGACGCTGGACACCGAGCTGCAGCAGGTGGCGGAGGACGCGCTGCGGGAGGCCATGACGGAAGCCGGATCGGAGCGTGGCGTGGTGGTGGCGCTGGATCCGCGTGACGGGCAGGTATTGGCGCTGCTCAGTCTGCCGACGTATGACAACAACTTCTTTGCGGAGGGGATTACGCAGCCGGAGGACTTTGAGAAGCTGGCGGCGCTTAACGACGACCCGCATGGGCCGCTCTTCAACCATGCGATTGCCGACCGGGTGCCGCCAGGCTCCATCTTCAAGATTGTTCCGGCGACGGGTGCTCTACAGGAAGGGGTGATCAACCGTTACACTAGGGTTAATTGTCCGGGCCGAATTCTGCTGCCCAACAAGCTGGCGCCCAACGATCCCGGTGCGGCCCAGCCTTTTTACTGCTGGATTGAGTTGAGTGCCGGGCACGGGCATGGGCCTATGGATGTCGTCGATGGACTGGCGCAATCGTGTGACATCTTTTTCTATCAAGTGGGCGGCGGCTTTCCAGAGACAAATTTCGAGGGGTTGGGTGTGCAGCGCCTTGCGGCATGGTCCGAGGCGTTCGGTCTGGGTGAGCCCACAGGTATCGACATTCCCGGAGAGTGGGAGTACAATGTCTCGGTGCCGGACGAGCGGTGGAAACGTGAAGTCTACCAGGAATCTTGGACGACGGGCGATACCTACAATATGTCCATCGGTCAGGGTTTCCTGGCCGTCTCGCCACTGCAGATGACCAACGCCATGGCCGCTGTAGCCAACGGTGGCACGCTCTATCAGCCGCAGTTGATCCATCACATCAGCGATCCGGAGGGGAACATGATCCGCCCCTTCGAGCCTCAGGTGCTGCGGACGTTGGAGGTCGATGATGCGGTCTGGTCCATCGTGCGGGAGGGGCTTGAGAAGGCGGTAAATGCCGGCACGGCAACGAGCGCCCAGGTGGAAGGGGTTAGCGTTGCCGGCAAGACGGGAACGGCTGAGTACTGTGACAATCTTGCGCAGGAAGCAGGGCTCTGTCCCGTGCCTGAGGGGCAGACGCTGCCCACGCATGCCTGGTTTATGGCCTACGCGCCGGCTGAAGCTCCCGAGATCGTGGTGACGGCCTGGGTCTACAATGGCGGCGAGGGATCGGAGATCGCGGCCCCTGTCGCCCAACAGGTCATGGAGTTTTACTTTCAGCGCGCTGCTGGCGAACTGCCCGTAGAGGAGAGTGCTGAGTAATCTGACAGTGATGTTTAGCTGACCTGAAAAAAGGGTCAGCCAAAGAAACATATAGTATCCTTTTCTCTACTGACCCCCCTTTTTTCAGTAGAGACCCCGGTGCTGGCGCACACCATCCTTGTACGAAAATGCCGGTTTTTGGAGCGCTAGCATCCTGCTGGCAGCGTCATGCCGACAAGCTGTCGGCACTCCAGCAACCAGGTATGCTTGAGTATTCGCCATTCGCCATTCATCATTTGCTATTTTCGAAGGAGTCAATTTTGGCCGGGATTTCGAAGCGAGTCTGTTGGTGAAAACGCCCTTCGTACCGTAGAACCTGCGTAGGCGAAAGCAAGGCGGTTCTTTTGGATTTCGCCGGATACCCCCCACATCTAGGGTGGTATAATCAGTG
>CAYVKR010000218.1:0-5392 GCA_964452025.1 uncultured Anaerolineales bacterium
TGATGGGAAGCCACCTATGGCGTTTGAGCGACCCTGGAACTGCTTCGTTTGCCCCCTTATCTTGGAACTGTTATCATAGATCAGATATATCAGCGCAATACTGGCTTTGAAGGAGAAGGATTTATCATGGATGCAGTTTATATCCCCCCGGAATCTCCACCCTGCGAACCTTATTGGCTGGCCCTGCTTGAAGAGGGGTCTCTGAGTACCCACGACGCTCCTGGCTATTGGGAATGGATAGAAGAGCCAGAGTTTGCCCCTCAGACGTGGGGCAGGGCAAAGGCCGCTTATAAGTCCCACGAAGTTCTTAACCTAGAGATCGTAGGGTACAACAAAGGGGGACTGATCGCCCACTGGGAGGAGGTGGAGTGCTTCATTCCCGCATCTCACCTGCTCGCTTACCCCTTTCCTGCCGATCCCGAGGCCCGTGAGGCCTGCTTCCAGGAGTACGTGGGCAAGCCGCTGCGTCTCTGCATCATCGAAGTTGATCCTTCTCGCCACCGGATTCTCCTTTCGGAACGCCAAGTTGAGGATTGTGAACGCTATCAGGTCGCATGGCCCGACTGGCTGAAGCCCGGCGTGCTCTGTGACGGCGAGATCACCAGCGTCCGGCCCTTCGGCGCCTTCGTGGATATCGGGCCACTGGAGGGGATGATCCACATCTCTGAAATATCCTGGGGGCGGGTACGCCATCCTGAGGATTTTTTGAACCCTGGGGAGACCATCCAGGTGCTGGTACTGGACGTGGACAAAGATCAACAGCGGGTAGGGTTGAGCCTCAAACGCCTCAAGCCCAATCCCTGGGACACCGTAGAGGAGCAGATCAGCTGTGGCGACGATCTCACCGGAAAAGTCGCCAGTGTCGAGCGCTTCGGCGTCTTCGTCGAACTGGTCGATGGCCTGGAGGGACTGCTACATATCTCTGAGATCTGCAAAAGCGATCCTGACACCCTCGATCGCCATTACAGCGTCGGACAGCTCATCGACGTTCGCGTTCTGGACATTATCCCCCAGGAACACCGGATCGCGCTGGGCTTACCCAATTCTTACGGCAGATCCCATGCCCCGGCGACGTAAGACTTACCGGATGGCAAGCCCCAAGAAAGGGGGCGCCAGGACCTCCGCATCGAAGGAATCTGCATCCGACCGGGTCGTGCGCCGGCTTTCCAACATCCTCGGCGGCCCAACAGGTCAGCAACTGCTCTCCCTCACCGTCACCTCCCTGGGCGTGCTGACCCTTTCCACCATCGCGGGCCTCAACTCCGGTGCGCTGATCAACGGCTGGGCGCGGCTTCTGGTGCTGCTCTTCGGCTGGGGCGCCTATCCCACAGGCGTGCTGATCACGGCCCTGGGCCTGCTCTGGCTGCGGCACCTGGTCCATAAGCCGACGCAGTGGCGGTGGCGGCCCATCTTCGGCCTGGAGCTGGCCCTCTTCGGCCTGCTGGGGTTGACGCATACGTTGCTCCGGAACCAAGGCTGGGCGCTGGTGCAGTCAGGGCAGGGAGGCGGCGTGGTTGGCTGGGCGCTCAGCGTCTTTCTTTCCAGCTATCTGGGGCCCTTGACGACCGGCACGCTGCTGACCTTGCTGACGCTGGTGGGCACCGGATTGGCCTTTGATCTCACCGGACAGCAGATTCAGAACGCCGGGAAGCGGGTGGCGAGAGCGTGGCGAGAATACCGCGCTCTGCGAGAAGCCAAACAGAGCCGAGCCAAGCGCCAATCACGATCACAGCCGGAAGTCGCCATGCTGGGCAATGGAATCGCCAGCTCACCCCTCTCGGAAAGCGCGTCTCCATCAAACCCACCGCCAGAGGTCGCACCGCCCCCATCGCCGCCGGAGAAAAAGGCACGGCGCGCCAAGCCTGCGCCCAAACGTTCAGACGCCTCTTCCCGCGCCAAGTCCATGGGCGACGCCATGCTCCCGCCCCTCACGCTGCTGAAAGCGGCCAAAGGTAGCACCATGAACGACCACGAGACGCGACGCAAGAGCCGCATCATCGAAGAGACGCTCTCCCAGTTTGGCATTCCCGCCGAAGTTTCTGAGGTACGGCTTGGTCCCACGGTGACGCAGTTCGGCATTACGCCCGGTTATCTGAGCAAAGGTGAAGAGGGCAAGCGCGACCGCAAGGTGCGCGTCAGCCAGATCACGTCGCTCTCGGACGATCTGGCGCTGGCGCTGGCGGCCCGCTCGCTCCGCATCGAAGCCCCGGTACCAGGACGCGCCATCGTGGGCATTGAGGTGCCCAACGATAACATCGATCTCGTCACGCTGCGGCGCGTGCTGGAGAGCAATGCCTTCGAGAAGTGCGGTGCCCCGCTGTGCTTCGCCGTGGGCCTGGACGTAGCGGGCAGCGTCATCACGGCCAACCTCGCCAAGATGCCTCACCTGCTCATCGCCGGGACCACGGGCAGCGGCAAGTCGGTCTTCGTCAAATCGCTCGCCGTCAGCCTGATTATGAACAACACGCCGGAGGAACTCCGGCTTATCGCCATCGACCCCAAGATGGTGGAGCTGAGCCACCTCAACGGGCTGCCGCACCTGCTGGGTCCCGCAGAGACCGATCTAGATCGCATCCTGCGCGTCCTGCGCTGGACGGCGATGGAGATGGACAACCGCTACAAGGAGTTTGCCAAGGTGGGCGCGCGCAATCTGGATCACTACAACCAGAAAGCCGCGTGCAAGGGCGAGGAGATCAAACCCCACATGGTCGTCCTCATCGACGAGCTGGCCGATCTAATGATGGCCTCGCCGGAGGACACGGAGCGCACGCTGACGCGCATCGCGCAGATGGCGCGAGCCACGGGCATCCACCTGGTCGTCGCCACGCAGCGCCCCAGCACCGACGTGGTCACCGGGCTGATCAAGGCCAACTTCCCGGCTCGCATCAGCTTCGGCACCGCCAGTGGCGTGGACTCCCGCGTGATTCTGGACACACCGGGCGCGGAGACGTTGCTGGGACGCGGCGATATGCTCTTCCTGCCGCCGGACGCGCCCGCCCCGCGTCGTATCCAGGGCTGCTTCGTCTCGGAAGCGGAGATCAAGAAGATCATCAATCATTGGCAACGCCAGGTCGGCGCAACGCCGGCGAAGCCACCATGGGAAGTCGCCGCCGAGCAGGAGGGCCCGGAAAAGCTCCGCATCGAGGGAGAATCCGAGGACGCAGAACTCTTGGAACAGGCCATTGCGCTGGCCCGCGACCAGGGCAAGATCACCACCTCCGGCATCCAGCGACGATTGCGCATCAGCTATCCGCGCGCTGCCCGTCTGATGGAAGAGATGGAATCCATGGGCATCGTCGGCCCGCAGCGCGCCGCTGGTCGCAAACGGCGCGTGCTGCTGGGAGAGAACGACTTCGAGGATATCGACGCATGACCAAGGCGTGTCCGGCGTCCGCATCCCAGGGCGAGCGACTATGAACCTCCTCTCTTTACCCCAACAGATGAGAGACATACAATCCCTCCTGCGGGGCCTCGACTGGCATCTCATGGAGCAGGAAGTGGAGCAGGAAGTCCAGACGCGCCTCGCCATCGTCGGACCGGTCAACAGCGGCAAATCGACGCTCTTCAACTACCTCCAGGGCCGCAAGCTCTCAGCGACGGGCGCGGTCCCTGGCACGACCCAGGGCGTGGTCGAGCATCCGTTGGGGCCACTCTATCTCGTGGATACGCCCGGTTTCGGCGAGGTCTGGGGCGTTGACCGCGCCGAAACGGCGCAAAAAGCCGCGCAAAGTGCCGACGTCATCGTCCTGCTGCTGGATGCAGTTGCGGGCGTGCGCCAGAGTGATCAGACGCTGTGGGAAGAGCTCCGGGCACGGCGTCGTCCGGTCATCGTGGCCCTCAATAAGATCGATCTGGTCAAAAAAGAACTCCCCTGGGTGCTGGAGAACGCGGAGCAGATCCTGGGCCTGCGCCCCATCCCCATTTCGGCGCAAACAGGCCAAGGCGTGACCGACCGCCTGCTGCCCGCCATCGTCAATGCCCAACCAGCGCTCAACGTCGCGCTGGCCCGCGCGCTGCCCGCCGTCCGCACTCAGATGACCAAGCGCCTCATCCGCCGCACCTCCTGGTTTAATGCGCTGGTGGCGCTTCAACCCGTCCCCGGTCTGGACATCCCCATCCTCCTGGCCTCCCAGACGCGGCTGGTGCTGCGCACCGCCGCCATCTACGGCGAATCCATGTCCGTCTCCCACGCTCGCGAGCTGCTGACCACGATGGCCGGCAGCCTGATCTCCCGCTATCTGGGCATCCAGCTGGCTAAGCTGGTGCCCGGCCCAGGCTGGCTGATCTCCGCCGCTATCTCCGGCGCTTCGACGTGGGCCATCGGCGAAGCCATGCGCCGCTACTTCGAGGCCGAACGCGCGCTCCCGGCGTCTGCGTTACGCCCTCTCTATCTCCAACTGCGCAAACTCGCTCCACGCCGTCTCTTGAAACGAAAGCAAGGTGAGGAAAAAGAGAAACCCGCCAAATCATAGCATCCAACGTACCCTGGAGGATCGTTCGTGGATGCCGAGCTCGAATCCTTCATCGAGAGACCAATAAGTGAAACCGAACTGCAGGCAAAGATCCGCGGAAACGCGTGGCGCTACGTCGCGCTGACCGCCCTGGTCAGTCTGCTGGTGGGCGTCGCCCTGGGACGCTTCGGTCAGGAGCCGGCGCCGCAGGCGGTCACGCAACGTGAACCACGGATGGGCTGGGAGCAAGCCTGCGTAGCCACAACATCAGTGGACGACGTCACGCCTGCACCCACGGCGTCGCCTGTCCCCCTTAGCATCTACGTGAGCGGAGCCGTCCGCGAGCCGCACGTCATCACCGTGCCCGCCGGCAGCCTCGTCGTCGACGCGTTGGAGGCCGCTGGAGGCCCGGCGCCCCACGCCGACCTGGACAGCGTCAACCTGGCAGCCCCCCTTGCCGATCACCAACAGATCCTCATTCCGGGCAAACCAGATGCGGCGTGCCCTACCCCAGAGGCCGATGATGGACCCGACCCCATCCCCACGTCAGCCACGACAGAGAAAATCAACCTCAACACCGCTACCGCCGAGGAGCTGGAGACGCTGCCGGGCATCGGCGCCTCCCGCGCCCAGGAGATCATCGCCTATCGGGAGGCGAACGGTCCCTTCCAGCACATCGAGGAGATCCAGTACGTCAGCGGCATCGGCGAGGGTATCTTCGCGCAGATCAAGGCACAGATCACTGTGGGCGACTGATGGATAGGATGTGCGCTTCAGGTCACCTTGGAAGCGCCCCCGCGTGATGCGTGTTTCGTGCTGCGTGCTGATCTCTCTAGTTTCCCGTCTCCCGTTCCACTGGACCGTAGCGGGATTTCGAAGCAAGTCCGCTGGTGAAAACGCCCTCCGTATCGTAGAAACTGCGTAGGCGAAAGCAAGGCAAA
>CAYVKR010000219.1:0-5383 GCA_964452025.1 uncultured Anaerolineales bacterium
CCGCCATCGCTCGCCTCGACGAATACCGCACCGCCCTCATCTCCGCCGCCGTCACGGGGAAAATCGACGTACGCAACGAGGTGGGACGCACTTCAGAAGTGCGTCCCACCTGAGAGAAACTAAGGCACGTAAACCACGTGCATCGCACTAAAAGAAAGTGCAATGCACAAAATGCACAATAGGGGAATTATCCTATGACCAGACGCCCTGACTACTTACCCAATCAGAGCTATCATTTCTACAATCGCGGTGCACGCCGCCTATCTATCTTCCGCGAGCCGGATAACTACCTCTTCGTGCTCCGCAAGATGAAGCGGTATGCCAGGGAATTCGACCTGACGGTCATCGCCTACTGCTTGCTACCCAACCACTATCACTTCTTGATTCGGCAGGATGAAGACGCCCGCGCGAGTCTGCTGCCGCAGCGCGTCTTCAACAGCTACAGCAAGGCGTACAACCGCCGCTACGATCACAGCGGCACTCTGTTTGAAGGCCATTACAAAGTCAAGCCCGTCGAAAGTGAGACGCAGTTACTCAATCTCTGCCGATATATCCACGCCAACCCGGTCTTGCACGGCGTCGTCGAGCGACTGGAAGCATGGCCCTATTCCAACTACCCGGAGTGGATAGGAACACGCGACGGCACCCTGGTGGATCGCGACTTCATTGAGATCTACTTCGAGACGCCGGCAGCCTATCGCAAATATGTGCAAGACTATCTGGCAGAGCAAGCGGAGCAGGACGAACTAGAGGAGATGGAGTTTATCTAGGCCAGAGGCGGGACGCACTTTGAAAGTGCGTCCCGCCTGCACATGAACACGTGCGTCGCACCAACAGCAGGTGCAACGCACGGCAGGATGCACTTTTAGAGCGCGTCTCACCTGGACGAAAAGAAGGCACGCAAACCAAGTGCATCGCACCAAGAGCAGGTGCAACGCACTGTGGTGGGTTGCACGTCCAGAGTGCGACCCACCTAAACGGAGGTAAAAGATGCTGGATTGGCAAAGGATTCGTGACTTGGCAGCCCGAGAGACCAAACTACAAACGATCACCGGCAAAGCGTTCCACATCGTCGACGCAACCCACCAGACAGTGATGGTGGAAGTCTCCACTGGACGGCGCCACAGTATCAGCCGGAAGCATCTCGAACAGGCGGTTGCTCTTCTGAAGCAGGGTAAACGCATCAACGGCCCTCAAGATTTCAGGGAGTACGTCGCCGACGATCGTCCCGCGTATGCCTGGGCGATTTTGCATCATCTTGATTACGTTTGAAGGATAAAGGTGGGACGCACTTTGAAAGTGCGTCCCACCTGCACATGAACACGTGCGTTGCACCAACAGCAGGTGCAACGCACGTCTGAGGAGAAGACCATGCCCGACGTATCCGAATCTAATCTCGAAGCCATCATCGAGTGCGCGCTGCTGGCGAACGGCCCCGACGCCTGCGCCGGGCAGTTGGCGGTCCTCAAGGAGCGGCAGACGCCCTACGGCACGCTCACGCCGGGCGGCTATGTCCGCCGCAGCGCCGCTGACTACGACGAGGACCTTTGCCTCGACCCCGAGCTGGTCGTCAGTTTCGTGCAGGCCACGCAGCCAAAAGAGTGGGCCAAACTGCGCAAGCAGTACGGCGCCCGCGCCCGCCAGAAGTTCCTCAAGCGGCTGAGCAAGGAGATCGCAAAGCGCGGCACGCTGGACGTGCTGCGCAGCGGCATCAAGGACATGGGCGCGAAGATCCGACTCGTCTATTTCAAGCCGCCCACGGGCCTCAACCCGGCGCTGCAGAAAAAGGTCCGCGCCAACACCTTCTCCGTTATCCGCCAGTTCGCTTACAGTCCCAAAGACAAGGACAAAGACATCAAGTACCGCAAGAAACTGGACCTGGGCCTCTTCCTCAACGGCCTGCCGCTCTTCACCGTCGAGTTGAAGAATCCGCTCACCGGGCAGACCTACCGCAACGCCATCCGCCAGTACCAGACCACGCGCAGCGACGCGCAGGAGCCGCTCTTCGCCTTCGGGCGCTGCCTGGCGCACTTCGCCGTTGACCCCGACGAGGTCTGGTTCACCACGGAGCTGGCGGGCAACGAGACGCGCTTCTTCCCCTTCAACCAGGGCCGGGGCCGCGGCGCGGGCAATCCCCCGGCGGGACCGGATACATTCGCCACGGCCTACCTCTGGGAGGAACTCTGGGCGAGGGACACCGTGCTGACGCTCTTGGAGGAGTTCATCCACGTCATCGACGAGCTGGACGACAAGGGGCGCAAGACGGGCGAGCGGCGCCTCATCTTCCCCCGCTATCACCAGGTGGACGCCGTGCGCCGTCTGACGGCCCACGCGCGCGAGCACGGCCCGGGCGAGCGCTATCTCGTCCAGCACAGCGCGGGCAGCGGCAAGAGCTTCACCATCTCCTGGCTGGCGCACCAGCTGACCACGCTCCACGACGCCGCCGACGCGCACATCTTCGATACCATCATCGTCGTCACCGACCGCCGCGTGCTCGACCGCCAGCTGCAGCGCCACGTGCGCAACTTCCAGCAGATCCGCGGCCTGGTGCAGAACATCGACCAGACCTCACACCAGCTCCAGGGTGCGTTGGAGGCGGGCAAGCGCATCGTCGTCACCACGCTGCAGAAGTTCCCCTACATCTCCGAGGAGATCGACGCGCTGCCGGGCAACACCTTCGCCGTCATCATCGACGAGGCGCACTCGTCGCAGGGCGGCGAGATGAGCAAGCACCTCAAGCAGGTGCTGCGAGCGGGCAGCTTGGAAGAGGCCGCCGCGTCAGAGGCCGAGGAGGCTGAGGACTGGGAGGACCGCGTCGTGGCGGAGATCCGAGCGCGGGGCCACCAGCCGCACGTCAGTTTCTTCGCCTTCACCGCCACACCCAAGAACAAGACGCTGGAGCTCTTCGGCACCCGCCAGCCCGACGGCTCCTACGAGCCGTTCCACCTCTACTCCATGCGCCAGGCCATCGAGGAGGGCTTCATCCTGGACGTGCTGGCGAACTACACCACCTACCGCTCCTACTGGCGGCTGCTCAAGAAGATCGCGCAGGATCCGCGCTACGACCGCAAGCGGGCGGCCAAACTGCTGGCGCGGCACGTCGAATTGGGCGAGCACGCCGTCAATCAGAAAGTGGGCGTCATGGTGGAGCACTTCCACCTGCAGGTGGCTCACCGGCTGCGCGGGCAGGCCAAGGTCATGATCGTCACCCGCTCGCGGCTGCACGCCGTCCGCTACCGGCAGGCGCTGGACGCCTATCTGAAAGAGCGCGGCTATCCATACCGGGCGCTGGTCGCCTTCTCCGGCACCGTCAAGGACCCGGAGACCGACCAGACCTACACCGAGCGCAGCATGAACGACGGCATCCCCGAGACGCAGACCGCCGACGCCTTCAAGCAGCCGCGCAACCGCTTCCTGGTGGTCGCCAACAAGTTCCAGACCGGCTTCGACGCGCCGCTGCTCTCCGCCATGTACGTCGACAAGAAGCTGAGCGGCGTGCGCGCCGTGCAGACCCTCTCGCGCCTCAACCGCCCCCTTCCGGGCAAGAAGACTTTCGTTCTGGACTTCGCCAACGAGGCGGAGACCATCCAGGAGGCCTTCGCCGACTACTACGAGACGACGCTGCTGAGCGAGGGCACCGATCCCAACCTGCTCTACGACGTGCAGCGCAAGCTGGCCGACGCGCACTTTTACACCGCGGACGAGGTCGAGCACGTGGCGGAACTCTGGTTCAGCGCGCAACGACAAGGCGACGCCGATCCGAACCACCCGAAGCTCCACAACGCGCTGCAGCCGGTGGTCGACCGCTTCGTCGCCGCCGAGGAGGACGAGCAGGAGGCTTTCCGCGGGCACCTGCGCGACTACGTGCGGCTTTATCGCTTCCTGGCCCAGCTGATCCCGTTTACCGATCCCGAGCTGGAGGAACTCTACGTCTTCGCCTATCTCCTGTTGCGGCGGCTGCCCCCACCGGAGCAGCATACACTTCCGCGCGAGGTGCTGGCCCAGGTCGAGCTGGAGACCTACCAGATGCGCCAGACGCACAACGGCGAGATCGCGGTCGATCCGGAGGGCGAGCTCGACCCGCAGGGGGAGAAGGGCGCGCGCGCCCCACAGGAAGAGGAATCTGCGCCGCTCTCGGAGATCGTGGCGCTGCTCAACGAGCGCTTCGGCCTCAACGTCTCCAAGCAGGAAGGCGAGGCCTTCATGGCGCAGATGCTGAGCCAGCTGCTGGAGAGCCGCACCCTGGCGGACAGCGTCGAGGTCAACACACCGGAGAATGCTAAGCTGACCTTCACCGAGGTCATCAACGACGTGATGCAGGACATGTTGGACGTGAACTTCAAGTTCTACAAACTCTACGCGGAGGAGCCGCACTTCGCCGAGTTCCTGCGGGACGTGCTGTACGATCGGTATTTGCGGGAGCAGGAGCAAGTGGGAGATAGTTTATGATGACCTTGCACTGTGCGGATCTGGAGATCGCCTTACACGCTTACGACGAAGACCGCTACCGTGTCGAGCTGCGCTTCACCCAGCCTGACAGCGATGCCGAGGTCCGTCCAAAACGAGACAGGCCGCTCCTGGCCCAGTTTGACTTGGCACAGTTGCGCCGACTCCAGCTCGACGCGAGGGCCTATGGGACAACCCTAACGGCGCAATTCTTTGCAGATCCGGCATTGCAATCCAACTTCATGCAGTTCTATCACGCTGCCCAGGCGTTGGATGTGCCGCTGCAAGTCAGGCTCTTCATCGGCCCCAGCGCACAAGAACTGCATGCTTTGCATTGGGAGACGCTACACAACCCCGAGAATGGAACGTCCCTACTTACTGATGAGAACATCCTCTTCTCTCGTTTTCTGAGTAGTGAGGATTGGCACCCGGTCAAGCCAAAAGCACGAGGCGCAGTGCGAGCCTTGGTGGCGGTCGCCAATCCTTTGAATCTGGACGAATACCCGAACCTGACACCCATTGATGTGGATGCAGAAATGGCGCGAATCACAGCCAGTCTGGATGACCTTCCCGTCCAAACATTGACGTCCCCAGGCAAGGCCTCGCTCGACAACATCGTTGCGGAACTCCGAGAGAGCTATGACTTCCTCTACCTGGTGGCACACGGCATCGTGCGGAACGGTCAGCCCTATTTATGGCTAGAGAAACAAGACGGCACCGCCGATATCGTATCTGGTAACGCGTTCGTCACACGGATCCAACAACTTGCTCAACGGCCCCGGTTGGTAGTCCTGGTTTCATGCCAGAGCGCACGTGTCGAAGATACCGGCGCCCTCACCGCTTTAGGACCACGTCTAGCACAGGCTGGGATCCCTGCTGTGTTGGCCATGCAAGGGGATGTTAGCGCGGTGACCATGGAACAATTTCTGCCCGCCTT
>CAYVKR010000220.1:0-5366 GCA_964452025.1 uncultured Anaerolineales bacterium
GCAAACGAAGCAGTTCCAGGGTCGCTCAAACGCCATAGGCGGCTTCCCATCATGCTTTCCGCCCGCATCAACCCCAGCTTCGTTTGCCCGTCTGTCGGCCAATTTGCTTGGCGTGCCCGAGTCTGGTAAGATTAGGAGCGCACGGTTGACTTCATTGAGGCAAGGAGCACATAGATGCAAATGAATTGGCTCTGGGGGTATCTGATCCCCGTAGGCGTTCTTCTTCTGACGTGGGGCGGGCTTTCGCCGCGCAGAGCACGGCGGGTCACGCCGCTGGTCGCACTGGCGCTGGCGCTGGCCATCCTGGGGTACTGGTTGACGGGATACGCTTTTCATCTGGGTGGCGCACACGCGCTCAACCCCGACGACCCGGCGCTGGCGGGACTGGATCGTATCTGGTCGCCGCTGGACAGGGTCCAGGGATTGGGCTGGGGCTTTATTGGATTAGAGGGATTTGCCCTTGCCGGTGAGGAGATCACGCCAACGGCGCTCTCCCTATTCCTGGCGTACCTGCCCATCATGGTCACCGCCGTCCTGCTGGTTGTGCTGGCGCTGGCAGAGACGCGGCGCTGGCTGATGGTTGTGAGCGGCGCGCTGGCGGGAGCGCTGGTAGGACCCATCGCGGCCTGTTGGGTCTGGGGCGGTGGCTGGCTCTCCCAATTGGGCGCCACGTTGGACCTGGGCCACGGCTTCGTCGATTTCGGCGGCAGCAGCCTCATGCTCTGGCTCCCGGCGAGTACGGCTGCCGGGGTGCTGTTGCTGCAGAAACGTCAGCCCTCGGAAGAACGTCCGGCGCCTCCTGCTGCCTATTTCCCGCTCCTGGCGAACCTGGGTGCGCTGTTGCTGGGCATCGGTTGGAGCGGCTGGGCGCTTTCCGCGCCCTTCCACACCTTCGGCGCGACGTTGGACTGGAACCGGGCCGCTATCAGCGCCTTCGTGGGCATGTCCGGCGCCGTGGTGACCTCCCAGCTCTACGCCTGGCTGGTCACCGGCGAGATCGAACCGTTGATGGCTGCACGCGGACTGGCGGCGGGGTGGGGCGCCGTGCTCTCTGGCGCGGCGTTCTTGCCGCCGTGGGGGGCGCTGGTCGTCGGTCTGATCGCGGGGTTGGTCTTCCCGTTCTTGCTCTACCTCGTCGACTTCGTGCTGCGCTGGAAGGACAGCGCCGCCACCATCGCCCTGGGGCTGACCGGCGGGCTGTGGGGGCTGTTGAGCACGGCCCTGCTCGCTGACGGACGCTGGGGAGCAGGCTGGAATGGCGTTGGCGCCGAGACCGCTGGAGTTGCCGGGGTGATCGACGGGAATGCGACGCAATTTTCTGCTCAGTTGCTCGGCTTGTTGGCCGTGGGCCTCTGGGGCCTGCTCTGGGGCTTGCTACTGGGCGGGCTCAGCCGATTGAGTCTCTCCGGCATCCAGGAGACGCTGCGCCCGAAGCCCTCTCCGGTCAAGCCCGAGCCGGAGCCCACGACTTTGGAGTCGAGCGAACCCAACGCAGAGAACGAAGAGTAGAGGAGTAGCGACGATGCGCGTGATCGCAGGCAAAGCCAAAGGGCGCAAGCTCAAATCGGTGCGCGGGCCGGGCACCCGTCCGGTGACGGCCCGTGCTAAGACCGCCTTCTTCGATATTTTGCAGCAGAGTATCGTCAATGCGCACTTCTTAGATCTCTTCGCGGGCACGGGCCAGGTCGGCGTCGAGGCACTCAGCCGTGGCGCAGCGCGCGTTGTCTTCGTGGAAAAGGGCCGTGTGCCGATCAAAGCCATTCGCGAGAACTTGAAGATCACTGAGCTGGCGGAGAACGCGGAGGTCGTGCGCGGGGACGTCTTCGATTTTTTGCAGCGCCGGCCTGAACCTTTTCACTTCCTCTACGTGGCGCCGCCGCAATATCGTGGGCTGTGGATGCAAACGCTTCGCCTTATCGACCGCAGTCCTGGCTGGTTGACCAACGACGGTTGGGTCGTGGTGCAAATTCACCCAATGGAGGTTGAGGCGCTGACGCTGGATAGCCTCGTTCGCTTTGATCAGCGCACCTACGGCAGCGTGATGTACTGCTTTTACCGTCTTCGCACCGATGAGATTGAAGAGGGTGGGGGGGAGAACTAGCGCCTGGGGTCCGGTCACTAGAAAAAAGAGCGGGATCTGTCATGACAGATCCCGCTCTTTACTTTGTGTGATCCTTACATCTGAATCTAAATCCAGGCCTAACGGGCCTCGGTCATTTCAGGGATTCGTGTGACGTGTTCCAGCCAATCCAACAGTCGGTTGACGCCAAAAGTTAACAAGAAGTAGATTAAGCCCGTCACCGCAAAGACCGGCAGTGGCGCGTGCAAACGCGCAGCCACCTGCTGAGAACGACGTAGCAGCTCTGCCAGACCCACCGCATAGACCAGCGACGAGTCTTTAACGACGATGGCGGCTTCGTTCGACCAGCCGGGGATGGCATTTCGCAATGCCTGCGGCATGATCACGTTGATGATAGCCTGGGTGCGAGACATACCCAGGGCGCGGGCCGCCATCATTTGACCTGGTGAGACGCCCTGAATGGCACCCCGGAAGATCTCCGCCTGATACGCGCTGCTGCAGACGCCCAAGGCTATACAGCC
Source organism: uncultured Anaerolineales bacterium (assembly GCA_964452025.1). GTDB lineage: Bacteria > Chloroflexota > Anaerolineae > B4-G1 > SLSP01 > G713. The sequence continues at coordinate 2,602 of CAYVKR010000220.1, forward strand.
GGCCAGAAACGGGGGAAGGTTGATAAATCTGGCCAGCATGAAGTAGATGATGAATAACACCACCAGGGAAGGAAAGCCGCGCAGAGCCACCACGTAGGCGGCGGAGAATGTCTGTGCTACTTTCCCCCCGTAGACGCGCAATAGGGCCAGCACCACTCCCGTGACCAGACCCACCGCCAAGGCGATGACCGTGATCCCGATGGTATAGGTAAGTCCTTTAAATAGCTGCGGCAAGGCCCCCAGGATTGCTTGACCCATGCGTCAGTTTACTCCTCAACCAGATATTCCATGACCAGTTCGTCGACGTAGCCTTCGTCCTGCAGCTCTTTGATCACGTCGTCGAGCTGCGCTTTCAGCTCCGAAGCGCCTTCGGGGATGGCGATGGCCATGTGCTCTTCAGCGAAGTTGGTCTCCAGCGCCAGCTCCACGCCTCCCTGATTAACATAAGCTGTGGCTGCGAAGAAGTCCATCGCCACAGCGTCGACACGCCCGCTTTTAAGATCCTGAACGGCTTGCTCTGCGCGTTCGTAACGGGAGATGTCCGCATTTTCCAGATTCTCGGTGACCCAATCATCCTGGATGGTGCCTGTCTGCACGGCGACCTTCATGCCGTCCAGATCCTCTTTGGCCCCCACTGTGACGCCAGAATCGGTGGCCACCAGGACCGCGTCCTTGCCGATGTAGTAGTTGATGGAAAAGTCGACCTGTTCATCGCGCTCTGCTGTAGCGCTCATAGCAGCGATGGCCGCATCAATCTTGTTGGTCTGCAATGAGCCAATGAGGCCATCGAAGCCGATGTCCTGCCACACGATCTCCACATCCAGACGATCGCCAATCTCCTCCATCAGCTCGATGTCGAAGCCGGCAAAATCGCCATTATCATCAATGTACTCAAAGGGCGGATAGTCGGCCGATGTGCCGACGATCATCTTGCCTTCTTGCTCGATCGCTTCCCACTCATTCGCCGGTTCTCGTTGACAACCAACAGTGGCCGTGATCAACAACGCCAGCATCAAACATACTGAGACAATTCGTACGTGTTTCATGACTTCCTCCTTCTAATTGAGATGATTTGAAATTCCTCAGATTGGGCTCATCTTGAGGCCTTCCCCCGCATGCAACAATTCCATTATATGGACAACGCGAACTAAAGTCAACTATTCTTCTGTCACGTAAAATCTGGCTCTTTTGGACTTCGCATGATCAGACTGAAAGTTTAACCACGGATTTCACAGATTCACACAGAAAATGAAAAATCAGTGAAAATCCGTGCCATCCGTGGTAAAAATTTAAGATCGTTTTTGGGCCACCCGGCGGAAGGAAAAGAGTCGGTTGTTAGACGCCATGGAAGCTGCTACCGGGTATCACCGCAAATATCTCATTCAGAAAATGGGGGCGACTCTTAAACGGCAGCCTCGCCAGCGGGAGCGGGGCAAGACCTATGGTCCAGATGTAGATGCGGCCCTCCGACTGATCTGGAAAGCGCACGATTACATCTGTCCCGAGCGGCTCTCCAATGCCACCTTGTTCCGCACCGCGCGCACCCTGGCGCGGGCTGGGCAGTTGGCCTTACCGCCCAGCCTAGAGGCCCAATTGCGGGAGATCAGCGTCTCCACGGTCCGGCGTTATCTCCCGGACCCGCCGCTCTATAAGCAGGCCCAGCGGCGCCAGCAGAACCTCCTGCAGCGCCACATACCCGCCAAACGGATCCGCTGGGATATTGATGAACCCGGCCACTTTGAGGTCGATCTGGTGCATCATTGTGGCCCGGAGACGCGCGGCGAGTATGTCTACACGTTGCAAAGGATCGATGTGACCACCACCTGGAGTGCTCGGCGCGCCATCTTGGGCCGCAGTTATGTGGTCGTCATCGACGCCTTCCTCACGCTGTTTGACCAGCTCCCGTTCCCCATCCGCGAACTACATCCGGACAATGGGGGTGAATTCTTGAATGCGCACTTGGTGCGCTTCCTGACCAAGTATCATCGGGAGATCGCCCTCTCGCGTTCGCATGCCCGGCGCTCCAACGACAATCGGTATGTGGAAGTCAAGAACTGCACCCTGGTGCGGGCGTATCTGGGCCACGCGCGCTTGGATACCGTCAAACAAACCCACTATCTCAACCGCATCTATAAGCTGCTGGACCGCTACTACAATTACCTCCACCTCCCAGCAACCCGAAGATGTTTACCAGACCTTGGCTCATCCTGAACGTTTCCTGTCCGCGTGTGCGGCTTGGACTTAACCCTGGTACGTGCCCCTGAGCTCAGAAGCGTGAGCCGCCCGCATGAACCGTGCGGAGGCACCCCGCCGCCGCGCCTCTCCCCCTCCCCGTATCCTGGCTCTTGTAAGGCTCCATGCCAGCGTAGGTTGGCTTGTTGAGCAGGTGCTGGCATGGTGGTTGGATGATCTATATGCTGACCAAAAAGGAGGTCATTGAGGGCTAGGCTTCGGTAAGGTTATCTTTTGACTTGACACGGTCACGTGCGGGGTTTCATCGGCGATGTCTCTGGCTATTCGGTCTCAGTTGGAACGGGAGTTTTTCCAAAAGGGCGACTCACCTGAAAAAGCATCTGAACTACTGAGACACAGAGAACGCTGAGGTAAATATTAAGAACTTATTGAGATAAATTCATAAAATAAGCGTATTTGGTTGATTTTATTTAAGTATACTCTTGTTTTCTCTGTGCCCTCCGTGTCTCTGTGGTGAGATATTTAGTTCTTTCAGTAGAGTCAGAGGGTGAGCGAGTGAGAGCCGGTGCGCG
>CAYVKR010000221.1:0-5359 GCA_964452025.1 uncultured Anaerolineales bacterium
GTGATTCTGAAATTTCACGACATAGATTTAGTCGCCCGGGTAGTTCCCCTCAGGGTAGTACTTAATATAAATCCCGGCTGAAATTGGTCTGTGACGAGGAGTATATCTAAGTACTCCGCTAAAAGACACGTCTAGCCATCTTAGGAATGAGAATTTAATAACTTGCCCAATTCATTTGCCCAATGGGCAATGGTGTGGTAATCTTCTGACTCTGAAACAGTCAAACTGTCTGTCCACCGACATAAGCCAAAAGCGAGAAGGTGTCTATGCAGCCCTATGCTCCCGAAATTGAAACAACGATGAAAAACTTTTACGATAGTTTGAATGAGAAGGATCGGCGTCGCTATGCAGGGATTGAGGCGCTGAAGTTGGGACATGGCGGACGGAATTACATTGCCCGTGTCCTGGGTTGTAGTCGCCGCACGGTGACGAAAGGAGCTCGAGAAGTCAGCGGCCTGAGCAAAAAGGAGGTGTCCGACCGCATTCGAGAGCCTGGTGGTGGACGGAAGTCTTACGATATTCAATGGGAAGGTATAGACGACAAGTTTCTGCACGTACTGCGCAACCATACGGCGGGTGAGCCGACCGATGAGACGGTTTTGTGGACCGACTTGCAGCCTGCCGAGATTGCTGAGCTTTTGTACGTAGAATCCGGCCTGAAGGTAAGTAAGACCGTGATCCGAAAACTGCTGAAAAAGCACAACTACCGTCGCCGTAAGGCCCAAAAGAAACAAACGGTCAAGAAAGTTCCTCATCGAAATGAGCAGTTCGAGAATATCGCCCGCTTGATTGCGGAATACGAGTCGGCCCACAACCCGGTTATCAGCATGGACACCAAGAAGAAAGAGTATCTGGGCAATCTCTATCGCGACGGCTATTTGTACACCCGGGAAGAAGTGCAAACCTTGGACCATGACTTTACCAGCTTGGCTGAAAGGGTAATTGTCCCTCACGGTATCTACGACCTCCAACGGAATACTGGCTTCATCACCCTGGGCACCAGCGGGGACACCAGCGAATTTGCCTGTGATTCTATCCGAAATTGGTGGCATCTCCAGGGACAATATGACTATCCCCATGCCACATCCATTCTGATTCTGTGTGACGGAGGGGGAAGCAATAGCTCTCGCTATTATATCTTCAAAGAAGACCTGCAGAAGTTGGCAGACGAAATCGGCGTTGCTATTCAGGTTGCTCATTACCCCCCTTATTGTTCCAAGTACAATCCCATCGAGCATCGTTTGTTTCCCCACGTAACCCGGGCTTGCCAGGGTGTCATTTTTAGAAGTATCGAGATTGTCAAAGAACTGATGGAAAAGACGACAACCTCAAAAGGTCTCCAAGTCACCGTTCAGATCCTTGACAAAGTGTATGAGACTGGGCGAAAAGTCACTGATGACTTTAAGGAAACCATGCGAATTGTGTTTGATGAACTCTTGCCTCAATGGAACTACACTGCTGTACCAAATGGGAAAGTTATTTAGTTCTCGATCCTAAAGACGTCGTGGGAAGCATAAAACATGCGGGATTCAATCAAGAGGGAAACTATCCGCTGTTAGTTGTAGGCAAGAAGCACAAACGCCCGGCCTTGCGCCGGGCGTTCTTGACTGGGGGACTCCCTATGTGCTAAGATGAGTGACCACGTTTCATCGGTAGGTCATAGAAGAGGGAGCATGTCGTGGCTTATCCGGCCTCTGACGATGCCGAAAACACAGCGTGAACCCATCGATCTGAGGCTCAGAACTTACTTCATGAGGTATGATAAGTTTATGGATATGGATCACTCTCATCCGCCAAGATCAGTGCATGCTGATAGAGGGGTTCGCTCAGGTAGAATCCGGCACTCTGGCGTAAGCCATCCAAAAAAGGACGAACAGCGCTGATGACAGCGTTTGCTTTGGCTTCCAATAAAACGCCGACAACACCCACCACTTTTAGCCCTAGCCGCTGGGCAGCGTGTCGTCCTTCTCGCTCGTCCAGAAGGATCAGTGTGGCCCCAAGTTCAAGCGCCAGCGCAATGCTTTCAGCCTCCCCACGATCTAGGTCGCGTTGCAGAGCAGTAACCAGGGCTTGATTCTGCACCTGATGACGCTCAATCCAGTCAGCGGTAGCGACCTCGTCGCGTCCAGGCCATCTTTGCCCTTCCGCGTTCAGTTCTTCCCAAACACCCTGAGCAATGTGGAGTTTCCCGTAAAGATGGCGGAAAATCTGGAACTCCCCGATGGCTGCCAGATTGGTCAGAGGCGAGGTATTACTGACAATGATCATAGCCGCCCTAGTTCCCGCAATGTAGCCACATCTTCTTCCAATTCGGTGACATCATAGTGGGGCGGGATGCGACGAGAAGCCAATAGCTGCCGGAACGCCCACAAAGACATCCCTGCCAGTTCGCGTGCTTTCCCGATGGATAAGCGATCTTGGGTGTACAAATACACAGCCAATTCCACCTTCAACTCGTCGACCGTCAGCCGCGCAGTATCTAGGATATCCTGAGATATTTCTAATACGTTACTTGCGCTCATAGTGCATTCCCTCCACTATACTTCGATTAGCCAGCCCTTGCCCTATATTATAACCTGAAAGCGCCAGTTTTTCATAAGAACCGCTGCCGTTCACTGTAATGATTGGTGACTGGTCCAAGTTCTCCCCGTGGATCTCCAGCAACCAATGCCCACCATAAGGTCAGGTGCTTTTGGTTGAGGCGGCACCTCGTCACCCGCTGTGGTTTTCGCTGCCTCGCCAAGGACTTAACGAAGCACCAACTTGCCTCTTCCAATTATGCCTGCCATCGCCATTGTTTGCGGGCAAAAAAGCACAAACGCCCGGCTTTACGCCGGGCGTTCTTTGACTGGGGGCGAAGGATTCGAACCCTCACCTACGGTTCCAGAGACCGCTGTCCTACCGTTAGACGAGCCCCCAAAACAACGCTCATATTTTACCATACCCTCGAATTTCAACAAGTCTGCGCGCCTGAGGGGCAAACGAAGCAGTTGTCGGGTGGCTCAAACGCCATAGGCGGCTTCCCATCATGTTTCCCTCCCGCATCAACCCCAGCTTCGTTTGCCTTGCCTTCGTCTACGCAGTTTCTACGGTACAGAGGGCGTTTTCACCAGCGGACTTGCTTCGAAATCCCCATGAGGCCCACCCATGGCGACGATGATCTCCCGTTGTCCGTCCCTGACCCCTAAGCACGCTGTAAGCGGTTGCGCCCTATCCTCAGATGACTATAATCTAGATAGACCTGAGTCTAGATAAAAAAGGAGACCAGCCATGACCAAACAGAAATCCGGCCCGCCCGCCACGCCTGACGACATCGGCGCCGTGATGGGATGGTTCAGAGACTTTTTCCGCCAGTTCCAACTGGCCTGGCGCCTGATCCTCGATCCCCGCATCTCCCTGATCACCAAAGTCATCCCGTTTCTCAGCTTGGCCTATCTTATCTCCCCCATAGATTTCATTCCCGACATCACGCTGGGTCTCGGACAGCTCGACGACCTGGCGTTTATCCTCATCGGCCTGCGGCTCTTCATCGACGTCTGCCCGCCGACCGTCGTCGAGGAACATCGCGCCGCGTTGGAAGCCGAGTATTACGGCGAGAATGAAGCCATGTCCGAGGAAGACATCATCGATATTGAGGTCATCAAACCCGACGACGACGAGGAGGAGGCCGCGTGAAACCCTTGGTCGAGTGCGTACCTAATTTCAGTGAAGGCCGCGATCATGAGAAAATTGACGCCATCGTGGACGCCATGCGCCTCGAGCGCGTCCACATCCTGGACGTGGAATCCGACGTCGACCACAACCGCTCCGTCGTCACCCTGGTCGGGCCGCCGGACGCCGTGCAGAAAGCCGCGTTCCAGGGCATCGCCACAGCGGCCGAGCTTATTAATCTGGCGGAACACGAGGGGGAACACCCCAGAATCGGGGCCACGGACGTCGTACCCTTTGTCCCCATCACCGGGGTATTGACCCAAGAGTGCGTCGCGCTCGCCCATGACCTGGGCCAGCGGGTGGGTGAGGAGCTCGGCATCCCCGTCTACTTCTACGAGGAAGCCGCCCTGTGCCCCGATCGTGTGGATCTGGGCAACATCCGCAGCGGCGAGTACGAAGCGCTCAAGGAAGAGATCGGCACGAACCCCGACCGCGCTCCTGACACGGGCCCGGCGGAGATCGGTCCGGCGGGCGCTACCGTCATCGGCGCGCGCCAGTACCTCATCGCCTTCAACGCCTACCTCGATACCGACGACGTCAGCATCGCCAGTCGCATTGCCCGCGCCATCCGCCAGGTCAGCGGCGGCTATCGCTACGTCAAAGCCATGGGCGTCATGGTTGCAGGACAGGCCCAGGTCTCCATGAACCTGACGCACTACCGCAAGACGCCCATCTACCGCGTCGTCGAGGCCATTCGGCGTGAGGCGACGCGCTACGGCGCCCGCGTCACCCACACGGAGCTGGTGGGCCTGGTGCCGGAAGAAGCCCTCATTGACGCGGCGCAGTGGCATCTCCAACTCGACATCTTCGATCCCGATCAGATCCTGGAGCACAAACTGCGTGCCCTGGACGAAGGCGCGCCCCTGGGTTTCTTAGATGCGCTGGCCTCCAAGGCTCCCACGCCCGGCGGCGGATCAGCGGCCGCGTTGGCGGGCGCCATGAGCGCTGCGCTAGGCGCCATGGTGGGACGGCTGACGGCGGGACGCAGCCGCTTTGCCGATGTGCGCGACGAGGTGCGTGAGCTCATCGTCGAGGCAGAGAAACTGCGCCAGGCGCTGACCGAGGGCATGGAAGAGGACGCCGAGGCCTTCAACGCTGTCATGGCGGCCTACAAGCTGCCCAAAGGTACGGAGAGAGAGAAAGCCGCGCGTCACGCCGCCACGCAGAAGGCCATGACGCGCGCTGCCGAGGTCCCGCTGGCGACGGCGCGCAAGGTGTTGCGGGCCATGGAGATCGCGCTGGTGATGGCGCGGAAGGGCAACCCCAACGCCGTCACCGACGCCGCGAGCGCGGTCTGGCTGGGTATGGCAGCCCTCCAATCGGCGGCGCTCAACGTCCGCATCAACGCCACGTCTATCGACGATCAGGAGCGCGCCCGCGCCTGGCTCGACGAGCTGGATGGCATGCTCACGCGCGCCGACGCCATCCTGGCCCAGGCGCAGGCGACTGCCGTCGAGCGCGGCGGTCTGTAGAAAAACCATCTTCCGGGATGCTGTAGGCATCCCGGAAGGTATATGCACACCTCATCAAAGGAGCATCTTCATGAATAACCGTCCCATTTCGTTTGACGCTAAACCGTGGCTTTTCCTGGGCCTTCATTACCGGACACTTTTTTCCAATCGAGGGACTACAAAACTTACTGGTATAA
>CAYVKR010000222.1:0-5355 GCA_964452025.1 uncultured Anaerolineales bacterium
GTGTGATATGGATGTGGTGACCGCCTTCAAGCACGCCTTCCGCCTCAATCTCTTCATCGCTCCGCACGTCAAGGAACCAGGCCCTTTCGCCCGCCTCCAGGCGTTGACAGAGCGCTTGCGCCGTCACCAGCCCCACCGCCGTGCTCGGTCGGCCCGCCATGTGCCACGTCAGCATGCCGCCCGCCAACGAGCCGACGATGTCGTCATACCCCAGCCGGATCAGCGTGCGGACCACCGGCGTCGGGTCATCGTCCGCGTTCACCAACAGCAGCGGATGATCGGTGGGCACGAACCAACCGACGAAGCTCGCCAGTCCGCCGGCCCAGATCGAAAGCGCGTCGGGGACGTGCGCCGCGCCGAAACTGGTCTCCAGGCGCGTGTCCAAGACCAGAGCCTCGTCCATCCGCTCGGCAAAAGCGCCCGGTTTCAAGGGCACAGGCGCCGGCAATGTGCCGAGGATCGGCGCGCCCTCCAGATTCCAGCGCTCCACGTGACGGAAGTAAGGCGGGCGCTCCAGCACTTTGGCGACGTTGGCGACAAAGGGCGCCTCGTCCGCATATTGCAGATGTGGATTGAGCTTACGCTCAAGCCCAATGGTCGTCCAGACGCGCTCGGCGATATCGCTGCCGCAGACGGAGCCGGCTCCGTGACCAGCGCAGACGATGACCTCGTCACCCAACGGCAACAGCTTGTTGAAAAGAGAGTCGTAGAGCAGATGCGCCATCTCCTCCTTGCGTTCGACGCCGGGTAAATCCACGCGCCCCACGTCGCCGGCGAAGAGGGCATCGCCGGTGAAGACGATCCAGGGCTCACCATCGGGATCGTGCAGCAGGTAGCTCATGGAGCCGGGCGTGTGACCCGGCGTGGCGATAGCGCGTAACCGCAGTCGGCCCACCGCCCATTCCTGACCGTCCTCTGCCGGGTGACCATACTGGTAGTCTAACGCTGCGTCGGCGTGCCAAATCTCCGCTCCGGTGCGCGCAGCCAGCTCGACCGAGCCGATGATGTAGTCCTCGTTACGGTGCGTCTCCAAAATGTGGTTGATCTGCAAGCTAGCCCGCTGCGCTCGATTCACGTAGATCTCACAATCACGCCGGGGATCAATAACCATCGCGTCGTGCTGATCACCGATGAGATACGAATAGTGAGCCAATCCTTCCGATTCAATCCGCTCAAAAAGCATCGCAGCCTCCTAAAAAGCAATGGCCTGCCCTGCGCAAAAGCACAGGGCAGGCAGGGTTGTCTAACTTGTCATCTCCGTTATCGAGGGTTCTTCCCTGTCACTGTCGGGTTCTCAGGATAGGAGCTCCACTCGGTAAACGAGCCTTCGTAGATCTTGACCTTGGGATAGCCGAGGTACCACTTGAAAAGGATAAACTCGTTGGTGGCCTCGCGCCCGGTCCCACAGGAGCAGATCACGGTCTTGTCTGGCGTGATCTCGTGCGTATCGATGATCGCCTGAATCTCCGCGTCGGACTTGAGCAGGCGTGGATTATCGGGATCCATAAAGCTCTTCCAGGGCACATTGACGGCGCCCGGAATATGCCCAGCCTTGATCCACGGCCCCTGCCCTTCATAGACGTCAGCAGGGCGTGCATCCAGCAGGATAACGTCCTCCTGATCCTTGAGCGCCTTGAACGCCTCGTACTCCACACGATATTCAGAGCGATCCACCGCGTTGAAGTCCGACGGTTCGATCTGGGGAAAGACTTGCGTCAAGGGGTGTCCCTCGGCCTTCCATTTTTCGATGCCGCCATCAAGGACGATGACGTTATCGTGACCAAAACGAGCCAGTGTATAGGCCATCATGGTCTGCTCCAGGCCATTGCCTCCGCCCGAGAACGGGCCAACGCCCGTGTAGACGACCACCGGAATCTCTGGTCGCAGACCGACGCGCCGAAAGAGCAGCTCCACCACATCCGCCGAAACGTACTGCGCGGGCAGCCCATTCAACGGGACGCGCAGCAAGCCTTCGTTCATGTAAACGGCGCCGGGAATGTGTTCTTTGATGTAATCGTGGACGTTAGGTTGAATGTCCAACAGCATCAAGCCATCATCGTCCAGATGCTCTGCCAGCCACTCTGTGGACGCCCACTTGACCTTGCCCTCACCATACGGATAATCTTTCGTCATCTTGCCCTCCTCATAGGTTATCTCCACTAAACGCTCGTCAGCGGAGTAAAACGTGACGTTACCAGCTGTGTACACAAGATGGCGGTTCATGCCGCCATCTGCCTGATAGCAGTAAGCTTATAAGGCACCTATGTCTTGATCAGATAAATGCTCGCCAGCCAGAGAGATTATCCATCTGTGAATGTACGGTACGACCTATCCAGAAGCCCCACACGCAGCCTACCCGGCTCACTGTGGGGCTTTGGCCCGCAAAGCAGAAGTCCTAGATCAATGGCGTGAAAATCCTATGCCGCTTCTTCGATTTCTTCGGGTTCTTCGGCTTCCTTGGTTTCTTCGGCTTCTGGCTCTGCCTCAACTTCTGCGTCGACGTTGGCCTCTGCCGTGACCACCGTCTCTTCCGCGGTCTCGATCTCCGTCTCGGCCTCGGCTTCCGCTTCTTCCTCCGCCTCTGGCTCTTCTTCCAGCGACGGATCGATGGTGGACGCGGGGATGACCCGTTTGCGGCTCAACCCGATGCGCTGTCGCTCGCGGTCCACACTCAGCACGTAGACCTCGACTTCATCGCCCACACTCAGCACCTTGCTGGGATGCTCCACGTAGTCCCAGTCCAGCTCTGAGATGTGAATAAGGCCGTCCACCCCGCCCAGATCGACGAACGCGCCAAAATCCACCACGTTGCGCACGATGCCGGTGCGGATATCGCCTTCCGCCAACTCCTGGAGCAGCTTCTCGCGCTTCTGCCGGCTGGCAGCCCGCTCAGAGAGGATCAGGCGCCGCCGCCGCTGGTTGACCTCAATCACGGTCAGGAAGAGATCTTTGCCGACCAGCTCTTCTTTAGCTTCGCGGAACCGATCCCGCTGCATGCCAGAGGGCACGGACGTCAGGTGCGAATTGGGCACAAAGCCACGCAACCGTCCAAATTCAACCAGGACACCGCCCCGATTGACATCGATGACCTCAGCTTCAAACACCTCTTCGCTAGAGAGATAGTCCTCTGCCCGCAGCCAATCCTGTTGTTCTAGCCCCTTCTTCAAAGAAACCGCTACGCCTTCATGGCGAGCAGATTCCTTCATGACCAGAACGGGGATCGTATCACCAACTACCAGCTCGGACAGATAGGTTTCATCTACCAGATCCAGGTCTTTGGGCGTAATGATGCCATCTCGCTTGCCGTCGAGATCGACAACCATGTCATTGTCCCCGATAGAGAGGATAGTGGCTTCCAACACCTCTCCCCGGTGAGGCTGCACACGTTCGAAAGATTCCTCTAATAAGGCCGCGAACTGTTCCTGTTCGCTATCCCGCACTTCGTCTGCTTGTTGCTCCATCATCAAAATAAACGTCCTCCTTAAATTGAACTGCCGGCATCCAACGCCAATGGGTTTCTCGCTCGCTATCTTCCCACACCGCCAGCAGAGTGTGCTGGAACAAGCCAGATCCCAATCATGGAGTATTCACCCATGGGCTGACTGGTCGTCTAGACCCATTTACTCACAGAAAATTCCCCCTTCCATGCGTGGACGGGGGAATAGACTCAACTTGCAACATCATCAGTCAAGCGACCAGATCACCCGCGCACTCGAACACTCATATCTATTATAAAAGAGTTTCCCAAAATCGGCAAATTTTCAGGAGCAGGGGCAAACGAAGCAGTTCCAGGGTCGCTCAAACGCCATAGGCGGCTTCCCATCATGTTTCCCTCCCGCATCAACCCCAGCTTCGTTTGCCTTGCCTTCGCCTACGCAGTTTCTACGGTACGGAGGGCATTTTCACCAGCAGACTCGCTTAGAAATCCCAGCAGGGGCAAACGAAGCAGTTCCAGGGTCGCTCAGACGCCATAGGTGACCTCACATTGTATTTGTCACAAGGAGCATCGCTGGTCTTTCACAGATAGTTACACTATACTAATAGGGGTATTGAACTGAATATGAGGAGACGTTACCTGTCATCATTCCTGGTCGACGGTCATCTGGATCTAGCGTACAACGCCACCGTCTTGAGCAGAGATGTCCGCCAGCCTGTCGAAGCAATTCGCGCCCGCGAGCAAAGAACACCTCCGCCGGGCCATCACGCCGGCACTTGCCTGGTCAGCGTGCCAGAGATGATCGAGGGAGAGATCGGCCTCATCGGCGGTAGCATCTTCGTGGCCCCTGCATGGCGACGTTGGCATGAAGATGCGCAGGTCTATCACAACGCCGAGGAGGCACACCAGCAAGCCAGCGCGCAGATGGACTTCTATCGCCACCTCGCCGACGAGGATCGACGGGTGCGGTTGATCCAGACCCCGGCGGATCTGGACACCGTACTGGCGAGCTGGGAGACGGGTAAGCCCCAGCTGGGCATCTTCGTCATCATGGAGGGCGCCGATCCCATCCGCACGCCGGAGGAGTTGGAGATGTGGGTCGCGCCCGGCTTACGCGGTATAGGGCTCAGCTGGGCAGCGGGTACCCGCTACGCAGGCGGCAACGGCAATCCCGGCCCGTTGACAGATCTCGGTCACGATCTACTGGCAGCCATGGCCGAGTACAACCTGCTGGCCGACCTCAGCCATCTCTGGGAGGACGCTGCCCACGCGGTGCTGGATCGCTACCCCGGCCCGATCGTAGCCTCACACGCCAATCCACGCGCCTTCGTCGACTCGCCGCGCCAGCTCTCTGACCGTCTTATCGAGCGGATCGCAGAGCGAGACGGCGTCATCGGTGTCGTGCCCTACAATCGCATGCTGAAGCCGGGTTGGAACGAGAACGAACCACGTCTACCCCTCCGGCGCGTCGTCGAGATCATCGATTACGTCTGCCAGCTCCTGGGCGACGCTGATCACGTGGGCATCGGCTCCGACTTTGATGGCGGATTGGGACGCGAATCGGTCCCCCACGAGATAGAGACGATCCGCGATCTCAACAAAATCGCACCGCTTCTGCAAGAGCGCGGCTACGACGAGGACAGCATCGCCAACATTCTCCACGCGAATTGGCTCCGGCAGATGCGCACCACCCTAGAAGCATTTTAAGGGTTTGAAGCAGAGTGACCGCCGCGACCGCCCTCCCACCTCAGAACGTGCCCCGCCGCGATCAAGGCAAACGGAGGCGGGGTTGATACGGGTGGAAAACGTCACTGGAGGTCATCTCCCGCGTCTGAGCCGCCCTGGAACCGCTTCGTTTTCCCGCTTTGGGATTTCGAAGCGAGTCTGCTGGTGAAAATGCCCTCCGTACCGTAGAAACT
>CAYVKR010000223.1:0-5287 GCA_964452025.1 uncultured Anaerolineales bacterium
CATAGGGGATATGCAACTATTTTCTAGCTGACCTGGGAGATCATCATAAGGAGGAGCTTAGAGGATCAGAAGTTTAAGTACCGGTCTTTTGATCGTGTCAGGTTATGGGGGGATATGAACATGTAGGACAGCTAGCACGTCTATGAGGAAACATGTACCAACTGAGTCCAGCATATCATTGACGTGTGGGTCAGATTATCACCTCCTTCCGCTTGAACGCCTGTGATGACACCTTCTGAAAAACAGTCTAGCTAACCACCATTAGAGGTGAGGCAGTCCAGTGGGAATATCGTCCGGCATAACTCGGTTACGCTGAACGCTTCTCTGCGCACGTTAGGTGGGGCTGATAACAGTGCTACTTATTTCCCAGGAACTTGGTGAAGCTGTCTTGTAGACAGACTGTAGCTGACTCGTAACCGACGGAAGTAGCTCTTTGCTTCGATGGTCAGGATTGTGGACGAACGAAGATCGCCTTGGCAGTCGTCTATAACGACTGCGCTTTGAGCCCAAAATGACGCTACCCACTATCATTGTACCCGCTTTTTTGCTGTGCTACAAGTTAAATCTCCAGGGCAATCGCATCTGAAACGTAGCATTCATTTCATGACAGAAATCGCATAATGGAAGCGCACAAAGGTGTTTCTAGCCCAAAGTACACGACTGCCCTGGCCCGATGGCCCAGTGGCCATGGGAAGTCGCTCTCCAAGGCGCTGATGCGCCGAGCGTCGACCTACATCGACGCGTTTTTCCGTCCACGCAGGTGGACGGTCAGCCGCAGGGCTTCTGTAGAGTACTTCCCGTGGGCCGTTGGCCCCCTGGGCCATGGCAGTGCTCGTGCGCAGGGCTTTGGCATTTAGATGCGATGGCCCTGCAAGCCGAACTTGCCAGTGGCTGCGGGCAAACGAAGTGGTTCCAGGGTGATTCAGACGCCATAGATGTTTTCTTCAGTTGACTCGCTTAGAAATCCCGGCTACCCAATGCCGCCATCATGGCAGCCTGGGTTTCGAGTCGGTCGAGTCATTGTGCCAAACTGCGAGAGAGCTGTACAATATTGAAGGTATGACGGCTTAGCCCCATCCACGGAACCATGGTTATACGACCTGCGCTGAACGGTCGCGAACGTCTCTGAACTGGGGGAGATCAACATGACATCTAATGCCATCCGCGCTCTTGACGAAGACCTGGGGATGAATACCTTGTTTATCGTGCTGGTCTTGGTTACCTATTTCGCTACCTTCGCCAGCGGTGCCGTGACCTTCATCACCAGGACGGGGCTGCTGTTCACCGCGTGCGGTGTCCTGTTCGTCATTCTCGGGATTTACACCTTGCCTAAGTGTGAACAGAAGGGGACCACAGCAGCCTATCTCCATTTACTCCTTCAAACGTTCCTGGGCACCCTCATTTATTACCTAAGCCGAGGACAAGGTTGGCTGATCATGCTTCCGATTGTGGGCCAGAGCGTCGTGGTTCTACCGCCTAAACAACGTATCACGATGCTGCTTCTCAACGTGCTCAGCATAATGAGCGTTACCTTCTTGATGGTGGATGGCTCGGGCTCTCCCAACATGAGATTGTCGGTTGGCGTGACTGTGCTGATGAGCGGGCTGCAATATCTGCTGTCGGCCGTCTTCGTCGTCCTCTTCACGCACGTCGCCGTTCGAGAACGAGAGGCGCGGCGAGCCGTCGAGGAGCTGGCCCAGAAGTTGGAGAGGGCCAACACCAAACTACGTGCATATACCGCCCAGGCGGAGGAGTTGGCGATGGTCAAGGAGCGCAACCGGCTGGCGCGCGAGATTCACGACGGCCTGGGGCACTATCTCACGACCATCAATGTGCAGATCCAGGCGGGGTTGGCTGTATTGGATCAGGATCGCAGGCGGGGTCTGGAAGCTCTGCGCCAAGCGCAGACGCTTACCCAAGAGGGACTCTCCGAGGTGCGACGCTCGGTGGCGGCGCTGCGCGCCTCTCCGTTAGACGACTTCTCGATGCCCGAAGCGGTGGGGCGGCTGGTCGACGCCTGTCACAACAGTGGGCTTTCCCTGCGCTATACGGTGGACGGTGACCCTCGTCCTCTCGCCTCCCAGATCGCCCTGGTCATCTATCGGGCGGCGCAAGAAGGCCTGACTAATGCGTGCAAGCACGCCGAGGCCCAGCACGTTGCGGTGACGCTGACGTACAACGACGATAACGTCGTGCTGAAGGTCGAGGATGACGGCTTAGGTGCCGAGGAACCCGGCAGCGGTTTTGGCCTCTTGGGCATCCGCGAGCGCCTGAAACTGGTCGATGGTCAATTGGAGGTGAAGACAGGCGCCGGGCAGGGGTTCTTGCTCAAAGTGGAGGTGCCAACATCATGATTCGTGTGCTTCTGGTCGACGATCAAGCGCTGTTCCGTCAGGGATTGGAGACGCTACTCTCTGTTCAGCCTGACATCAAAGTGGTAGGCCAGGCGGAAGATGGCTTGGAGGCTGTGCAGAGGGCGTGGGCGCTTGCTCCCGACGTCGTGCTGATGGATCTGCGGATGCCCAATCTCAACGGAGTCGCTGCGACGCGGCGGCTGCTTCAAGCGCGACCACAGACCCGCGTGATCGTGCTGACGACCTTCGATGATGACGAGGATATCTTCCGAGGTCTGCGCGCCGGCGCCGTGGGCTATCTACTCAAGGATGTCTCGGCTGAGAAACTTGTGGAAGCGATTCGGGCCGCCGCGCGGGGCGAATCCGTGTTGCAGCCCGCCGTCGCCACCAAGGTGATCAGCCAGTTCTCGCGCCTTGCAAAACAGGTTCCCGAGCATCAGGATCCGCTCATTGAGCCACTGAGTGACCGCGAGCGGGAAGTTCTGGCCCTTATCGTGGAGGGCCAGACCAATCGAGAGATCGCCGAGACGCTCTTTATCGCCTACGGCACGGTGAAGAATCATGTGACCAGTATCCTCAGCAAAATGAACGTCCGTGATCGCACCCAGGCCGCGCTTAAGGCGAAGGAATTGGGTCTGCTCTGACGTAGCGCTTTCAATCTCCCCCTCGCTGTATATTTGTCTCCGAACTGGGGAGATTTCTCGACCCTTCGGCAGAGTCCTTTTTGCATCATAGCGTGACTCCTCATTATGACGGTCACACGCCAGAACGTGACCTTGATTGTGCTCTTCTGCACATCCCATCCGCGGTTTCTGCGGTTATGCTGTGTAGGCACATGATCACAGAGGACATGAGGAGGTTCTGGATGGAACTTGAAACGAAAGATAAGAGCGAGATAGCCGGCAAGCTGCCGTTTTGGGTTCGGATGAGCATCGGGGTGATGCTATCTCTTGCCAGTATGGTGTTATTCATCGTATCCTTTCCGCCTTATACATTTTGGCCCGCGATCTTCATCGCGGCGGTTCCCTATCTTGTTGCGCAATATCGCATATTGCCAGCTCGCTGGTCGGCGTTGGCACCCGCTCTGGCCACAGGCGGCTGGATTGGGCTCTATTTCACGAGAATCTTCGGTTTTGGTGGCGGAGGCGCCTGGTATATGCGCACCTTGCCCCTCTGGATTGGCGTTCTGGTCTTTTTCATGGAAAAGGGCAGCCGCTCTTTGCACGAACGTACGGCCTATCGGTGGTTTGTGCTCCAGGGCGTGGCAAGTTGGATTGGCTTCGATATGCTGCGCTCTTTTTTGCCCAACCTGGGGACGTGGGGCTTTTTGGGCTATCCACTCTATGCCCAACGGTGGTTCATTCAGCCTGTCTCCATATTTGGAATTCTGGGTTTGAGCACGCTGATTATCCTGGTGAACTTCGCACTTACTCAAGCCATCTTCGCGTTCTTTGACCGCAACTGGTATCTGGACCCGTTGCCGGCCCTCGGTGAACGTGCGACGCGCCGGTGGGCCTTAGGCGTGGGTCTGGTCGTCGTCGCCTGGACCGCCCTGAGTCTAGTCCTCTATGTGAGACCACCTCAATCGGGGCCATCCCTGCGAGTGGCGGCTGTGCAGCCGAATTTGCCACGCGCCGCTCATATGGATATGGAGACGCCCCAGGAGACGCGCCTGGCTCGTCTCTCGGCGCAGACCCGGCAGGCGGCTGAACAGGGTGCAGAGCTGGTCGTCTGGCCGGAATTGGGCCTCGGCTTCGATCCACAGGTGGAATACACGGATTCGCTACGCGCGCTGGCTGCTGAAACTCAGACTCACATTGTCATCGGCTACGGGTTGATGACAGACGAGGGCTTTCGCAACGAAGCCACCTTGCTCTCACCCGAAGGCGAGTTTCTGGGTATCTATGGCAAGGCCCATCCAACCGTCTTTGGCGGCGAACCTTACGGTATCAATGCAGGAACCTTTCCGGTCTACGAGACGCCGTTGGGAACGCTAGGTATCATCATCTGCTTTGATCTTGATTTCACCGATGCGTCCCGTAAGCTGGCATCTCAGGGCGCGCAATTCATAGCCGTGCCGTCCATGGACTTTCCGGGCATCGCTGAGATTCACTACACGCAGATGGTCCTGCGTGCCGTGGAGAATCGCGTTGCCATGGTCAAGGCCGATACCGCCTTCGATTCTGCCATCGTCGGCCCGGACGGTAAGGTTGTGGATTGGGTTGCCGATCCCGGAACAACCGAGGCCATATTGGTCGCTGACGTGCCATTGGGTAGCAGACGGACCCTCTACACCAGATTGGGTGACTGGGTAGGATGGTTGAGTGTGGCGGGCATGGCGTTGTTCGCGATCCCTAATCCGCTGATCCATCAGAAAAGCACGCCTGGGCTAAATATTGAACCCTCTGAACTGGGACAACTAGCAGACAATCTGCCATAACCCAGCGTCATATCCCGTTGGGATGCCTCTTCGGAGTGTTGTGGCTCAGAGAACCACGACGCTCTTCTGTATCTTCCCTGGGACGGTCACATTCCGAGATGTGACCCCCAATGTATCTGCCGACACATACTTCATGCCACCTCTTCGGGTACACTTGACTTGGCTTTCTCGAGAAAGGAAAGCCAAATCGAACCCATCAATAACGCAACATTGACTCCACTGAAAAAAGGTCGATCTAACCGCAGAGCACGCAGAGGGCACAGAGATTCTTAGGTGTACTATGATTTTCTATCATGAAATTCGGAGAAATGTAAAAATAGTTAAACATAACATTCATTTTTCTCAGCGTTCTCTGTGATCTCTGCGGTAAAAAGGCTTTTTTCACCAAGGCCAACATTTATCACAACGGAGGAAATAATGCAGAACAAGTATCGCAAGCTAGGGATAGGTTTGATGCTGGCTTTAGGCTTGGTTTCGGTCTTCTTGTTGAGTA
>CAYVKR010000224.1:0-5283 GCA_964452025.1 uncultured Anaerolineales bacterium
GGCGCGCTGCGCGGCCTCTACATCATCGGCAAAGCGGCCACGCTCAACGGGCGGATCGGTGATGTGATTGTGCCCAATGTCGTCTACGATGAGCACTCTCAGAATACCTATCTGCTCAATAACATCTTCCAGGCAGCCGACATCGCCAAGTACCTGGTCTATGGCGACGTGCTGGACAATCAACGCGCTATCACCGTGCGGGGTACGTTTTTGCAGAACGAGCCGTACATGAAGGGCTTTCTCGATGCGGGTTACACCGACGCCGAGATGGAGGCCGGCCCTTATCTTTCCGCCGTCTACGAGTTTATCCGGCCCCGGCGTTATCCAGAGGGGGAGCTCGTCAACCTCTATCCTATTCCCTTTGAGATTGGCATCTTACATTACGCATCGGATACGCCTATCACCAAGGGTCGCAATCTGGCGCGTAATCTCTCCTACTACGGGATGGACCCGGCCTACGCTGCGACCGTGGGTGTGCTGCGTCGCATTCTAACGCTAGAAACAGAGGGAGGCTACCAGGACGCATGGTCCTGATTAGAGAGAAATCGGTAGCTTGTGTTTTCTCCGCATGGTCGGTTGGTCTTTGTCATTTACCATTGGCGCATCTGAAAAAGGCCAAAAACTCGGAGTCTTAGCAGGTCACCCCCTACATCTAGTGGTTTTGGTTGTGAAGTATCTACATACAGGGTCAAGTTGCGAAAAACTCCGAGTTTTACCAGCCATTTCAGTGCGGTTACCCTTGGCTATTTGTCATTTAGTCGTTTTGCTGCTTTGAGTTCTGTCGCAAGGAGACGGTCTATGAAAGGCAACTACGTGGGACACGCCGTGAACCGCATCGATGCCCGGGCGAAGGTCGCCGGCGAAGCGCGCTATCCGGGTGATTACAACAGGGACGATCAGCTCTATATGAAGATCCTGTTCGCCGAACGTCCGCATGCGCGGGTCGTGCACGTGGACACCAACGAAGCCGAGCAGGTACCGGGCTTTGTAGCGATCTTCACTGCTGCCGATGTACCGGTCAATGAATATGGCTTGCAATACCCGGATCAACCAGTGCTCTGCGGGCCGGGCAGCGAGAAGGAGGGCGCCGACGTGGTGCGTTTCGTGGGCGATCAGGTTGCCCTCGTGGTCGCCGAGACAGAGGAAGCCGCCGAGGAAGCGCGCACGAAGCTCAACGTCGTCTATGAGGAGCTGCCCGTGATCACCGATCCCCGGGATGCCAGGAAGGCCGAGGCGCCACGCCTGCATCCGCCCCATCCTCGGACAGAGATCCATCCTGAGCTGGTCTTTGACGGCAACATCGCCTCACACCACCGCATTCGGCGCGGCGACGTGGAGGCTGCCTGGGAAAAGGCGGCGGCCGTGGTCGAGGCTGATTATGAGGTGCCGGGTCAGGAGCATATCTTCCTGCAGCCGGAAGCTGGGTTGGGCTATATCGACGAGGAGGGATGCATTACCATCGTCACCAGCACGCAATGGGCGCATGAGGATCGGCACGAGATCGCGCACGCCTTGGATCTGCCGGAGGATCAAGTTCGCGTCATTATCCCGGCTGTCGGTGGTGCTTTTGGCGGTAAAGAGGATATGTCGGTTCAGATCGTGCTGGCGTTGGCGGTCTGGAAGCTGCAGCGTCCGGTCAAGATCGTCTGGTCGCGGGAAGAGTCGATTATGGGGCATCACAAGCGGCATCGGGCCTTCGCGCGCGCCCGCTGGGCCGCAGACGCGGAGGGGCACTTGCTCGCTGCCGAGACGGAGGTCGTCGCCGACGCGGGGGCCTATGTCTACACGACAAACAAGGTATTGGGCAATCTGGTGCTCACGGTCAACGGACCTTACCGTATTCCCAACGTCAAGACCGACGTCTACGGCGTCTACACCAACAACATCCCCGGTGGCGCTTTCCGGGGCTTTGGCGCGCCGCAGGCGAACTTCATCGTCGAATCGCAGATGAACAAGCTGGCCGAGGCTCTTGAGATGGATCCCGTGGAACTGCGGTTGCGCAACGTCGTGGTCAACGGTGACGCCATGCCCTGGGGCGAGGCGCTCCCTGAAGATCCGAGGGGGCTGAAGGACACCCTGATCGCCGTGGCCCAGTCCCTTGGCTGGCAGGAGACCGAAAACGGGTGGACTGCACCACAGATCAACCGACATCCGGGCGAACATCTGCAGCGGGGACTCGGCGTGGCGCTGGGGTTTAAGAACGTCGGGTTTTCCTTCGGCTACCAGGAGAACGCCTGGGCCGGCATTGAGCTGCGCGGCGAGGCGGAGATCGAAGAAGCCGTGGTCTTCGCGGCCAGTTCCGACGTGGGGCAGGGGGCGCGGACCGTCATCCGGCAGATGGCGGCGGAGGCGCTGGGCCTTCCCCTGGAACAGGTGCACGTAGAGGACGCGGATACAGCTATCACGGGGAGCTCGGGGTCCTGCTCTGCCTCTCGTATGACGTTCATGATCGGCAACGCGATTCGCGGTGCCGCAGAGGCAGCGTTGGCGCAGTGGAAAGACGAAGAGCGCCCCGCCAGAGGTGAATACACGTATTTGGCGCCGAGAACCACGCAGATGGATTCGCAGACGGGTTACGGCGACCCTAACTTCTCCTATGGCTACGCGGCTATCGGCGTGGACGTGATCGTGGACACGGAAACGGGCGAGTACACCTTCCCCAAGATCGTCTGTGCCAACGACGTGGGTCAGGCTATCAATCCTCAGCTACTCAAAGGGCAGATTGAGGGTGGGGTGGTGCAGGGGCTGGGGTGGGCCACCACCGAGAACTTCATACAGGAGGATGGCTATCCGCTGAGCGACGACATGGGCAAATACCTCGTGCCTTCCATCGCCGATATTCCAACAGAGTTGGAGGCAATTATCATCGAGAACGCGGAGGCTAACGGGCCCTGGGGCGCGCGCGGCATGGCGGAGATGCCCTTCCTTCCCGTCGCTGCCGCCGTCCACCACGCTGTGCGCCACGCTACGGGCGTCTGGCACAACACCTTCCCCTTCACCGTCGAGCAGATGCTGCGTGGATTAAAGGGGAGGGTCTGATTTTTAACCCTGACCTCTCTCCAATGCTTTCAGATAATCCGCCCGCATGGTTTGAATCACCACGCGGGCGGATTGTGCTCGGGAGATACTCTTGGCGAGCGGGCTTCGTTGCCTATCTGTTGACGGGATCGTGTGAATGTGATAGCCTATGAGTAAGTTGGGGCAGATTAGGGCTCGCGAAAGCATACGTTCCCGTTTTTAACGACCTATGCGGCGTACACTCAAGGGAGCTGACGTTTGAGACTTGGTTCCAGGTTCCAGCCGTGAATGCTCTGGTGGATACTTGTAGAGTTGCCTCATGAGTCGGGAAATCATTGCTTTTAGCAAGCCCTCAGCGGGATACCATTTCTATAGGCTTTGGAAGACTATCAAGCTAAAGGCGGGCAATGTCGCAGAGATTTCACGTCTTAGTCGTGGATGACGATCCAGAAATCGTCGATTTGCTGGCGATGATGCTTTCACAACATGGATTTGAGTTCGTCAAGGCTTATGATGGCGCTAAAGGATTGCGAGCTGCTTACGAGCATCGTCCCGACGCCATTCTGCTTGACATTATGATGCCGAACATGGATGGCGTCGAGGTCTGCAAGCGCCTGCGCGACATGACGAACGTACCCATTCTCTTTATCACCGCGAAAAAGGATCAAGAAGATCTGCAGCGTGGATTTGCAGCCGGTGGTGATGATTACATCACGAAACCGTTTGACCCGGAAGAAGTGCTCTATCGATTACGTGCGGCGATGCGTCGAGCCGGAGAGCGAAGTCCCCAATTCGAGAATGTCCTCTTTCCGTTTGACAATGTGATGTTGGATGGGAACCGCCACGATCTCGTCGTCAACGGTGAGGTGCTGCATCTCGCGCCGAAGGAATTTGCCATCCTGCGCCTCTTGATGCAATATACGGGCAAAATCCTTACCCCGGATAGGATGCTTCTCAAGATCTGGGGGGCAGAACGGGTGGGGGATCCCAACCTTGTCAAGCAGTATATCTATCGTCTGCGTAGGAAATTCGCGCAGAAACCCGGTATTCCCCAGTTGATCCATACTGTCTGGGGAGAGGGTTATTACTTCGATACAGAGCCTCCCCAGGAAGAGCCGTAACCGCCACGCTGAGGTCGATTTAGATCCGAGCGTTTCCTCGCTGGTCGGCATCCCATTCTCATCGTTTATGGACACCAATTTACTTTTCCTATACAATTTCCTGCTATACTTAAACCAGTATCTGCTCATCTGATAGTATCGCTATATGGTGTTGGCGGCATGAGCTAACTTCACGGTAAGTACAAGCGTCGGCCTGCTGCGTCAGAATTCGCTCGTTTGCATACCCACTTGCTCGTCATAGTTTTCGAGAAGTTTATCGCCGTACAAGCGAGAGACGATCGTTTATATGAGGTGTCTTTACTGGAATATAGCCATGGAAAAGACGATTTTGGTGATCGACGATGATCCGGAAGTCCTCAACCTGCTGAACATAGTCCTGGGCCGGGAGAATTTTAACGTCATCACGGCTTCAGATGGGCGAGAGGGATTGCACCAGGCGTATACACATCATCCTGATTTGGTCGTGCTCGACGTGATGATGCCCAGGTTGGACGGTTGGCAGACGTGTGAGCGGCTTCGCCACGTCTGTGATGTGCCGATTCTGCTGCTGACCGCTCGAACTGAGCAGCTCGACATCCTCAAGGGGTTTTCCCTGGGTGCCGATGATTATGTGACGAAGCCCTATAGCTTTGAGGAGTTAAAGGCTCGCATTTATGCCTGTCTGCGACGCGCCCATCCTCAGTCCACGGGATCGTGGCAAACCTCCTATGATGATGGTGTTCTGCACATCGATTTCGATGAAAGGACGGTTTTGCGAAACGGCGATCCGATTGACCTAACCCCTACGGAACTGAATATACTGCTCAACCTCGCCAGTCGACCCGGTTATGTTTTTTCACACCAAGATCTGCTCACGCAGATATGGGGGGAAGAGCACAAGGAAGATACGGGCTATCTCAGCGTCTATATTCGCTATCTCCGTCAGAAACTGGAGGAAGATCCTGGTAATCCGGTCTATATTCGCACGCGCTGGGGGGTTGGCTACTACTTCAACGGGCAGGGCAAGCACGTTGAGACAGGGTGATCGGTTTCTTCCTGATTTGTGAATATGTGTCTCGTCGACTGCGGCGAGATAGCGTAATGGAGTGCCGTTTTGCCCTCGGTTCACTACGCTGGTCTTCGCGGACAATGTCCCAGAGCTCCG
>CAYVKR010000225.1:0-5279 GCA_964452025.1 uncultured Anaerolineales bacterium
GGCGGCCCTTCGTCCTCCTCGGCACGCTGGGCGATCTGGTCTTCGTCGCCGCTATGATGCTTTCCATCAACATGGAGGGCATGGCGGGATTCTGGTTCCTCTTCCTCATGTACCTGGGATTCCAGATCGCGTCCAACGCAGCACAGGCCGGGGAGCAGGGCCTCATCCCCGATCTGATCCCGGAGGAGAAACGCGGACGGTTCTCTGGTGTCAAGGCCTTCTTCGAAGTGCCGCTGCCCGTGCTGCTGGTCTCCTTCACCATCGCGCCGCTCATCGGCGCCGGCAACATGGTCGGCGGGCTGCTGGTCATGTCCGGCGTTCTCACCTTTAGTATGTTGGTGACCATGTTTGTGCCAGAGCAGCCGTTAGAAAAGACGCCGCCTCCGTTGAACTGGGAGCCTTTCGTACGGCTGGTGCTGATGACGGCGGTCTTCACCGTGATCATCCTGGGCATGCGCGAAGCGGTGCTGGGTGTGGGGCAGTGGTTGGAGAACAGCGCGGCGCCGCAGTCGCTGTTGGTCGCAGGGATGGGCGTGGCTGGCCTGCTCGCCATGGGCATCTCCATCGGCCTGGGCGTCTGGGCCAGCGTGCGCGTCTCCACCGGCACAGCGCACGCCGGCGACCGCCGTTCCTTCACCTGGTGGGTGATCAACCGGCTGGCCTTTCTGGTGAGCGCCACGAACCTCTCCGGCTTCATCCTCTTTTTCATCCAGACGCGGCTGGGCCTTACGCGGGAGACCGCCGCTGAGCCGACCAGCCGTGTTATGCTGGCCGTGGGTGTCTCGTTGCTGCTCTCAGCGCTGCCCAGCGGCTGGCTCTGCGACAAATTGGGACGCAAACGCGTTACCATAGCGACCGGCCTCATCGCCGCCATCGGTACGCTGATTCTGCTTGTCAGCCCCGGACTGACGACGATCTATGTCGGCGGTGCCATCATCGGGCTGGCGACCGGCGCATTCTACGCCTCCAGCTGGGCACTGGGCACGAGCCTCGTCCCGGAAGAGGAGGCCGCCCGATATCTAGGCATCGCCAATTTATCGGGCGCGGGCGCGGGCGCGGTGGGAGCGTACATCAGCGGTCCCATCGCCGATTACTTTACACGCCTGCTGCCCGAATCGCCGGGGCTGGGCTACATGTTGATCTTTGCCCTCTTTGGCTTGCTATTCCTGGGCTCGACGCTGAGCCTGCTGCCGGTCAAGGAGCCGGAGAGCGTCAGTCAGGCGCAAGCTTAACACAGCACAACATTCAACCACAGAGCGCCCTATCTCACGATGGGGCGTTTTGCTATCCCTTGCACGTAACACGTACCACGCAACACGGGATTTCGAAGCGAGTCTGCTGGTGAAAACGCCCTCCGTACCGTAGAAACTGCGTAGGCGAAAGCAAGGCAAACGAAGCTGGGGTTGATGCGGGAGGGAAACATGATGGGAAGCCGCCTATGGCGTTTGAGCGGCGCTGGAACTGCTTCTTTTGCCCACGTATTCTCTCAGTGGCTAGAGAGTTCAACTTTGGTATAATGCGTCTGGTATGGAAAACGTTATGGATACTCAGCGTAACACACCTCGGATCGTAACGCGCGCAGGCGGATGGGCCTGGATGCTCTTGCCCGTCGCTGCCTTCCTCGGGGCGACGTGGGCCTTCGGCGCGCCGTTGGACGCACTGCCGACCACGGCGTTGGCGCTGGCGCTCCTCCTCGGCGGCTGGATGCCGCTCTGGCGCGCCATCACGACGACGGATTGGAAGACGCCGCTGCAGCAGTGGCGCACGTGGGACAAACGCGAACCTCTGCCTCACTGGCCTTATCTGCAGCCGGGGACGCCGGGTGCAGCGTTGCACCGCGCCCTGGAACATGCGCGCGCCTGGTGGCGCGACGTCGGCTCGGAAGCGCTGACTGGCCCGCTGCGCACTGCGCTCTCCGCGCTGATCCTGAGCGTGCTGTTAGGCGCCGTCCTGGGTCGAACGGCGCTCCTGCTCAGCGCGCTGCTCCTCACCTGCGCGGAGCTGGCGGCGCTCTGGCGCGAAGGCGAAGGCAGCGTTGGCCCGGGCTGGGACGCGGTCGGCTGGGTGGGCGTGCCGTGGCTGCTCGGCGCCTCGCTGGGCGGCGCCATCTCGCTCGGCGGCGGGCTCTCCGCGCTGGCGGTGACGCTCCTGGTGGGCTTTCAGACGACACCTCATGCCTGGGCTGTGTTGGGCCCACTGCTCGCCTCGACCTTTCTGCTCTGGCAGGGGCAGCCCGTCGCCGTCGGCGCTGTGCTGTTACTCGCGTTTCCCGGCTGGTTGCTGCTCCTTCATGGGGTTTCGCCGGAGCGATACCGACGCGCTGTCGCGCCCTGGCTCCTGCTGATGCTCCTGCTCATCGCCGGTGCGCTTCGATGACCTGGGCGCTGGTCGCCGTTGGCGCCGTCCTGGTGCTGGCGTTGCTCTACTGGCAGCTGGTCATCGCCGAGGGGGCATATCTCGGTGCCAAGGCGGTGGCATTCCTTTACGATTTTTCTGCCAGGACTTACGACAAAATCAAGCACTTTCAGAAAAAGTATGAGCGGTTTTTCCTGGGGGAGCCCTTGAGCCAGGCGCTGGCCCAGATCCCTCATCCGCTGGTGCTGGACGTGGCGACGGGCACGGCGCGCCTTCCGCACACGCTCTTCGACGACGGCGACTTCCAGGGACGCGTCATTGGCCTGGATTACGCCCGTAATATGCTGCGCGAGGCTGTCCGCAGAACCGGCTCCTGGTCGGAGCGGATCACCTTCGTCTGGAAGGACGCCAGCGAGTTGCCCTTCCCGGATAATACCTTCGAGGCGGTGACCTGCCTGGAGGCGCTGGAGTTCATGCCCGATATCGAACGGACGGTGAACGAGCTGGTGCGCGTCCTGCGCCCCGGCGGCCTGCTGCTGACGACCAATCGCATCGGCAACCTGGCGCTGTTCCTCCCGGGTCGCACCTACGAAAAGGACGCCTTCGAGGCGCTACTGCGCGATCAGGGCCTGGAGATGATTCGCACCCGCGTTTGGCAGGAAGATTATGACTTGGTCTGGGCGCGGAAATCCGGCGTGATGCGGGGCGCCTCGGCGTCGCGCGGTTGGGCCGACGTGTTGCGCTGCCCGCAGTGCGGCGGCGCGTTGATCTCCACGTCGGCGTACGTCATCTGCGAGCAGGAACACGCCTTCCCTATCGGTGAGGACGGCGTCATCGAGTTGGAACGTCAGGTGGAGGCTACATGAGTTCGAAAGCGATAGTGAGAGCGGTGGCGCAGGACGTAGCCCTGGAACCATATCGTGTAACGGCAGCGGTTAAACTGTTTGACGACGGCAACACGATCCCTTTTATCGCGCGGTACCGCAAAGAGGCCACCGAGGGGCTGGACGAGGCGCAGCTGCGCCGGATCGAAGAGCGGCTCAATTACCGCCGCAAGCTGGAGGATCGCCGGGAGACCGTCCTGCGCAGCATGGAGGAGCAGGGCGTCCTCACGCCGGAGCGCAAGCAGGCCGTAGAGAAGGCCGATACGTTGCAGCGGCTGGAGGACCTCTACCGGCCCTTCAAGCCCAAGCGCCGCACCCGCGCGACCGTCGCCCGCGAGAAGGGGCTGGGCCCGCTGGCTGACCACATTCTGGCGCAGGCGCTGGAGGGCAGCCGCGAGAGCTTGGCCCACCCGTTTCTGAATGACGAGGCCCCGTCCATCGAAGATGCTTACGCCGGAGCCCGCGACATCGTCGCCGAGACCATCGCTGATGATCCCGAGGTGCGCGAGGCCACGCGCACGTTGGCTCAGCGGCGCGGCGCGCTGCGCGTGCGCGACTACGACGAGGCGGAGGACTCCCAGGGCACGTATCAGATGTACCAGAACTTCTTCGCCGACGTGTGGATGATGAAGCCGCATCACACGCTGGCGCTCAACCGCGCCGAGCGCGAGGGTGTGCTCAAGATCGATCTGGAGCTCCCGGAGCAGGAAGCGCAGGGCATCCTGGCGCGGCGCTTCGCCACCGACTACGGCAGCCCGCTGGTCGACGACCTGCTGGAGGCGCGGCAGGATGGGTATGACCGCCTGCTCTTCCCCGCCATCGAGCGAGAGATCCGCAGCGCGCTCACCGCCCAGGCCGACGACCACGCCATCGGCGTCTTTGCTACCAACCTGCGCTCGCTGCTGCTGCAGCCGCCGCTACGCGGTGAAACGGTGCTTGGCATCGATCCGGGCATCCGTACCGGCTGCAAGGTCGCCGTCGTCGATCCCACGGGCAAGGTGCTGGCGACCCGCACCATCTACCCAGACCGCGACGAGCAGCGCGCCCAGGCCGAGCTGCTGCGGCTGATCCAGCGGCTGGACGTCACCGTCGTCGCCATCGGCAACGGCACCGCCAGCCGCGAGACCGAGGTGTTGGTCGCCGATCTGATCCGCGATGAGCAGTTGGAGACGAAGTACACTATCGTCAACGAGGCGGGCGCGTCCGTCTACTCGGCATCGCCGCTGGCGCGCCGGGAGCTGCCCGCTCTCGACGTCTCGCTGCGCGGCGCGGTCTCCATCGCGCGGCGTCTGCAGGACCCGTTGGCGGAGCTGGTCAAGATCGATCCCAAGTCCATCGGCGTGGGTCTCTACCAGCACGATGTCAACCAGAGCGCGCTGGGCGAGGCTTTGGACGTGGTGGTGGAGTCCGTGGTTAACCAGGTGGGCATCGACCTGAACACGGCGTCGCCGGCGCTGCTGCAGCACATCTCCGGCATTGGGCCGAAGACTGCGGAATCTGTCGTCGATCACCGGGACGAACACGGCGCGTTCTCGACCCGTGCGGCGCTGTTGGACGTCTCCGGCATCGGGCCCAAGACGTTCGAGCAGGCCGCCGGCTTCCTGCGCGTGCCCGGTGGCGACGAGCCGCTGGACAATTCGCCCATACACCCGGAGAGCTACGACGTGGCCCGCGCCGTGCTTGCCAGGATCGGGCTGCCGCTGGGCGATCCGCAGTTGAGCCGCCGATTGGCTGCGCTCCGCCGTGACGCGGATCTCGACGCGGCAGCGGAAGCGCTGGATACCGGTCGCCCCACACTGGAGGACATCCTTGATGCGCTGGCGCGCCCCGGTCGCGATCCACGCGATGCGCTGGAAGGCCCCGTGCTGCGCGGTGACGTGCTGACCATGGACGATCTCCGCGAGGGCCTGCGGCTGCGCGGCACCGTGCGCAACGTCGTCGACTTCGGCGCTTTCGTCGACATCGGCGTCAAGCGCGACGGGCTGATCCACATCAGCAACCTGAGCAGCGGCTACGTCCGTGATCCGCACGACGTGGTCT
>CAYVKR010000226.1:0-5266 GCA_964452025.1 uncultured Anaerolineales bacterium
ATGATGGGAAGCCGCCTATGGCGTTTGAGCCACCCTGGAACTACTTCGTTTGCCCATAATAGGAGATCATTTGGAGACGTATCTAGGCGAAATCGCCGGACTGATCACTGCCCTCTTCTGGGCCTTGACCTCGATCTTTTTCACACTGGCGGGACGCCAGATCGGCTCCCGCGCCGTCAATCGCCTCCGTCTGCTCTTGGCCGTGCCACTGCTGGCCTTCATTCATCTGCTGACAGAAGGCAGCCTCATCCCGCTGCACATCCCCGCCGAACGCTGGGGCTGGCTGGCACTCTCCGGGCTCATCGGCCTTGCCATCGGCGACGGGCTGCTCTTCTACGCCTTCACACAGATCGGCGCGCGGCTCTCCATGCTGCTCATGGCCCTCAATCCCATCCTCGGCACGCTGCTGGCCTGGGGGCTGTTGGGAGAACATCTGCGCCCTGTGGAACTGGTGGGCATCGTGCTGAGCGTGACCGGCGTCGCCTGGGTGGTGGCGGAGCGCCAACGCGCGCCTGTGCCGCAATCGGTCTCGGCAAAAGCCGCCGAACCGCACAACCCGACCTATTTATTGGGCGTGCTCTCCGGTCTGGGCGGCGCCGCCTGTCAGGCAGTGGGCCTGGTGCTCTCAAAACAGGGGATGCTTGGCGGCTTTCCCTCGCTTTCCGCCAGCCTGATGCGCGTCTTGACGGCTACCACCGCCATCTGGATCGGGGCAGTCCTGCATGGCGAGGTGCGCAGCTCGTTCCGAGCGCTCAAAAACGGGCGGGCGCGGACCTTCGTCGTCGGCGGGACACTGGTCGGCCCGGTCTTCGGCATGACGCTCTCGCTGATCGCTGTCCAGTTCAGCCAGGTAGGCATCGCCTCTACGCTGATGGCGCTCAGCCCTGTGCTGATGCTGCCGCTCTCCCACTGGATCTTCGGCGAGCGCGTCACGTGGCGCGCCGTCGTCGGCACCCTCGTGGCTATGGCGGGCGTCGCGCTGCTTTTTATGACATAGCCACACGTCTTGCGTCTCGTTGTCGCTTCACCCGGCTCGCCTGAACAACCAACGCGCTTGCCAGAACGAGACAGCCGGCGGTCAGTACAAAAGGCCAACGGCGATCTAGCGTTGAAAGCCGACCGGCGATCCAGCCGAAGGGCGACGTCACCAGCAGCACGGCGACGTTTAACAGCGCCATGATACGCGCGCGCTCGTCCGGGGCGACGTTGACCACCGTCATCTTACCCAGCAGCGTTGTTGTCATGGGAATGCAGCATCCATCGATAACCGTGACCAGCAAAAGGAGCCAGCGGTTTCCCGGTGGGATGATAACCAGCAGGACATGACTCACAACCAGCCCCAGAAGCCCCAGCACCATCGGTTTCCGACCGGACGTCCTGCGCAATGTGGACGTGACCAAGAAGAAGAAAACCAGCATTGTCACCGAGCGCACGAAGGTATAGAGCGCCAGTTGTTCATCTGGGACCTGCAACCGCTGCGTGGCGTGGATCGACCAGAAGGTTCCACGCACGAGCCACGAGATTTCCAGCAGCATCATCAACGCACCGACGTAAAGCGTCGCAGGTGAGCGTAGAATCTGCCGAAAGACTGCCGGGGACTCGCTGAGCACAGCAAAGAGACTTTGATCACACGTCTCCTCACGCCGTATCTTGCCCCGCTCGGTCTCCGTCACCAATGCGTTCATCGAGAGAAACTTCGCCGTCATCATCACAAAAGCTAGCACATAGAGCCCGCGCATGGTTGGCACGAGACCGAACTCTCCCACGAGCAGACCGGTCAGCGGTGTGACGAAAGCCGCCAGGAGACCGGCGATGTGGACCCAGGCATAGATATCGACCAGCATATCGGGGTCGGTGTCCTCGACCAGGATCAATGTCCAGGAGTTCTGGGTCACCCGCCAGAAGCTGTTGATCACCGCGCCGACGAGAAAGTAGGTGAAGTTCTGCGCCACGGCCCAGATCAACGTGGGAATGGACCAGGAAATAAGGTCAAAGATCAAGGTCGTCCGCTTGCGCCCCAGCTTGTCGGCGATGGCCCCGCTGAGCAAAGACGAGATGACCTGGACAGCGAGACCAAGGCTCGTGATCAGGCCGATATCACTGTCCGTCAGCCCTAACGCCAGCATGTAGACAGAGACATACGGGGCATAGAGGTTAAAAGGGATGCCCCAGAGCGGTTCGGTGTAGACGCACCCGCGCGCGTTACCGCGCAGTCTGCGGAGAGCAGAAAAAAGGTTAGATCGGGTCAATGTGAGCTCCTCTGATTCAATACAAGGCCTTATTATAACTGATTCCAGACGAATCACAGCCCGCAAAGAAGATCTCACAGTGACCTGACAAAGATGAGGAACCAAAAGGACAAGGAACGGCTTCGCAACCGGGACGTTCAACAGCCGGCGTGACAGCCGCCTACCAAACGCCCGGCACAAGCCGAGAGGATACCTCCTGCGCGTACGCCTCGTAGCCATCCAGCTCTTCACGCAACGTCCGATCCTCCAGCGCGGTGCGGACGACGAGCGCGGCGATGGTCGCGCAGGCCGGGACGTAGGCCCAGAGCGACCCCAGCCAGAGCGGAGCCGCCAGCGCGAAGAGGACGCCGCCCGCGTAACCGGGATGCCGGATAAACCGGTAGGGGCCATTCGCGGTGACGCTGTGCCCCTCCTCGTTGATCTGCACATAGCCGTAGAAGTGCCAGTTGGCGATCATAGCCCAGTCGCCCAGCGCGTAGCTGAGCGCGGCAGCACTCAACGCGACACCTCGGATGGCAGACGGCAGTGCGGGCGACCATCCAAAGCGAAGGTCCCACGATGAGCGTGCTCAGCGGCCCGAAGAGACTGGCGATGCCCGCCAGCGGTCGGTCCCAGGCGCGGGCGCGCTCACGGTCCGGCTCGCTGCGAGCCGCTAGCAGATCAGGTTGCGCGCGGAACAAGATGGCGCCGAGAACGGTCTGATTGACGACGAAGAGCGCGAGATAGGCCCAGGCTATGAGCCAATCGAGGCGTCCGGCGGAGAAAAAAAGCCCCGCTCCATAGATCAGCACGAAGACAGCCGTCATACGCACCCAGCCAAGCACGGATTCTAACTTTGATGAGTTCTCATTCATGGAGATCCTCCAAAAACCCAGGTAACCATCATCCGCCGAACGCCCGCTGCGCCCACACCAGCAACGCCGTGCCCAATCCCCAGACCGCATAGCCAATCATCAAGATCGGAACCAGCCGCAGCCCAGCCCGCGCCGCCAGCCAGACGGCGACCAGAAAGGCGACGGTTGGCAGGATACTCAAGAGCATATCAAGGCTGAAACGCCGGACAATCGCCGGATCGCCGCCGTTGGCCGCGTAGACAATCCACAATGCCAGCGGGATGCCGACGGGCATGGTCGCAGCGATGGCAGCGAAGAGTTTGCTCTGCTTTTCCAGCACCGCCACCAGGATGATAATGACGATGGAAATAAGCACGGGGACAACGTCACGTGATTTCATCGCTCAACGTCCTTCCAAAGAAACCTATCCATGGTCAGCGCAGCGACTCGGATCAGCGGGAAAAAACAGGATACAGCGTCCGGAATGCTCCAAGCCTCCCGAACGCTGTATGACGCGCTCAAAGATCGATCTCGTTTTCCGCCAGCAGATCATCGATCATGACGATCTCCCCGCGCTTGACGGACTGCTCAGCCGCGTAGCCGATGACGATGGACCAGAAGCCCTCCTCCGCCGTAGCGGTGTTGGTCTCCTTGCCCTCAATGTTGTCCACGAAGTTCAGCTGCTCGTAGAAGGTCGCGCCGTTGTGCCCGCTCTCCTCGATAAAGGCCGGATAGCAGGGCGTGCTGATGCGCGAAGGACGCCGGTCGCCCTGCACGATTTCCAGGTGCGTATGGGCGCGCGGCACCGGCAGGAAGTCCGTGTTATGGTAAGATCTCAGCCGGCCCTCGTCACCGCAGACGATCAGCTCTTCGTAGAACATAGGCGAGAACATACAGAGATCGAAGCGCGCCCTGACGCCGTTCTTGTAATTGATCAGCACGAAGGCGTTGTCGAGGATGTCGGATGTCTCGCCCTCGTACTCGAAATCGACGAAGTTGATGGCCATGCTGCCCGTGGCGTAGACGCTGACGGGACGCGCACCCGCGAAGAGGTTGAGCATGTCGAAGTAATGGCAGCACTTCTCCACCAGGGTACCGCCGGAGTACTTGGAGAACTTGTTCCACTGGTTGACCTTATCGAGGAAGGGAATACGATGCTTCAAAATGCTGATAATCTTGATGTCACCGACGGTATGACGCTCCAGCGCCTCGTGGATGGCCTCATGGTACATGGCCTTGTAGCGATACTGCAGCCCGATCTGGAAGACGGCCTCGTACGCCTGGGCCAGCTGCATGATCTCGTAGGCGTCGGGGAGCGTCGTCGCCATGGGCTTCTCCAGCAGGATGTGCTTGCCGGATTTCGCCGCCACGCGGATCACGTCAATGTGCGTGTAATTGGGCGTGGAGATGATCAGGCCATCGACCTCGGGATCCTCGCAGGCCGCCTCCAACGAATCGTAGACAACCAGCTCATCATCGGAGAACTCCTCGTGCGCCACCTTGGCCCGCTCGATGCTGCGGGGGTTGGGGTCGTAGATACCGTGGATGCCAGCCCGCCCCTCCAGATGCGTGATGCGGATGTGCTCCTGACCGTTGGCGCCCGTGCCGATGACGTTGAATTTGTAGGTAGGCTCGTCAAGGGCAAGAAGATACTTGTCCTCATCGGGCAGATAATCAAAGCGGGGATTGCGGGAGAAGAATCTGTTGCGGAATTCTTTTGTGTTGCTCACTGAAAAACCTCCTGATTAAGTTGAGATAGATATATGGAACTGAAATTACGATATAAGGTGCAACGCACCTACGATTACCCAATCATGTTGGCTAAAAACCCCTGCCAGCATGTACGAAATGGCTATTTTCAAACCCTCGAAGGTGCGTCGCACCTGGCTACGTTCTAATGCCGTAATTTAAGTATGGAACTTATTTGGTCATGGAAGACATAGCTCTCATCGTCATACCGAGCGGGCGAAGCAGCGCAGCAGCTGAAGCAAGTCGAGGGATCTCCCCCTCTCGCTTTCAAAAACACCGGCGATTATTGAGAAAGCCTCAAAGAGATTTCTCCATTCGTTCCGGTCGCTACGCTCCCTTTCACTCAGTCGAAATGACGTGATTGACACCTGGTGACATGAAAACGCTACCAGAGTCCCGGCACCAGCCGATAGCGGACGTCGCGCGTGTACGCCG
>CAYVKR010000227.1:0-5263 GCA_964452025.1 uncultured Anaerolineales bacterium
GCTGGTCGACTTCCTGCAGGCCTATCTACCCGACGACGACCGCCCGCCGCTGCTCATCGTCGATCAGTTCGAGGAGCTCTTCACCGCCCACCGACACCGCTGGCAGGACGCGGCGGGCTTTTTCATCCAGGTACAAGAAGCGTTGGATGCGCTTCCTACCCTGGGCGTCGTCTTCTCCATGCGCGAGGACTACGTCGCCGAGGTGGAGCCCTACGCGCCGCTGCTGCCGCGCCGCCTCCGCGCCCGTTTCCGCATGGAGCGGCTGGGCGTCGAAGGCGCGCTGGACGCGGTCTGCAAACCGGCGGCGGGCGTGGGCATCCAGTTCGACGAGAACGTCGCCGCGCGGCTGGTGGATGACCTGCGGCGCAGCAAGGTGCAGCGGTACGGGCGTGACGACGAGGTCGAGGTGCTGGGGCACTTCGTCGAACCGGTGCAGCTCCAGGTGGTCTGCCACCGGCTCTGGGCAAACCTCCCGGAGCAAGAGGACGCCCTGATCCAGTGGGAGGAGGTGGAGCAGTACGGCGATATCGACCGCGCCCTGGTAGACTTCTACGAGACCGCCGTGTCCAACGCCGTCGCCGCGACCGAGGTGCCCGAGCGGCAGGTGCGCCGCTGGGTCGCCGCGCACCTTATCACGTCGGCGGGGACGCGCGGACTCGCTATGCGCGGCCCCGAAGAGACCACCGGTCTGCCCAACGCCGCCGTCGACGCGCTGGACGCCCGGCACCTCATCCGCTCCGATCTGCGCGCGGGCGCGCGCTGGTACGAGCTGGTGCACGATCGGCTCATCGATCCCATCCGCCAGTCAAACCAGAGGTGGGAGGCGGCGCGACAGACGCCGCTGCGCACCACGGCCAAGCGCTGGCAGGAGACGGAGGACGAGGCGCTGCTCTATCTCGGCGCAACGTTGGAGGAGGCACAAGCCTGGGCCGAAGCACAGCCGGACGAGTTAGAGCCCTACGAGGAAGCGTTCCTCGAGGCCAGCCGCCGGGCGGAACAGAGCCGACGCCGCGCCCGCCGGCTACGCCTGCTGGGAGTGGCGCTGGGCATCCTCTTCATCATCTTCGAGACGCTGCTGGCGTGGTCGGCCATCCGCAACGGCCTGCAGGCCTATTCTCGTGAGCTGGCAGCCAAAGCGCGCTCGGCGTTGGAGACCGACCGCGAGGAGAGCATCTGGCTGGCCCGCGCGGGAGCGCAGCCGGATTTCCGAGGCTGGTGGCGTGAAGGCAGCCAGTCCCTGCTCGGCGAGCTCAACACCGTCGAAGCCCAGATCATGCTGCGGCGGGCGGTGCAAGATTATTACCCGGCGCAGGTCTACACCCGGCTCGCGGGTCAGGCCTACGGCGTGACCTACGACAACCAAGGCCGTTTTCTCTACGTGGCCCTGCCCGATGCGGGCATCGAGATCATCGATACCAAAGTCGGCGGCCAACGGCTGCTCTCCCTCCCCTCTGGCAGAACCGGCGCGGTCTACGACGTCACGCTGGACCCCGACGGGCGCTTTCTGGCGGCGGGCGGCGACGACGGTGAGGGCGGCGTCGTGGAGATCTGGGACACGGCGGCCGAGCAGTGGGTGGCGAGCCTGCGCACCGCAACCCCGTCAGAGACCTACGATGAGATCTACGCAATCGCCTACAGTCCCATGGGCTACTACCTCGCCGCAGGCGGGGACTACGGCTACACGCTGCGGGAGTTTCGGCCTAAACAGGAGGGATTGGTGCGCGTCTGGTCCCTGGGCCGGCGCGGCGACACCCTGATTCCGCAGCTGGCACTCACGCTAGACGATCCAACGCGCCGCGTGACCGACGTCGCCTTCAAGAGCGATGCCGCCCCCATCGAAGCCATGTACCTGGACGAGCCGCTCTACCTGGCGGCGGCCTGCTACGACAGCACCGTCTGGCTCTGGGAGCTGGAGACCACCGGCCTGACCCGACTCTCGGCAGGCGAACCGCGCCGGCTGCGGGATCACACCGGCCCGGTCGAAGCGGTGGCCTTCAGCCCGACGGAACCCCTGCTGGCCTCCGCTTCCGCAGACAAGACCATCCGGCTCTGGGACCTGGAGACGGGTGAGGCCGTGCTGACGTTTATCGGGCATACGGCCGAGGTGAAGACGCTGGCCTTCAGCGCCGATGGGCACTACCTGGTCTCCGGCTCGCGGGATCGGACAGTGCGCCTCTGGGACGTGCGCTCGCGCAATCCCAGCGCCATCAGCGTCCTGACGGGGCCGGGAAACCTGGTGTTGGACGTCGGCTTCAGCCCCGACGACAGGTTCGTGATCGCCGGCTCTGGAGATAACACGGTACACATCTGGGACCGTGATTTCTCCCGACAGGAGGGCCTCTCCACGCTCACCGGACACAGCGGTTACGTGCGCACCGTGGCCTACAGCCCGGACGGCACCTTTCTGGCCTCCGGCGGCGGCAAAGGCGAGATCCGCATCTGGTCACAGGTACACGGCACGCTGGTGCACGAAATCCAGGACTATTTCGGCGATGTCCTTTGGGACCTCACTTACAGCCCCGACGGCGCCTATCTGGCCTCTGCCGCGTCCGATGACGTCGCGCGGATCTGGGATACGGCCACGGGCAAGCGCATCGCCGCGCTGCGCGGTCATGAGTCCGACGTGGAGCGTGTGTTCTTTACACCGGACAGCCGCTTTCTCATCACCGTCGCCAAGGACGAACAGGCCCTGATCTGGCAGACGGCAGATTGGTCGTTAGCTCAGCGCGCCACCATCCCGTCTGGCGGGCTGTGGGGCGGCGCGCTAAGTCCCACCGGCGACCGGATGGCCTTAGGCTACCTCGGCGGCATCATCTATCTCTTTGATTTGCAAACGGACGAGGAGGGCCTCACCGTCACCCAAGCCGTCACGCTGACGGAGCACAGCAGCTACGTGCCCGCGCTGGATTTTAGCCCCGACGGGCGCTACCTGGCCTCCGGCGCTTGGGACGGCACCGCGCGCATCTGGAGCATGGAGACGATGACCACCGTCGCCGCGCCGCTGGAGCATCCGGCCTTCGTCTACGACGTCGCCTTCTCCCCAGACGGTCAGTATCTGGCGACGGCGGCCCGGGATAGCCAGGTGCGCCTCTGGCAATTGGAGAACTTCCCAGCCCAGCCGCCGACACGGGTGGCGGTGCTGGCGGGTCACACTGACCCGGTGGTCTATACCATCGACTTCAGCTCCGACGGACGCTACCTGGCCTCCGGCTCGTGGGATGGCACCGTACGGCGGCATCTGGTACGGTTTGAGGATGTGTTAGATCTGTCCTGGCAGTACGTCGGACGCGAGTACGCCCAGGACGCGGAGACGAACGAGGAGGACAGTCATGAATGAAGAGAAGCTGCTTTACGTTAATGGCATCAACGGCGCCAACGGAGAGTACTGGACGCCGCCGATACCGCCGGAAGATGTGGCGTCCTTTGCGCTAGGCGAGCGCCTGAGCGAGGCGTATTACCGGGAGCTGAAGAACCGTCACGACAGCCAGGAGGCTCACTTCGGCATCCACGCCGACCAAAGGAAGCTGGAAGAGACCGGCTGGGCCGTGATCTTTGGCGCCAAGGACGAGCGGGTGCCCGCGATCTGCGAGGCGCTGCAGCCGCTCCTGAAACTGCGCAAGAAGATGGCGACGCAGCAGGACGAGCGCTTTTACCAGGAGTACACGGGCGCGACGGGTTACCGTCCGGGCGATTCCTACCTGGACTTCCTGGGTCGTGATCCACGGAACATGGGGCCGGGGCCGGCGAATCCGGCCAAAGTCCCCTACTACCTGCTCATCGTCGGCGACCCGGAGACCATCCCCTACCGCTTTCAGTACCAGTTAGACGTGCAGTACGCCGTCGGGCGCATCTTCTTCGATACGCTGAAGGAGTACGCACAGTACGCGGAGAGCGTGGTGGCGGCGGAGACCGGCGACGGGCTGCGACTGCCCCGGCAGGCAAAGTTCTTCGCCGTCCACAACCAGCACGACCGCGCGACAGAGCTCAGCACCAACGAGATGATGCGCCCGCTCACCGACGCCATGGCCCAGAAACAGCCCAACTGGGACATCCAGCGCATCGACCAGGCGACCAAGGCCCGCCTCGACACGCTGCTGGGCAGCGACGAGACCCCCGCGCTGCTCTTCACCGCCAGCCACGGCATGGGCTTCCCCAAGGGCGATCCGCGCCAGCTCCGTCACCAGGGCGCGCTGCTCTGCGAGGACTGGCCCGGCCCGCGCAACTGGAGCGATCCCATCCCGGAGGACTTCTACTTCTCGGCGGACGATGTCGGCTCGGATGCACGGCTGGCCGGCATGATGAGCTTCTTCTTCGCCTGCTACGGCGCGGGCACGCCCAAGATGGATCAATTCGCGCACAAGGCCTTTGATAAGCCGGAGGACATCGCGCCCCACGCTTTTATCGCGCGGCTGCCGCAGCGACTCCTGGGGCACCCCAAGGGCGGCGCATTAGCCGTCGTCGGGCACGTGGAGCGCGCCTGGGGCTACTCCTTCCTCTGGAGCGGGGCCGGGCGCCAGTTGCAGGTCTTTCAGAACACGCTGGATCAGCTGATGGCGGGTTACCCCGTGGGCGCCGCCGTCGAGTGGTTCAACGAGCGGCACGCCGAGCTCTCGATGGTGCTGACCAACGAGATCGAGGAGATCAACGAGTTCGGCAAGCAGCGGAACGACACGAAACTGGCGGGCATGTGGACGGCGAACAACGACGCGCGCGGCTACATCATCCTCGGCGATCCGGCGGCGCGCCTCTCGGTGGCGGGGGACGAAGAGAGCCCGCAGATAGAGCGCCCCACCATCACCATCAGTGAGCGCACAAAAGAGAAGCTGGCGGAAGCAGAGAGCGAAGATTCATCGGCACCCTCGGAGGAAGGCGAACCGACCACGGCGCTCACACCAGAGCCATCGGGAGCCGAGGACTACGCCGTCGCCTTCGGACTGCGGGATCAGTTCGCCGGGCTGACCGACTCGCTACGCACCTTCACCGATCAGTTAGCGGAGGCGCTGGGCAAAGCCGCCGAGGAAATCGCCACGCTGGAGGTCGAGACCTACACCACCGAAGATCTGCAGACCGTCGTCGATGGCGGCGACGAGAAGGCGACGCTGCGAGCACTGACGCGCATCGCCTTCGACGGCGACATCAAAGTCTACGTGCCGGAGAGATCCGAGGGCGGCGTCGACGAGACGCTGTGGAAGATCCACGCCGACATGATCAAGGAGGCCCAGATCAACCGGGCGCAGTTCCTTGAGGCCATGGCGGAGATGGC
>CAYVKR010000228.1:0-5245 GCA_964452025.1 uncultured Anaerolineales bacterium
TGTATGTGATCCGCCTGCGTCCGAACGACCAGAATTCCGACCGAGGAATTGAAACGGGCACAATACGCCCGACTAAACCTCGGTTGCAAAAAGTCCGAACGACCAGAATTCCGACCGAGGAATTGAAACGTCCGAGCGCCCCACCCGCGCCCCAGAGATGTAATCGTCCGAACGACCAGAATTCCGACCGAGGAATTGAAACTGCGCGTGCCAATCACACACACGCGATCACGACCAGCAGTCCGAACGACCAGAATTCCGACCGAGGAATTGAAACTTTTCAACCTCAGAGACCGTGACCGCCGCGCTAAGTCCGAACGACCAGAATTCCGACCGAGGAATTGAAACAACCATTAGTATACACAGAGGGAGTCAGACATGCTAGTCCGAACGACCAGAATTCCGACCGAGGATCGGGAGGCCGATGCCGCACCAGTTCCTGGGCCACTTTTTCCACTTCAGGCGTATACAGTGCTGTCCTGCACCTGCCCCCCGAACGGGGTCGCGGGGCAATGGCAGTTACACTTCCTTTATTGAAATCGGCTCTACGCAGATTTGTGGGATTGAAACAGCGCTTGACCCTTTTTAGCTGCCGATTTGGTGTAGAAATGGGGCGTTAGCCCTTTTAGATCGCCAAAATCGGCTTCAAATGGGGGATGCGCCCCTTGTTACCCCACAAATGTGTGTAGACCCTTGAAATCTTTCAGAACTTGGCGAACTGTTCCCACATGCAGTCCGAGGACGTCGGCGATGTCACCACTTTGCCACCCTTGCTCAGCCAACCTGAGCATCCGGGCGCGGCGATACCGGACGACATCAGCACTGCGTTGCTACTTGTCGAGCGTGACCGACTCTTCGGCAGTTATAGAACGAAGTTTGATAGTCATAGTGTCCATATCTTACTCGAATGGGTACCAGAAAGTCAAGCCTAGTAACGTGAAAAAGCACTAGGCTTCTTCCTCGTCATCACCCAGTTTTACGCTCTCCCGGAGCTGGGTCCGCAGATCGGCGATTTTCTCGGTGATCTTCCGAATTTTATCAAAGAGCGATTCATTGGCCTGAATCCCTTCGTTGATGAGAAATGCCGCGCTCTCCGAACGGCTGCTGGTGATCTCCGCAACGACGAGCATCTCCAGATGACGGAGCGCCTCGTCGTTGACGCGAACCATGACCACGTTGCCGCGGTCCTCCAGCGCTTTGCCCAGCGCCTTGCTCAGCGATTCCATACCGCGCTCAAGAGCGCTCTTGAGGTTTTCCCCTTTGGCGGTGGTACCGGGACTTGTCTTTTCGGCGCTCTCTTCGCCAGCTTCCACTTCCAACTTTTCCACTTCTTCTTCCCTAATCTCCGGTGTCTCATTCATCTTTGCCCTCCGCTTGTGTAATTTACTTACATGTAATTATCTTACAAACTCTATTATTGCCGCGTTTCTTTCCGTTGTCAAGTGCGGGGCCTTTTTTCAGGGCTGCCAAGTATTTTGGGGCCTCGAAGCGAGTTTGCTGGTGAAAACGCTCTCCGTGCCGTAGAACCTGCGTAGACGAAAGCCAGGCAAACGCAGTCAGGGTTGATGTGCGCTGAGGTTAATGCGCATGGCAAACACGGCAGGAGGTCGCCTATTTGGTCTGAGCCACCCTGAAACCGCTTTGCGTTTGCCTCTTTTCGCGCTGAGAAGAAAGCGTAACGTTGCGCCCGCCCCACATTGTGCTACACTGAGAAGCATTTAAAGCTCACATTTAAAGCTCCATCGTAAGAGATTTGGTTCTTACAGTCAGAGATCGAGTTTTATAATAACGAGGTGAAAGTACTATGACCAACGAAACACCTACTGTCGAGCAAGAAGCTCTCCAACCGCCGGAAAAGGTGAATGAGGTCGCACCACCACAGGCCAGAGAGATGGTTCACTTAGAAGAGACCACACTGGAGAAGTTGGACGCGCGCGTCGTGGAATTCGTCGATAGAATTGCCGCCAGCGACATACACAGCGAGACTTATGAACAACAACTGGCGACCATTCACAGCATGGGGACCAAGGA
The DNA here is from genome assembly GCA_964452025.1 of uncultured Anaerolineales bacterium. GTDB lineage: Bacteria > Chloroflexota > Anaerolineae > B4-G1 > SLSP01 > G713. The sequence continues at coordinate 2,032 of CAYVKR010000228.1, forward strand.
GATCCGGGAGGCGGCGAACGTCTCCAACCGCATCCTCGACCAACCCATCCGCGGACTGGGAGAGGACACCCCAGTGACCAAGTCCTTGCTGGATCTTCGCCGCACCGTTGAGGAGCTCGATCCCGCGCGCCAGGACGATAAAGAGCGCAAATTTCTGGGCCTCATCCCCATGGGCAACAAAATGACCGACTATTTCCGCAAGTACCGGAGCTCCCAAGATCACATTGACGCCGTCCTTAACAGCCTCTACCACGGACAGGACGAGCTGCGCAAGGATGTCGCCACCATCGAACAAGAGAAGGCCAACCTCTGGCAGATCATGCACCGTCTGAAGCAATACATCTACGTCTCCGAGCAGCTGGCTCAGGCGCTAGAAGCCCGCATCGCCGCTATGGAGGCAAAGGATCCCGAGAAAGCCCGCGTGGTCAAGGAGGAAATCCTCTTCTATGTGCGCCAAAAGGAGCAGGATCTGATGACACAACTCGCTGTGAGCGTGCAGGGCTACCTGGCGCTGGACGTCATCCGCAAGAACGACCTGGAGCTGATCAAGGGCGTGGAACGGGCCACGACCACAACCATCTCCGCCCTGCGCACTGCCGTCATCGTCGCCCAGGCGCTCTCTAACCAGAAGCTGGTGCTGGATCAGATCACGGCGTTGAACACGACCACCAGCGATCTCATCGAATCGACCTCGGTGATGCTCAAGGAGCAATCGGGCGAGATCCACCGCCAGGCCAGTGAGGCTACGGTGAACCTGGAACAGCTAGAAACCGCCTTCGACAACGTTTTCGCAACGCTCGACATGATCTCCGAATACAAGGTGCAGGCGGTGGAGAGTATGACCCAGACCCTCGGCCTGCTCTCAGGTCAGGTGCAGAAGGCGCGGACTTATCTGGACAAGGTGCGCAATGAACAGGTGCTTGAGATCAGTGAGGATTTAATCCTGCCGGCAGGTGAAACGTAGCCGCAGGCGGTGGAACGCATGGTACAGGAAATTCCCCCGACGGAGAGGCGTGCACTTGTCAAACTTTACCAGGAGACCTTGGGAAAGTCGTGGACGCACAACGCCGGCTGGTTGAAGCCCAGTTCTCCCTGCACGTGGCATGGAGTTACCTGCGAGGGAGGACACATCACGCGTCTCAACCTCAGCGACAACGGTCTCAACGGCACGTTGCCCGAGGATCTGGGATTGCTCACGGAGTTGATCTATCTAGATCTCTCCGACAATCACCTACGAGGTTTGCTACCTCCCAACCTGGGACACCCTCGTCACCTGCGCTTTCTTGATCTCTCGCGCAACCAGTTGCGTGGCCCCATCCCCCCGCGTCTGCGATTGCTGGTGCACCTGCGCACGCTGGATTTGCATGATAATCAGTTTAACGGGCCGATCTCAGCCACATTGGGCGACTTGGCTCGCCTGGAGCACCTGGATCTCTCCGGCAACGCGCTGACGGGCGAGGTGCCGCCCGAATTAGGCCGGTTGCGCCGTCTCCTCACACTCTCCTTGAGCCGAAATCCCCTTCAAGGGCCACTGCCCTTGGAGCTGACCGATCTTACAGCGCTGGAATCCTTTTCCTTCGACGGCACGGAGCTTCTCGAGCGTTCTGAGTCCGCTTTTCAGATCTGGCTGCGGGGACTGCCGCACCTGGAAAGCACCGGGCTCCTCCACGCTGAAGTAGTGCGGCGCGGCAACGTGGCCCTCACTCTCCTGGCGGGCGCGGGAGCCATGGGAGCGACCCTGGCATCGGTGGTGCTCCTGCTGCCCCTCTTCGGTCCTGTCGCCAGCGCAGCAGCCGCGCTCATCGGCACCGCCGGCACGGGATGGGTGGCGAAGAAGGTCTACGAGTTAACGGAAACGCCAACGTCACGTCCAGTGCGGCGCCTGCCGGCGCCCTCGCGTTCCGCGCTTCCCGCTCCAGACCGCCTGGAGCAGGAAGTGCGCCACCTGACAGATCGTGCCCGGCGGGAGTTCCCCGAAGACGTGGTCGCGCGGGTAGAGGCACTTGAGCGCTCTCTCCTGCAGCTTTTGCCACACCTCTCGGAGCTCGGCAGCGGAGATCCCAACGCCTACGTCGTGCGCCAGACTGTTCGCGAGTATCTACCCGAAGCGCTGGAAAACTATCAGGCCTTGCCGCGCTCCTTCGCCACCACCGAGCCGCTGCGCAACGGGAAGACGGCCCATGAGCTCCTGCTGCGCCAACTAGACATTCTCCACGAAGCGCTCCAAAAAATCGAAGCGGGGTTGCCTTACGAAGACGCTCAACAACTCCTCATCCACGGGCGTTTTTTGGAGGATAAGTTCGGCTGAGTATAGAGCATACGTGCACTGAAAAGGAGTTGTCGGATGCGTCAAACGCTGAAGGCCTTCATCCCTTCAACAGGCCCCTGATCCTCGGTCTGCTCGTTCTGATCGGCTTGATCTCTGAATGCCTTTTCTTCTCTAGATTGCGGGCCTGTGGGAGAAGCGCATGCCGGCGAAAGCCGCTCCTTGCCACCACCGCTTTGTTTCTCGTATTAGCAGGAAGTTTGTTAGCAACACTCAGTGGATTCGCCTTTGAGGAGCAGCCTAATCTGAGTACCGGCGTGGGAACTACCGGTTTTTGTTATGGTCCACTACTGCTGATCTTCACCCCTTTACCCGCTTACGCATTTTTCAAAACCCCGGAAGCGTTGCGCGCCCTGCACTTCGCCGACCAGACCACACGCGCTATGGACCTCATTCACCTCCAAGACGGAGAAATCACCTACGCTGAACTGGGCGGAGCACTGAATCTCTCCGAGCGTGAAGTGGACAGACTGCTGAGCAGTTTAATTGAGCAGCAGAAAATCAGCGGATACCGGGCTGCAAAACGTGGGCGATTCTATACTGCCTCTGCGCTCGTCGCCAAACAAGAACGCCTTCTTTCCAGCGTGGCTCTACGGGATTTCGCCGGATCAGGCTTTAAAATCCCCCCAGCCGTCACCCGGAGCGTAGTCGCCTGTCCCGAAGTATTGAGGGAAAGGGTCTCTGTCCCCACCGTTGAGATGCCTCGACTACGCTCGGAAACTTGTCCCAAACGCAGTGGGGATGACACCTCCCCGCCACCCTGCGAAATCCAAAAGAGCCGTCGTAGGTAAACGATACTCTATCTTATACGAGGAGGCACCATGACGCAGGAATGGGCAAACGAAGCAGTTCCAGGGTGGTTCAAACGCCATAGGCGGCTTCCCATCA
>CAYVKR010000229.1:0-5227 GCA_964452025.1 uncultured Anaerolineales bacterium
ATATTGATGTTAACGTAGCAAACGAAAAGTTTAAGAAAACTTAGTTTCCAATGTATTAATAACCTGGCGCGAAATTTTCTGGAGTTCTTCATCAGCAGTGACGCGCACCCGTGTTCTCCAAGAATTAGAACAAACCTGCACGTTGTTTTCCTCTAGAAAGCGCGCCACGGCTACCTGTACGAAACTGAGTCGGGGATGATCCTGAAAGACAGTTAGCCAGAAATTCAATGTGGCTTGGCGATCCAGGTAGACAGAATTTCTGAAATCGTAACCGTGGCGGTAGCTGTACCCGCGCACGTCATCTTCTAAGCGGGCGCGGAGAAATGCGCAGAATCCTCGCGGCCAGTCCGTCAAGGCGCTAAAGGCCGCTGTTTGTCCCCGATAACGCTTTGCGGGAGGAGTGTGCTTGGATACCCTGGGTTCAAGTGCTTGGAAGAGCATTTTAAACAACGGATACAGCACATGAGGAGGCTGGGCTGGAAGGGGAACCGGATCACTCTCTGCCGGGGGGACCTCCAAGCCCCACCAGGCTCGGAGGATTCGCTGAGCAGATAAGCCTTGTGATGTCAGCTTCTCTTCTCTCGCCACGTCTGTAAGATTTGCGCCACATTTACCGCACTGACAACGGACAATGTCCGCCACATCTACCCATGCCCGGCAGTGCGGACAACCATTGTGCAGTAAACGCTGGTGGCGCAGACAAGCCGAAACATCGGCGAGCATCCAGGCGCGGTGGTGGTAAGCTGCTTCTTGCAGACACGTGGGACAGAATTGCGCTGCATCGGGAGACAGGATGTGTCTGGAACGCAGGAGTGAACTCAAGAGTGGCAGCGACGTACCGTCTCCCAAATCGAGATTGACCGTTTCCATGGGGTGGGCCCAGATGGGCGCCTGAGCAAAGGCATGCTCGGAGGCCAGCGCCAGTTCATGAGGTGTAAGATGGATCAGGGTAGCCAACACCACAAATGTCTCGGCGCGTTTGGGCCGTATGAGGTTGTCCCGCACGCCCAACTCCGCCAGGCGCAGGGTACACACCTTGGTAAGCAGTGAAAATGGCTCGTAACCGTTCGCTGCTGCCAGACGATGCAAGTAAGACCCCCAAGACTCGTCTGGCAGCAGCGCCGGTCGGCATAGCAAAGAGTGCTGCACCATCATATCCTCAGGCATGCGGCTCCTATTTGGTTGTCAACACCTCGGCCGCGGAGACGTCTTTCAAAGTTTGCGGTTGCGCAGGGGCGGTCTGCGTTGCTGACGGCAGACTTGAGAGGTGTTCATCGGCAGCGAGAAAGGGACTCCGTTTGCGCACGTGCTCAGCCAGCCGCATGTTGAAAGCCGCCGTCAACACCTCCAGCGTCAGGGTTTCCGCTTCCTGCTGTTGGGCCAGCGCCACCGCATACCGGAGGAGGTTCATCACGTTGCCCACCACCCCCTCCGTGGCATAGTACATTCTGTACAGCAGTTCTTCCCGAGGAAGATCTGCGGTCAGCTGCACCCCAATCAACCGCTCAGCAAAGGCCACAAACGTCATGAACTCTTTGATCGTCTCTGGCTGTCCGCTGTCCCAGCGGAAAGGGTGCAACGTTTCGCGAATTGCAAATAGGCGGGAAAGTTGCGCGTTGGCATCCAAGATCCGGCGGACTGTGCCTTCCAAACCCACCACCAGAAAGGGAATTTGTGTCTCCTTGATGAGTACTTTGAGCCAGTCGGAGACCTTGCCAAGCACCCGGTTAGTTTCTGTGTCGATCAGATGGTGAAAATCATCCAGGATAATCATCTGGACTTCACACGTCCGGATAAAATGGATGAGACGCGAGTTCATGGACCATAAGTTGCCGTAGTTAGCCGCGGGATCGCCCAGGGCTTGCAACAGACGCGCGGCCATGCCTTTGACCGTCGCTGGGGAAGGCGTTTCCACGTAGAAGACGGGCACCTTGGTGCCGCTGGGCGTTTCATGGCGCGCACATGCAGCCGCATAACTCTTGACCAACGTAGATTTGCCTGCGCCAGGGCGGCCCTCCAGGATGATGCACTGGGGCTCTCCCGCCGTTTTGGACATATCCCGGCAGAGCTGAATGTTCTTCAGGAGCCGGTTGAACCGCGGATAACGAATCAAGACTGCGTTGGCCCGGCCGACCGGCGTAGCCAACTGCTCATCTGAGACCGTCACTGCAGCTGCTGTGGGGTAAGTCATAGTCTGCACTCCATTCCTCATCTTCGAGGTCATCTAAGGTCACTGAGAAATCCAACACTGGGGCAGGCAGCGCGGTCTGAGCCGGAGAATCCGTGGTTTCTGGAGCTGGGGGCATTTGATCCGTGGTGGGCTCGCCGGTCTGCCAGCGAGCGATGCGGGCCCGCTGCTTGATCTTTTTGTCTGCTTTGCTCTGAGCCACGATCTCCTGAATCTGTCGCTTGGCGCGCGCTAAGCCCAATATATCGACTTGCGCTTCCTGTTTGCGGGCTAGATTGAGGATCACCCGATGCTTCCACAAGGAGAGGCCTTGGGCGTAGTCGCTGTCTAAACATCTGACAGGAATGTACGTCTGATCCCGAGGATCGTAGACGTGGATCCGGCCCAGATCGGTGGGATCGTATTTGATTTTGGCCTTGGCGCCCTCCAAATAGGTGCGCAACGGGGCCAACTCTTGGGTATTGTATCGTAACCGCAAGAACTCGATCCCGTAAGGCTGAATAACCCGGTGTGTCATGCGGCCCAGCAAGATTTTCAGCTCGTCAGCACTGGCCGGTAACCGGGGAAAGAATCCAGCCTTTGTGATGGCCTCCCAGCGCCGCGCCGGGATGTCGCCCAGGCCGCGATGGAAGCTCTCAGCGTAGACATCCACCAGAAAGATGTGCAGGACGCGATACAGATCGTCCAAGTCGATACATGCTTCTGCGACGCTGTCGTACGCTCCGCGCTGCTGAGGATTGGAAAAGGTGGTGCCCGGCAACGTGTGCAACAGCCCGGTATTCAACGTTCTGAACATCCGCTCCACGGACGCTTTGAAGTGTGGGGTCTTGATGGGCATTTGGAGCAGTTCGATGCCCAAGGAATAGCAAGCGTCGTGAATATCGGCACCGATGAACTCCTTCCCGTTATCCACGATCAACGCGAACGGGATACCATAGGCGATCCAATCGTGCTGCGTGCCGTACGTGGCGCGCACCTGGGGTTTGGTAAGCATTGCATGATGGAGACATTCCATCACGGTCAAGTAACTGGGCGGTTCAAAGCCGACGTAGAATCCCAGCGGATAGCGGGTGGTCGTATCCAGACAGTAGGTGAGCGTGGGGCGGCCCAGCGGCAGGTTGTCTTGGGCATCCACCACGATGACGTCCATCGGCGTATGGTCGATTTCAACCCGCTCCAGGGGAACGTGGGGATAGTCCAGCTTGCCATACTGGGTCAGCTGTCGTTTGGCGCTGCGCTTACCGCGTTTGGCGATCAGCTTGCCCAGCTCATCCAGGGCGTCAATTCTGCGCCAAACCGTGGTTCTGGACGGTGGGGTCAGTTTCTCTCCGGCATGCCGAAATCTGTTTTCTTCTGCAATGCGCAAAGCGACCTCAAGGTAAATGTCGTCACAGGTGACCTTTTCTGCCACGTAGTACTGATCCTGGATCACGGTGTTCAGGATCGCTTCGGCTTCCTCCGCTAGCCGAGACTGGTCTTTTCCGCCTTGCTGCTCCGAGTTTCCGACCAGGGCCCGGATGTCATTGCCGCTGCGCTCATAAGCTTTGATCCAGCGATAGATGGAAGGAATGCTGATCGCGGCCGTGGGAAAAGCGGCCCCCGCTTGGCGGGCTTGTTTGATCTCAGTTGCCCGGGCCGCCACCTGTGCGCGGGTTCGTTCGGTGGGCCCGAGGGCGAGCAGCGGACGAATGACCTCCAGCCGGTAGTTAGCCAGAGCGCGCAGGTGGGACGGATAATCTGCCAAAGTAGCTTGCTGACCGGGCCTGGCTGCAGAGGCAGTGCTCAACTCTGCCACGAACTGTAGTTCGCCCGCGAAGAGCGCCTCGGCCAGCTCGGAGAAAGGCACGCTCTGACGTTCAGTAGTCTGTACATTTTCAATGGTGAGTAGATTGCCCGTCAAGATCCGCTTGACCTCGTATACGCTGTCTTGCCAGACGAATTGCTTTCCGGTTGAAAATCTCTGCGCACTCATGGCCACCAGCCTCCGTCCGTACTTCCCAGGTCTGCTAGTGCCAGCTGTGACGCTACGGTGATGCGGTCTTCATTCAGCGGCAGCGCTACCTCGTGCTGGTAAGCCATGTGCAAGATGGGAATCATGAGGGATTGAGGTGCTTGAGGTTGGACTTGGTGCATGACGTCTGATACCGTCATCGGCCCCGACGCTGCGGCTAAGGCCGCAAAGATGCGGCTTTTGGTCTCCGGCGGAATCACATAGCGTGCGAACTGGGTGAGCAGCTTGATGTTGGTCATCCGCCAATTCCGAGCCAGATACTCGTCGGTCACGATCCCAAAAGTCCAGCCCTGCTGTTGGCACCACTGCCGGGCGGCCGCGAACTTGCGCTGGTTTTCAGGCTCAGCCACACGTTGAGCAGGCTTACACTCAAAAAGGAAGGGATGGCCTCTGTAGATCACGTGGAAGTCCGGTGTGTACTGCCGCTGCTTGCCCGTATGCTCATACCGAACCGTGAGGGGTTGTTCTGCAAACCATTCAACGGTCGGTTCGTAATCGAGCAGATAGACAAAGTCTCGCTCAATCAATGATTCGAACGCCACCATCCGTCCCAGCTTGAGGGACGGAAAGTGTCCTACGATGTTGCCACCTCGATTTGATACTTTTCTCACAGCCATAGCTTCCTCCTTAATATCTCCTGTTTACTCATCACGGACCCGATATGGTCATTGTATAGCAGAAGTGATGCAAAGAGGACGCGAATTGCACAGCAGCATTCCAGGCAGGGCGGTATTCAAAAAACGGGGCGCGATTGTCTCTCGGGTGGTTTGCCGTCGAGGGGGGCTAAGGATTAGGCCAGTCTCAAAAAGTGTGAAATAGCATGCGATTCAGCGTTAGGACAGTCTCAAAATATCTGAAATGGAAAGGCCTGATTCTTAGGGGAGTCTCAAAATATCTGAAATGCGGGTCTCAAAAACTGTGAAATAAGGCCCGAAAACAGGCCTCTCAGTCTCAAAAACTATGAAATCCTACACTATTTATCGAGACCTTTGGAGGATGTCCTATGGACTGGCAGACCACGATCCCGG
>CAYVKR010000230.1:0-5197 GCA_964452025.1 uncultured Anaerolineales bacterium
CACGTGGCGGTTTGTGCGAGACGTATTGAAAGAACTACGGGCTTCGTGGCCCGATCTGCAGCTGTAGCGATGGGTATCTTATCAGCCGATATAACAGATGAAGCAGATCAGGGGTTCATTGTCTGCTTAATCTGCTGAGCTAAACACACCTTAATAGTATTCACATTCTAATCTAATAAGGAGAGGACAATGGCTAACTTACAAGAAGCGGTTCGGAAGTTCGCGAGTGACCTGGCGGAAAAGGTGGAGACCTTCGTCAGCGACGTGGCGGTCCTGGACGTACGAACGTACACCACGCCTCACGATCAAGTGCAGATTTTCGTCAGTGAGCGACCTGACGTAGCGGGTGCCGCCGGGGAGGGCAAGATCGAGCTGCGCGCCTTCACCCAGGTCCGACTGGACGGCGACATCGATATCTGCGTACCCCAGGCCGAGGACGGCACGGTGGACAGGGGCGTCTGGGACATCCACACCCAGACCGTCCAGCAGGCCATGGACAATCGCGCCAAGATGATCGAGACCATCGGGGATGCCGCCGCGGCTGCGTTAAAAGCGGTACAGCAGGCGCAGGAGTAGAGGCTGCATGTGCATCGCACCTCAAAAGACAGAATCGCTAGCATCCATCTTCCAGGACGTTTGAAGCCTCCCGGAAGAAAGTAAGGAGGGGTCGTATGAGCTTTCGCATGCGTTGGCCGACAAAGTTTGATAAGATCACCCAGGAGTTCGGCGTTCGTCCGGAGTTTTACCAGAAATTCGGTCTGCCTGGACATGAGGGGCTGGATTTCAGGTCGCCTGAGGGCAGTGAAATCTACGCCGTCGCCGACGGCTTCGTCAGTCGCGTCAGCCTCGACGGCAACACCGATCCAAACAATAAGCCCTACGGCAATCAGGTGCGGGTTCAGCACGGCAACGGCTTCACCACCGTCTACGCGCATCTCTCCGAGGTCGTCGTCATCGAAGGGCAGGCCGTGCGCGCCGGTCAGCTCGTCGGGTTAGGCGGCAACACGGGCAACTCCTTCGGCGCACATTTGCACCTCACGCTCAAGAAAGAGGGCGCCACAGAGGGCGGCGAGACCCACTTCCCCTACGATATTATCAATCCACGTCCCTATCTGCAGCCTTTTTCCGGCGGAGGCACACAACCGGAGCCGCCCGACGAACCGTTCATGAAGATACAGGTGCACAGCCCGGAGGTCGGTTACCTGAACATACGATCAGCACCCTACGTAGGCAGCGAGCAGATGGGGCGCGTCGATCACGAAGCCATCCTGGGCTCGCTGGAAAAGGTGGACATCACGCTTAAAAAGATGGGCCAGCACGGTCAGTGGCTGTGGGTCCGTCTGCCCAACGGCGAGAACGGGTACGTCGCGGCCTGGTATCTGCAATTGCCGGAGGAAGAGCAGCCGGAACCAACGCTCTCCGTCGTCGTCAAGAGTCCCGAGATCCCGCTGAAACTGCGCCGGGGACCGGGAACGGATCACGATATTGTCGCCGAGATACCCCACGGCACGGTGCTCAAGGCGCTGGAGCCAGATCTCGTCGTGCGCCGTAAAGTCGGATCATACGACGAATGGCTCCACGTCCAAATGCCGGATGGGGAACGCGGTTACACGGCGGCCTGGTATCTGCGGCTGCCGGAAAAGGAGAAACCGACACCGACGTTGTTGCTGATGGTGGAAAGCCCAGAGGTGCCGCTCAAATTGCGGAGCGGGCCGAGCATTGATCACGACATCGTCACGGAGATGCCCGACGGCACGGTGCTCAAGGCGCTGGAACCCGCCGAGGAGGTGCGGCGCAGGGTTGGGGAACAGGGCGAATGGCTGCGCGTGCAGACGCCGGAGGATCAAAGCGGCTACACAGCGGCCTGGTACCTCAAGATCAAGACCGAGGTCGAGCCGAAGCCGACGCCGTCTGGCGAGCCGGTGCGCTTTGTCGTCGTGGAAAGCCCGGAATACGGGCTGCGCCTGCGCAGTGGACCGGGGACGGATCACGACCAGGTCTGGTGGGTGCCCCACGGCACGGTGTTACACTCCCTGGAGAATCCCCAGGTCACGGCGGACAAGTTGGGCGAACAGGAGACATGGATCAAGGTCCGCACGCCGTCTCGACGGGAAGGGTACGTCGCCGCATGGTACGTCCGGCGCCCCAAGGCAAAGGATGAGCGCGTGCACGCGCGCGATGCCTGGGTGGATCGGGGCCTCTCACCTCACATCTTCGGCATGCACGCCGCACAGCTCAGCGACGACCACTACACCCGCGATGCCATTCGCAATCTCTTCAACGCCGGCGGCAAGAAGGGCTGGATCTTCTTCACGGAGGTGGTACCCCGTCAGCCTCAACACGTCAGCTTGAACCAGGACATCCGCAACCGCGTGCAGGATTGGATGGAGAAAGGCTATGGCGTCATCGTGCGTCTAAACCACGGCTACCATCCCGCCGGCACGCTGCCGGAATCCCGCTACTACGATGAATTCGCGCAGGCGTGCGCCCGCTGGGTCGAGCTCTACTTCAAGCGGGACGACCTCTCTCCGGATGACTATGCCTGGACCATCCAGATCAGCAACGAGCAGAACAACCCCAGCGAGCATCCGGGCGGGCTGCACCATCCCAAGGAGCACATCAAGCCAGAGTTCTACGCGGACGCCTTCAACAAGATCTACGCCGCCATCAAGGGTGTGCTGACCAACGCCGTGGTCTGCCCCGGCGCCGTCGACCCCTACAACTCGTCGCCCCTGCCGCTGCTGGGGAACGTGCGCTGGCGCCCGCTGGACTATTTCCAGAAAATGATGGACAACATCGAGTCCCTGGACGGCTTTATCCTGCACGCCTACACGCACGGACCGTCGCTGGACGCCATCACCCATCTGCAGACTTTCGGCGATCCCATGATGAACGACCACTACTTCGATTTCCAGACCTATCGACAGTTCATGGAGCGCATTCCCGACAGGTGGAAGGATTTACCCGTCTATCTCACGGAGACCAACCACGTCTGCCGCCCGGACAACGCGCCCATGTGCGATAATCCGGCGTCGCAGGGGTGGATCGACGCCAACATCGGCTGGGTCCGCAAGGTCTACCAGGAGATCGATGGCTGGAACATGCGCCCGTATGCTCAACAGATCCGGGGCGTGCTGCTCTACCGCTGGACAGGCGATCAGTGGGAGATCCACAATAAGCCGGGCATTCAAGAGGACTTCAAGCAGGCCATGCAGAACGACTACCGCTGGCGGATGCCCAAACCGCCGACCGAGGCGGTCGCGTTTGGCCCGCCGACCGCAGCCAAACCGGAACCGGTGCAGGAGCGGAAGTTGGTGGCGCCGGACGATCTCCAGCGGGTCTGGGGCCTGGGGCCGAAGAGCGAAAAAATGCTCAACGCCGCCGGTATCGCGCTCTTCGAGCAGCTGGCAGCGTTGACGTCGGAGGAGATCCGGACCCTATTCCGGGAAAGCGGGCTTCGCGTGCGCTACACGTCCACCTGGCCCGAGCAAGCGCGCCTGCTTGCCGAGGGTGATCTCGACGCATTCATCAAACTGCGAGAGAGGTTGAGTGGACATCGACCACACTGAATGCACCGAGAAGGTCTCTGGGCCCGCTGAGGACCTTCTCGTGCACAGATGTTTCAGTAAGATAGAGCGTAAGACGTGATGCGTGAAACGTAAATTCTCACGCATCACGTCTTACGTTTCAAGACGCGCCATGTCTAGCCACTCTAGCCGGCGTTAGGGTGCGGGTGGATTCATCTGCACCAACGCCTCGTTGCTGTCGTAATCCCATGCGACGGCGTAGGTGTTGAGCAGCGGATCGCCGAAGCGCATCAGGCGCCCACCTTCCGTCGGCTGGACAAGAAAATTCAGCCCGGTCTCCGGCTCGCGAGGCCAGCCGATGGTGTCCCAGAGTGACTGTTCACACCAGAGCTTGCCGAAGCCCCGGATGGGCATGATGTAGCCGTCAGGCACTGTCATACCGGCGCAGGCCGGCGGGGTCTCCGGCATATCCTCCTCCCAGGTATCGTAGGCGGCGTGGAAGGGCTGCACCGGCGACGTCTCCGAGACGGTGACATAATAGATCTCCCCCTGTTTGTACGGTCGGTTCCAGATCATCAGCGTGCGATAGTGCTGATGGGGATTGACCGCGTCGACGTTGGCCCAGAAGATCTGGGCGGCGCCGTACGTCTCATAAGCCGAGCCCTGGGGGCAGCCGATTTCAAAGCCCAAAACGCTGGCATAGTCGACCGTGGCGACAAAGGCCGGATCGTAGGCGATGTCACACGCTGTCTCTTCGGGCGTCGGCGTTACGGTGACGGGAACCGGCGTCTCGGTCAGCGTAGGCGTTGCCGTCTCATCCTTCGGGACCAGAATCTGCACGTAGATGGTCGGGCCGAAGCGCGTGCCGTCCGGCGCCTGCAAGCGCCACTCGCTGCGATACGTACCCGGCGCCGACGGCGCGGTGAGCTCAACGCTCACGTCCACCGACGATCCGACCGCAGCCGCTGGCGCCACCACCCCGTCAGGTTCGCTCAGCGCTTCCCCGCCCACGAAGATCAACTGCGTGCCCGGCTCCCAATTGCAGGTGCCGCTGTTACGCAGCCGCCACGTCTTGCGGAAACCAGCCCCCGGTTCCAACACGGTATCATCGGGAATGGTCACGTCCTCGACGAAATCTGCGTCCAGCGTACAATCTTCCGGCGTCTCGGTCGGCGGCTCATCCGCACTGCCGGTATCGTCGGTTTCGGGCGTTGCGGTCTCGGTCGGCGGTGACGTTGCAGTGAGCGTCACCGTGACATCAGTACCCGGCTCTGTGTCCGGCTCCGTATCTGCCGGAGTCATTGTGGGCTCTTCCGGTGCAAGCAACACACAGGACAGCGTGATCCCTAACAAAAGCAGACTTATCCCCAAGCGTAGATTCCACTTCTTCACGGGTCTAGCCTCCTCAGGTTGAGAAGTACGCAGATTGATGAGCCTAGCATGTTTTCGATGGCGCCTGACGATGCGGCGTTGCCGCACTTCCGATTTGGCGTTGGGAGTTCGCGCACATCCTCCGCACAATTCACCGGTCACCTCCTGTGTTCAAGATGCTGCGACCCTGTTCTCAACTGTCAGTATAGCATAACTCGCGGAATTTCCCCGCTTTGGAGAAGGCGGGCAAACGAAGCAGTTCCAGAGTGGCTCAAACGCCATAGGCGGCTTCCCATCAT
>CAYVKR010000231.1:0-5181 GCA_964452025.1 uncultured Anaerolineales bacterium
CACCATCTACCGCGACGGCGTCGCCGTGGCCCAGGACGTCGCCAACGCCCATTATGCAGGTAGCGGGAATTTCTTCGTAGGTTCTCTTCCCTGGGCGCCGGAGTATTTCAGAGGGATTGTTGATGAGTTCGCCATCTACCAGCGTGTGCTCTCACCAGAAGCCGTTCACTTCCAGCATGCGCAGCAGGCGCCGGAAGAGGCCGCGGTCTTTGACTCCCAGGTCTTCACAGAAACGTTGGGTCTGGGCCTCTGGGGCGCCTTGCAGTGGTTGCCCGGACGCATCAGCGGGGAGCCGCTGCCCGATAATCAGGGTAAAGACGCCTATCCTACCGGCGTCACCGGCGCCGTGACCATGACGGACAATCTGATGTTGTTGCACTTGGATGAGCCGGATGGTACTACCAGTTTCCTGGACGCCTCTGGCAGCGCCAATGACGCGAGCTGTGACGGCAACACCTGTCCCCAGGCGATCCTCGGTCTCTTCAATGGCGCGCTACACTTCGACGGTGTCGATGACACCGTGGACCTGCCGGACTACTTCCCCGATGCCAAGGATTTCACCTTTGTCGCCTGGGTCTATTGGAACGGCGGTGATCTGGGCCAGCACATCTTCAATCTTGGGCGAGACCAGGGCAACCGCTTCTATCTCTCGCCGCAAGGGACCAACGGCAATCTGCGCTTCGTGGCCCGCCGTGATGGCGTCGAGGACGTCGTCGAGGGGCCATCGTTGCCCGTCGGCGCCTGGGTGCACCTGGCGGTGACCGTAGCGGGCGATGAGGGGACCATCTGGCTCAACGGGGACCGGCTCAGCGCGGGGCCGATGACCCCCGATCCTCAGGACGTGCTTGGCGAACTTACGTGGCTGGGGCGGAAACCCGCCGGCGCGCCCTATTTCCACGGTCGCTTGGACGAGGTGGCGGTCTTCGCCCGCGCCCTCAGCGCAGACGAGATCCGCAATCACTACCTGCGCGGCGCGACACAGGTCGCGCTCCAGGTCCGTACCTGTGACGATCCGGCCTGCGATGCCGAACCGTTTGTGGGCATGGATGAAAGCCGTGTGAACGCCTTGACCGCAACCGACGACGCCAGTTCCGAGCGCCCTTCCTTTGCGCTGGATCTGATGCCCAATCCGTATCTCCAATATCGCGTCTTCATGAGCAGTTACACTCTTACGTCGCCCAGTTTGATCAGCGTGACCGTCCATCCCCAGGTGACCTGTAGTGGCGTGCAGACGGTGACCTGTCAGGTGGGTACGGAGGCCGCCCCGTTGCCGCCCGATCGCACGCTCTCGTTCCAGCTGCCGGCGGAGGTGGGAACCGGCGCCTATTTTGGCGCGGGTGAGACGGCAACCGGTGTTCCCGTGATCACGAATACGGCCCGGCTTGAGAATCGTGAGTCGGATCACGAGCCTGCTGACAACCAGGCCGTCGTCACAACGACGCTGGAATCCATTCCGGTTCAGGCGGTCACCATCAGGGGCCCACAGTACGCCGCCACGGATGTCGATACCGTTTTGACGGCGACGGTTAGCCCGGAGAACGCTTCACCCTCTATCACTTACACGTGGCAAAGCGACCTGGGCACGATGGGTCCCTATGCTCGCGCGCAGAGCACGATCACAGAGACGTTCAAGTGGGGTCAGCCGGGCACGCGCGTCGTGACTGTCACAGCGGACAATAACCTCGGCACGCTGGTAAGCGACACTGCCGAGATCACGGTGGTGGTGCCCATCTCCAATGCCAGGATGAAGGTCGACCCCCGTACCGTCTGGGGCACGGCGACGACGTTGACGGCAACCAGCGACGCGGGCACGCAGGTGACCTACGACTGGGATTTTGGCGACGGTGAGGGCGCGACCGAGGCTCCCTCCCCGCCAACGGAGAACGTGCAGACGCACGTCTACCAGGACATCGGCGTCTACACGGCGACGGTGCATATCCACAATCCCGTGAGTGCTTTTACAGAGACCGATACTCTCACCGTGACCGATGTTCCCATCCAGAAGCTGGTCGCGGACCAAGACGGCCCGACGGAGTTGAGCCATGCGACGACGCTGACAGCCTCGTTGACGAGCGGCACCGGTGTGACGCTTCTCTGGAATTTTGGGGATGGCGTGACGACGACCATTGGCTCCCCCGATGGCCCGGCATCCGTGAATGTCAGTCACACCTATCCGCAGACCGGCACCTACACGGTGGTCGTTACCGGCACCAACTTCGCTAATCCACCTGAGACGGCGACCACCTCGGTGACGGTTGAAGACGAGCCGCTTTCCGGGTTGACGCTGACCAGCGATGCGCCGGGGCGTCATCAGCGGCCTGTCGTGCTGACCACGACGCTCGCCGCCGGCACCAACGTGCGCTACACGTGGGACTTTGGTGACGGCAGCCCTCTGACGACGACCACCTATCCGACGCTCACCGTGCCACCCTCGGTGGAGCGCACCCACGTCTACACGACCTATGAGCCGCAGACGGTCTACACGGCCTCGGTCAGGGCGACCAACAGCGCCGGTGTGCTCACCGCCACGCTGCCGGTGACCATTGTGCGCACCTGCTGGGCGGGCATCGAGGGGCAGAGCGGGGACTACCACGTCGTCCAGGACGCCATCGACGCCGCTTCGGTGGATGACCTGATCAAGATTGCGGGCACGTGCGACACCGTTACCCAGCGGACCGGACGCTCGCAGGTGGGCTATCTCAGCAAGACACTGACGCTGCGTGGCGGCTATCCCTACACGCTGGGCGTCGCCAATCCCATCTCCTATCCCACCACACTCGACGCGCAGGAGCAGGGGCGCGTGCTCTACGTGGGCAGCGGCGTCACCGTCACCGTTGAGGATCTGCGGCTCACCGGCGGGCGGACTACCGGCTCTGGTGGCGAGGGAGGGGGCGTATACGTTGCCGGCTCGACGCTCACGCTGACCCACGTCACCATCACCGACTGTACTACGGCTCACTTCGGCGGCGCGCTCCACGCGCAAAACAGCACGTTGACCATCCTGGACAGCACCGTCATCAGTAACAGCACCGGCAATAGCGGCGGCGGTCTGGCGCTCTGGACGAACAACATTGCCCGTATCGACGGTACCACGTTCCAGGAGAACGCCGTGACGGGCGCCGGGGGGAACGAGGGTGGCGGTGGGCTTTTCCTCCGCAACAGTGGACACGTCACGCTGACCCACAGCGCCTTCCTCTCCAACACGTCCAACTGGGACGGCGGCGGTCTCTATGCCTATGATCCCGGCAGCGATAACGATCTCAATCTGGCGTTGGACGACAACCGCTTCCAGGGCAACGAGGCTAACTGGGGCGCAGCGGCGCTCATCCGCAGCGTCCACGATTTCGACGCGACCAACACGCACATCCTGGACAACCTCGGTTTGCAAACCGGAGGATCGCCAGATTACGCCCATTCCGTCTTCTGGCTTCGGGACCTCACGGGGGCGGCTACATTGACCAACACCCTGATCGCCAACAACCATATTCAAGACGCCAACGGCTATGCGCCCGGCGTGGAGGTGGACGACACCACGGCGACGTTCCTGCACACTACGGTGGCGAACAACACCGGCGGTGATGGCGTTGGCGTGCGGGGCGAGAACGCCACCGTTGAGCTGATCAACAGCATCATTGCCAATCAGAGTATCGGTGTTGAAGAAGTCTCTGGTGCGGTGAGCCTCAATGGTGTGCTTTGGTGGAACAACATGTCCGATGTGCTAGGTGGGGTGAGTATTTTGAATTCGTACCCCGGCGACCCGGCCTTCGTCGACCCGGCGGGCGGCGACTACCACATCGGCTCCACCTCTGAGGCCATCGACCGGGGCGTCGACGCGGACGTCCCCTTCGACATCGACGGAGAGGTGCGTCCGGCGGGCGCCGCGCCGGACCTGGGCGCCGACGAGTACCGCACCTGCCTGGTGCAGCTCAACGGTCAGCGCTACGACACGGTGCAGGCTGCGGTGGACGCCAGCGGCGATGTCCATGACGTCGTCCAGATCGCCGGGACGTGTGAAGGCGTCGAAACGTACGGTGGCACGGATCAAGTGGCCTATCTTGAGAAGACGCTGACCTTGCGCGGCGGCTACAGCGCAGACTTTACGGCGTGGGACCCGGTGCAGTACCCCACGACGCTGGACGCCCAGGGCGCGGGGCGGGTGGTGCTCATCACCGGCGACATCACGCCCACCGTTGAGGGCCTGCGCATCACGGGCGGTCAGGCCAACATCGGCGCGGGGATCTACGTCATCAATGCGACGCCTACGCTGAGCCGCAACGTTGTTATCGAGAACCAGGCGACTGACAACGGCGGTGGCGTCCTGGTCTACGGCGAGGGCGCCGTCTTGATTGGCAACCGCGTCATCTCCAATACCGCTGTCAACAATGGCGGTGGCTTGCACGTCCTCAACGTCTCGCATCTTGTCGCCGCTTCTAACATCTTCGTGGATAACGTAGCCGGCGCTAACGGCGACGGGCTTTACTTTCAGAACGCCCCGGCTGAGCTCTATCATACCACCGTGGTGGACAACGATGACACCGGCGTCTACGTCGAGAGCGGCACCGTCAGGCTGACCAACACCATCATCGCCAGCCAGACCACGGGCTTTTACGCCGATACCGGTGTCACAATAGACGTTGACGGGGTGCTGTGGTTCGATATCGGCGCCAAAACTGGTGGCGCGGGTACGATCAACGTCACCGGCGCGCTCACGGGTGATCCGGCCTTCGTCGACCCGGCCGGCGGCGATTACCACATCGGCCTGACCTCGCCCGCCGTCGACGCGGGCGTGCCCATCACCCCGGCCTGGCCCGATATTGACGACGAGCCACACTCGGCTTACGCACCGGATCTGGGCGCCGACGAGACCAGCGCGCTGCAGCTCACCAAGCGCGGGCCGGACGTGGCGGACATCGCCGCGCCCATCACCTACACGCTCACCGTCACCAACACCGGCATTTCGGCGGGCGACCTGCTCATCACCGACACGCTGCCCGCCAACGCGACCTACCTCCGCGCCTCGGACGGTGGCACCCTGAGCAACGGCACCACCATCAGCTGGACGCAGGCGGCGGCGCTGGCGACCGATGGCGTGTTGACGCGCACCTTCACCGTCACGGCGACGGAGACCATCACCAACGCCGACTACCGCGTCACGTCGGGGAGCGGCGCCGTCGCCGTGGG
>CAYVKR010000232.1:0-5137 GCA_964452025.1 uncultured Anaerolineales bacterium
AATCTTTCAGTATCCTCGAACGGATCGTGGTGGTTGAAACGCGCTGGTTGGCTACGTTCCCAATCGCCGCTATAATCTTTCAGTATCCTCGAACGGATCGTGGTGGTTGAAACCCACATCGTTGCTCTCCATAAAGGAGTATTCGGCCTCTTTCAGTATCCTCGAACGGATCGTGGTGGTTGAAACAGGCTTCTGCTCCGGTGTAGCTTTCCACACCATTGGCTTTCAGTATCCTCGAACGGATCGTGGTGGTTGAAACTGAGTACAACGCACTCCTCAGAGCCATGTCCAGCTGCTTTCAGTATCCTCGAACGGATCGTGGTGGTTGAAACTACAAGCACAACGTCTCGTAAACACAACCTAAACCATCTTTCAGTATCCTCGAACGGATCGTGGTGGTTGAAACATACATGCCCGCTTGACGGGCTGGTCGGATGGTACGCTTTCAGTATCCTCGAACGGATCGTGGTGGTTGAAACCCGAGAGCCAGTACTTGAGAGCAGCGGTCAGTTGTTCTTTCAGTATCCTCGAACGGATCGTGGTGGTTGAAACACGACCAGACGACCACGAGATGCAGGCCGAGCCCAACTTTCAGTATCCTCGAACGGATCGTGGTGGTTGAAACCTGTTACGCGCGGCGGGTCACTGGCGGTTAGTCGGTGGGTCTTTCAGTATCCTCGAACGGATCGTGGTGGTTGAAACTGGCTGTCCAGGTTGCCCCACTCAATCATCATGAGCACTTTCAGTATCCTCGAACGGATCGTGGTGGTTGAAACAGTGAGAAAGACATGTTGGACAAGTATCGGTATGTTCTTTCAGTATCCTCGAACGGATCGTGGTGGTTGAAACCGTGCAGGAGTGGCCAGGCTGGACCGTAGACTTTTACCTTTCAGTATCCTCGAACGGATCGTGGTGGTTGAAACCCCACCTATTTTTCCCACTTATATGGAGATTTCGCCCGTGTTTTGGGCTTCTTCCCCCACAAATGGGCCTCTGTTAAGGTACTATAGGGCATGATGCCCCACTTGTCAAATCGGCCTTTCGCAAACCAGTTTTTGCGTCAAAACCCCCGAGGTTTGCGAAACCGGCCCGGTCGTCACCCGCATCCAGCATCCAACACCATTATACTACGTCGTTGCAGAAACGGCGAAATTCGCAGATGCCACACCTGGCCCGCGCTGGCGTTGGGGCCGGCATCCGCTCGGCCTGTATCATGGCACGGATCTCCTTCATCGTGTGTCGGACATTGGCCTTCAGGGCAGCTTCCAGGGGGATGAGGTGTGAGCGGCGCTCCGGGATATAGTAGATGAAGCCGCGCCGGGCCGGCAGGCCGGTCTTCTCTTCCAGCAGCAGTCCATAGGCGCCCACCTGGATGTCAACGTGTTTTCCACCCCGTCCGGGGGAGTTCTTATATTCGACCGGTATGATCTCATCGGCACACCGGATGACCATATCTACCTTGCCGCGTATCTCCAGGACGGCGCTCTCCAGCCAGACGTTGAACGTGCGCTCGCCGTCGGTTAGCCCGTAGACGCGCAGGCTGCGTCGTTGCTCGCGATCCTCCTCCCCGTCCTGGGCCGCTTTGCCGGCCTCCATTTTGTAGGTGATGGGCCGGATTGAAGGCAGGCAGTAGCGATAGTAAACAATGCGCGGGCAGTAAGTGTATTGCCGTAAGTCACTGACGTTCAAAGATAACATAGCTACCTCGGAGGAAATGATGAATACAGAATGATGAATGCAGAATGAGGAATGATGAAGGTGGTTTCTTCCATTCTTTATTCCTCATTCTCAATTCTCTATTCTCCATTCTTAATCTCGATCTTGTTCTGCCAGTCCTTCCCACAAATGGGATAGAGATAGATTTTACCCTCACGTTTGCCCAGTTTGTCGGCGACTTTCTCCATCAACTCTTCCTGATGAACCCGGCTCAAATCGCCCAGAAAGGCGCTGTATTGGATGCGGTCCAGCCCATAGTCCTGGCAGATATCGGCGATTTTCGTCCGCGTGCCGTCGTGTGAGATGTCATAGACGACCAGAAGGCGCATGTTGATACTCCTCTTCTACCATCCCGACACAAAGGGTTTGTACGTCGCCCGATCCCCACGGACGTAGGTCGCGATGTGTCGAGCCTGAGTTTGCAGAATCCAACGCAGTTTCTGCCGCTTGCGCTCGTAGCGTTCGGTGCTCTCCTCCAACCGGTCGAGGACGCGCTCGGCGATGGCGCGGCGGCTCTTGCGGCTGAGCCAACCTTCTTCATCCACCGTCAGGTCCATATTGAGGCCGATCATGCCCCAAACCGCGCGGTCGACCACGGGCGCCCGAAACTCCTCGATCAAATCGAGCACCAGACTGGGCTTGCCCGGTCGGTCCACGTGGATGAAGCCCGCGTAGGGATCCAGGCCAGCAAGCAGCACCGCACGCTCGACCTGACCGTAGAGCACACCGTACCCGTAATTCAGCGCGCTGTTGACGGGATCACGGGCGCCGCGTCCCCGCCGCCCCGGCCAACCTAATGCATCCGGCACGACGGCCTGGAGTCCTTCCCAATAGTACCGCGCTGCCCGTCCTTCTATGGAGAGCAGGTGCGCACGTACCTCATCGAGACCTTGCTTTCGTGCCATGGCACGCCAGGCCTTGAACTCGCGGGCATGGTTTTCCACAGTTTCGGCAGCTTCGCGCAGTGTCTGGTACACATCTGGCTCCTTCTTTTTCCGCGATTTGGCCAGGTATTTAAGCAATTGGCTCTGATTGAGCAGCTTGCCTTTGGCGAAGGCCGACGCCAGGGCAATTCCACGTTTGTCCTCGTAGGCTCCATATTGCGCTCGGCGCGTTTTGACGGTGCCACCTAGACCGGCGGCATAGACCGCTGCGTATGGCGTGCCTTTCCAGGAGAGGTAATGCACCGGAATGCCCTGTCCCGAGCAGAGTGCCAGGGCGTCGCTGGAGATGGTAACAGCCCGGCCGGAGATCAGTACCTGTTCCAGGAAGAGCACCGGTGCTTCCTCGACGATCTTACCCTTCTGCTTGACGTAAAGTCGCTGGCTGTGGCGTCCCACGAAGGTGCCGTAGCCTTCGACGAAAAGAACCCGTTGGCGCGTCATAACAACTCCTTGTGCTGGTCAGTCAGATATTCTCTAGTCTGTATAGGCCGTTGCCTTTGACCGTGCTCTTGCCCACGTGTGTGAACTGGCCCCAGATGATCCAGGGCAGAAACGGCGTCCAGTCCTCCGCCTGCAGCGTCACCCGACCCACGAGCCCGCCCCGATGCGACGCCCGATGACGGCGCGTGGAGTAGCTGCGAACTTCCTCCCAGGTCAGGTGATTATCAAGTACCCGCACGGCCTGGGCTTGTTTTAGGAGCGATGGGAAATCAACATCTAAGGGGGTGTCGGAAAACTGTTCACTCAGCGCCTCCAGCCGTTCCAGCAAGCGTTGGAAGAAGGGTTTGAAGCGGAACGTCTCCGGTTTGAGCAGGTGTCCGTGCTCGATCAGCCGGGTGGGGGTGAGAAGGTGTATCTCTAGCTCTCCGCTTGTCGTGTCGCTTCGTGCGCTCTCTAACACCTGCGGATGCGTCACCGGAATATCTGGGACTTCTACCTGGCGGCTGTCTTTTCGGATCACGGGTTGACGTTGGTCTGTGAGCGGGTTGTCGGTCCAGACCTCCCGAACTCGTATGGTTCCCCGGCGCCAGCGTCCATCTGGCTGTTCTAAGCGGCGCCCCAATCCGCCCTTTTCAAATTCCGTTGTTGACAGAACAACGTAGGGCAGCAACGTTAGTGCCTCTCCGTAGAGCGTGAGGCCAAAGGACAGTGTCTCTCGGGGCTCATAACGGAAGGTCACGCGACCATCATTCCATTCCCAGGGATGACCACTGCCCGGCAGCGGCGGCTGGATGGTATAGGGTCGGGGACGATTCCGCCCCCGCCGGTGTCCGGGATCCAGCGTGCTGACCAGCGTTGCGACCGGACAGGTCGTTACGAGGCTGCAATGCTCGCAGTGCATCTCGCGGTCGTGGCTGAAGTGACAGAATTTACGGCGCAATGCATGGTAAAAGGCACCGCGCAGAGCCGAGCCCTGGTGTTCGTTGAGTTCTACCGTTGTCTGCACCTCGGTGACGAAGTGCAGGCGATGGGCTTTGAAGTGTTGCATGTTCAGTATCCTCCTACGGATCGCATGATTGTGTACATTATGTATACAGTTGACACTCCGTTAATATTCAACTATACTTTGTTGGCTTTACTGCAAAAAGGTCAATCCAACCGCAGAGCACGCAAAGGGCGCAGAGATTTTAATTTTTGCTGTAATTTTCACCATTAAATCCGGTTAAGTGTGAAAATAGTTGAACATAGAGTTAATTTTCTCTCGGCGTTCTCTGTGATCTCTGCGGTAAACAGGCTTTTTTCAGCAGAGTCTTTGTTTACTTTGGTGAAAGGAGTTGCTATGACAGAGAAACGTATCGGAGCCCGTGACGCTCGCGCCCAGTTTGCCGATCTGCTGGGGCGTGTGGGCTATGGTGGCGACGTTGTCGTTATTGAGCGCTTTGGCAAGCCCATGGCGGCTATGATTCCCCCAGAACTCTATCAACGCTTGATCGCCGAGCGGGAAACGCGTTTTGAGAACCTTACCCATCTGCGCGAGCGTTTGCCCGATGTGTCTGAGGATGAAATCCAAGCCGACGTAGAGGAGGCTGTAGCTGCGGTAAGGACTGCGCATGCTGAAGATCGTTCTTGATACCCACGTCTTCGTGAGCAGTTTGCTCTCCAAACACGGTCCTCCTGCACGTGTCGTTGATGCCTGGCACGAACAACGTTTCCTCCTCTGCTGCTCTCCCGCGATCCTGGCGGAAGTGCAACGTGTCCTGGCCTACCCCAAACTCCGCGACAAATATCACCTCACCCCTGAGGATACTGACACCCTATTAGATCTGTTACAGCATGACACCTTGATGGTGCCAGGCGAGATCACGATGGATGCTGCTATCCCTGACGATCCCACCGCTGAGATCTTTTTGATCTGCGCGATCGAAGCCGAAGCAGATCTCATCATCAGCGGTGACCGCCATCTTCTGGCCTTGGATGCCTATGCCGGCATTCCTATCGTGACCGTGCAAACGTTGCTGGATCAGTTAGCCTCTTAG
>CAYVKR010000233.1:0-5108 GCA_964452025.1 uncultured Anaerolineales bacterium
ATGATGGGAAGCTGCCTATGGCGTTTGAGCGACCCTGGAACTGCTTCGTTTGTCCTTCAACGCCGGGGAGTTGTTTCACCGGCGGATCGGGTATAATAGCGGCATGAGCCAATCACGTGACATCTGTCTCCGCTGGCTGGCGATGCTCCTGCTCCTGTTGCTCAGCGGCTGCGCCGTTTCGTCCGCCGGGGAGGTTGCGCCCACACCGGGTGCCCCAGCTACACTCACGCCGACTGCTCGCCCGACGCACACCCCCACGGCGACGGTCACGCCGCGCCCGACCTCGTCACCGACGCCCGTGCCGACGGTCTCGCTGGGCTTTCTGACGGCGCCGACGGCGACCGTCACGGCGACCACGACCGTGAGGCCGTCGCCCACGGTCGCGCAGACCGCCGATCCTTCGCTCTCTGGCTTGCACTTCTCGCGGGCCATCCCCGCGCCCTTCGGGATCAACATCCACTTTACCCAGGCCGATTCCGGTGAACTGGATCTCATGGAGGCGGGTGGCTTCCGTTTCGTGCGCATGGACCTCTTCTGGCACCAGATTGAGCGGGAGGTCAAGGGGCGCTACGACTTTTCCGCCTACGACGTGCTGGTGGAGGATATGGCGGCGCGCGACATCCGCATCATCTTTATCCTGGATTACGGCAACGATCTTTACGGCGGCGGTAACGCGCACCACCTCGAGGAAGGGCGGCCCGCCTTCGCGCGTTTTGCAGCAGCGGCGGCGGCGCACTATCGCGGTCAGGGCATTCTCTGGGAGATCTGGAACGAGCCGAACCTGGAGAAGTTCTGGCACGCGCCGCCTGATCCCCTCAACTACGCCGACCTCGCTTTCCAAGTCATCACCGCCATCCGGCGCGAGGACCCCTCGGCCTGGATCGTCGGGCCAGCGACGGCGGGCTTTCCCTGGCCCTACTTGGAGACGCTGGCCGACGGGGGGCTTTTCAACAAGCTCGACGCCGTCACCGTGCACCCCTACCGTCACGAGCACCCGGAGAGCGTCTGGGAGGATTACGCGCGTCTGCGGGGCATCCTGGATCGCGTCAGCCCGGAGCGCGAGATCCCCATCATCGCGGGAGAGTGGGGCTACTCCACCGTCGAGGGCGGGCCGACCGAGGAGCAGCAGGCCCGCTACGTCGTGCGCCAGTGGCTCTCGCACCTGGCGGAGGACGTCGATCTGAGTATCTGGTACGACTGGCGCAATGACGGCACCGATTCCCGCAACGTTGAACACAACTTCGGGCTGGTGCGGGCGGATCTGCAGCCCAAGGTTTCGTTTGAAGCGGCGCAGGTGCTCAACCAGACGCTGGCCGGCTTCGCGTTTCAGCGCCGCATCCCTTTAGCCGATCCCCGCGACTACGTGCTGCTCTTCTACGACGGCGAGCGGGTCGCCTTGGCCGCCTGGACGGTGCGGGAGGAGGCGCAGACCGTGACGCTGCCTCTGCTCTGCGAGACGGTGGCGGTGGTGGAGATGCTGGGCGAGAGCGAGACGGTCGCCGTCGGCGAGACCGGACTGGACCTCACGCTGGACGACGCGCCGCGCTACGTGCACCTCTGCCCCTCGGAGACGAACACGCGGCTGGGTCTCTGGCGGCCCGTCGGCTCCATCCATGTGCTGGAGCCTGCCGGCGTGGGGCGCGTGCTGGTGGAAGTCGATAATCCCTACGGCGAGATGCTCCAGGGCGCGGTGCGGGTGCAGAGCGAGGGCGCGGTGCTAGGCGAGACGCACGTGCACGCCGCCCCTCAGGACGTGACGTTGGTCAGCGTGCCCGTGGCCCTGGACGAGGCGACGACGAGGTTCCGCCCGGCGACGGTCCAGTTCGTCACGCCGGACGGGCTGCCGTTTCAGTCGGCGTTGATCCGCCTGCACATCCCCGTCACCCGATGAGGCGATGGGCGACGGCGGTGACTAACCGCCGGGGGAGCAGCTGACTTCCCAGCGCCAGCATCCGGTTGATGAGGCCGGGCAAGACGCTGGCGCGGCGCTTGAACATCGCCCGCAGGCCGACGCGCGCCACCTCTTCGCTCTCCATCATCGTCAGTCGTTGGAAGCGCGTGAGCGCGCCTGCCTGCCCGCTGACGTCGAAGAACTCCGTCTTGGTGACGCCGGGGGAGAGCACGGTGCAGCTGACATTGGTATCTCGCAGCTCGTAGTTGAGCGCCTCGCCATGGTTGAGGACGAAGCTCTTGGCGGCGCTGTACGTGGCGTAACCGGGCGAAGGCTGGTAGGCGCCGATAGAGGCGACGTTTAGCACGTATCTGGCTGACTCGTGACTTCTGACTTATGACTCCTGATTTCACTCAAGCATATCCGGCGTCCACAGATGCCCTAGCTCGCCTCGCGTCTCGGTGTTGAGGTCGCGCCAACGGGCGATGGGTAGCCGGATTTCGGCCAGCGCGGCTGTGGGCATGCGAGACCACTCGCCGATCAGCAGTTCCAGTAGGTCTTCCAGGCCGGGGTTGTGCCCGACGATCATGACACGCTGGTGCCCCGTGTCAATCCCCTGAAGTACCTCGACGATGGTCTCGGGCTCGGCGTGGTAGAGCTGCCGGTCTCTCTTGATGGGGACCTTTCCTTTGAACTGGCCGCCTTTGGCGACCCGTTTGGCTGTGCCACGGGCGCGCTTTGCCGAGGAGGTCAGGATCAGATCGGGGATGAGCCCCTGCTCCTGAAGAAAGGCGCCGACGCGCTTGGCGTCGCGCTTGCCGCGCTTCTTCAGCGGCCGGTCGTAATCATCCAGCGAGAGGTCTTTCCAGCTGGATTTACCATGTCGCAGTACCAACAGCGTCATGAAGTTAGGGCTTGTCTTTTCCATGCGGCTCCTTTACAAGAAAGTGCGCTACTACTGAAAGTGATAACGTTAAAAACGTTCCAACGTTAGAACGTTTTTACGTGGCTTCGTTGGCTTCTGCTTGCCCACCTCGTTTTTTGATGTACAGTTTGAGAACAAAGTATACGTCAAACAGCGGATTTTTCAGTGCCGCAAACAAATCTCCGTCCTTCAAGGGGGGATAGATGTTGAAATCCAAACGGTGGATCTGGCTACCGGTGGCGCTGCTGCCGCTCTATGGCCTGGCGCTCCTGCTGGTCGCGCTGATCAGCAAGCGCCCGGACAACCTGGGTGTGGATGGAGGCCGGCTGGCGCCCTGTCCTGCGTCGCCGAACTGCGTCTCCACCCAGAGCGGCGACGCCGAGCACGGCATGGAGCCGCTGTCCTACGACGATTCCACAGCCGAAGCCCGCCATCGACTTGTCGCCATCGTTGAAGCTATGCCGCGCACGCGCATCATCGAGACGACGCCGACGTACGTCTACGCGGAGTTCCGTACGCCCACGTTTCGCTTTGTTGACGACGTGGAGTTCTACATCGACGAGGCGGCCAACGTGATTCACTACCGTTCCGCCTCCCGCCTGGGCTACTCCGACATGAGTCTAAACCGGCGGCGGATGGAAGAGATAGCCCGAGACTTTGGGACGCACTTCCAGAACTAAGCATGTTTGAAGCCCGGAAGGCAGAGCGGCGCCGTTGGCTGGACAAGGTTGCCCAGGACGTGCAGGTCTTCGCGCGTCTCTTTCCCTGGTGGATTGCCACCGTGATGGCGGTCGGACTGGCGATCACGGCGCAGATCTATCTACTGGTCTATCACCGCATCTATGGCCCTGGCTCGCTGACGTACGTGCAGGCGCTGCTTCTGGTGATTCGTATCCTGCAACTAGATCACGACGTGCCCGCGCCGCCGCCGCTGGACGCTTTCTTTGTCATCGTCCCGTTGGTCGGGCTGCCGCTCATACTGCTCCTGGGCGTCAACGTCATTGACGTGCTCCGCGTCTTCTTTGTCCGCGCGGACCGGGGACAGGCGTGGCAGGCGGCCCTGGCCTCGACCATCGACGATCACATTCTGGTCTGCGGGCTGGGGCGTGTGGGCTACCGGTTGGCGAATCAGCTGATCGCTTTCCAGATGCCGGTTGTGGGTATCAATGATGTGTCCTCATCTTTGGTCGATGATCTGATCGACCGGGGCATGCCGGTGATCCTGGGCGATGTGCGCGATGAAGATGTGCTCATGGAAGCTGGCATGGCGCGGGCGAGAACCGTGGTTATCTGCACCGATCAAGATTTGGCTAACATAGAGACCGCCTTCCACGTGCAGACGGTCAACCCGGGCGCGCGCGTGGTACTGCGCTTCTTTGAGGACGAGATCGTTGATGCCATCCGCAAGAGCTTCGACGTCGATGCCGTCATCAGCCGGTCGGCGCTGGCTGCGGTCAACTTCGCTCACGCCGCGCTCGGCGTGGAGATCATCAAGACGTTTCAGATGGGCTGGCAGCGCTACGTCTTGGCGCGCGTGCCGCTGGATGAGCATTCGCCGCTGCTGGAGCGCACCTTGAAAGAGGTGGGCGAAACCGAGGACATCACCGTCGTCTTCCTGCGTCGCGAGGGATGTCTGCAACTGGAGCCGCCGCCGGACCTGGTTTTACAGCCTGGTGACGACCTCTTTGTCTTTGCAGACTCTGGTCGACTCAATTGCCTGTTGCGTCAAGGCCTGCTGGTCAAAACCTGGTGGGGTACCAAAGAGCGCCCAGTCATCGTCTGTGGCCTGGGACATACCGGTTATCGGGTGGTTTTGCGGCTGCGGGATATGAGCTGTCCCGTTATCGCGGTCGATTTTGCGCCTAATCGTCTGGCCAGACGTTTGGAGGAGGCCGGCGTCTCGGTGCACTATGCGGACTTTCGGCAGCGCACGGCGCTGGCAGAGATTGGCGTTGAGGGTGCGGCGGCCCTGGTCGCCTGCACTGAGGACGATATGACGAACCTGGAGACCGTGCTGCGCGCCCGCGAATTAAATCCCCCGATCCGCCTGGTGCTGCGTCTCTTCGAAGAGGGGCTTGGCGAGCACCTGCACCGTACCTTTGACATCCATGCGGTTTACAGCACGTCGGCCATCGCCAATCCGGCGTTCCTTTCCGCTGCGCTGCGGATGCACGTAGCCCAGTGCGTCGAGGTGGACGGCGCCGAGCGATTCATCACGCTTGTCGAGGTGAAGTCGCTTGGCTCTTTTGGACTTCGCATGATCAGACTGAAAGTTTAACCACAGATTTCACA
>CAYVKR010000234.1:0-5100 GCA_964452025.1 uncultured Anaerolineales bacterium
AGGGACTGGGTTGTGGTCGTGGGTTGGGCGTTCAACTCGTCCGCCAGAGTTTTGCACAGGGTCTGGAACTGTTGTAGCGCCGCGCGGGGGCGTCCCAGTAGATGATAGAGGCGCATCACCTCGCGGTGCGTAGCTTCGCGCAGCGGGTCTGCCGCGATCAGGCGGTGCGCTGTGTCCAGCGCCAGATTGTAGGCGCCCCGGCGTTTGTGAAGCGTCGTCAGCGTTTCCAGGCACTGGAGGTAACGTTCGCGCAGCCGTTCGCGTTCCAGGAGTACCCAGTCGTCGTAGATATCCTCTAGAAAATCGGCCCGATAGACGGCGACCGCTTCCTCAAGTTGGTGGATTCTTTCTGTCAGAGGTGCTGATATTGACGCTGGCTTGCAGAGCGTCTCGAATCTCTCAACGTCCAGGACATCCTGCTCCAGCAGCCGAAAGCAGACGGCATCTGCTTCGGGGATCAGGAGTTTATCCAATTCGGTTCCACCCTGACGGATCTGCCAGAGCGTATGGGAGAGTGCGCGGCGGCCCTGCTCCTCAGCACGATCGCCCCAGAAGATGCCGAGGAGTCGGTGGCGCGGGATGAAACGGTCGTGGTG
The DNA here is from genome assembly GCA_964452025.1 of uncultured Anaerolineales bacterium. Lineage (GTDB taxonomy): Bacteria > Chloroflexota > Anaerolineae > B4-G1 > SLSP01 > G713. The sequence continues at coordinate 597 of CAYVKR010000234.1, forward strand.
GTAGATCAAATATGCAAAAAGCGAGCGCGCCAGCGGCGTGAGCGGCTGGGGGCGGATGTCATCCCCCAGGCATACTTCCAGTGTGCCGAAAAGGCGGATACGAAGGCTGCCCATTTGAATGGCCCTCTGCTTAGTTCGCCGTCTGTGTTTGGCTGAGTGGCGGGTGCGCTCACAGCTTTCATTTTAGCCCTTTTTACATTTTTTGCGAACGTTGGGTTGGTTAACCACAGAGCACGCAGAGGGCACAGAGATTCTTAGGTTTGCTATAACTTTTTATCATGAGATCCGGAGAAATATAAAAATAGTTAAACAAACTATTAATTTTATCTTGGCGCTCTCTGCGGTAAACAGGCTTTTTTCACCAAAGTCTTGTGTTGGCTGACCTGAAAAAGGATGGAAAACATCCGACTTTAATCGTTATTTCGGGTTGTTGAGAACATAAAAAAAGCAGACGACCGATAGGCTCTTCGGTCGTCTGCCGGGGTGGTAAACTCAGGTTCTATAGGGATCTGGGGGGATTACCTGTTCCGTGCCAGCAGTGGCAGGTAAAGGTAGACATCGTCGTCCTCGTCCTCGGATATGGAGGCCGCGTTCAATTGCAGGCCGTACATGTGATAGCTGGCGCCGTTGCGACCGTCCTCCCAGGCGAGCAGGCCCCGCTCCTCATCGCCGCCCCAGGCCAGGGCAGGGGATTCCTGCGCGCCGGAACCGCTGTAAAGCAGGTCGTTGGTATCGGCCTGGGTGGCGACCAGCTCACCGACACCGCTTATGCGCTGCCCGTAGAGGTCGGCGTCGGCATTGCGCCCGTCCTCCCAGGCGACGAGGTAGCTCGCGGAGCCGCTGCCATAGGTCACGGCGACCGGCGCCTGGTCGTCATCGGCGGTGGAGATGGCGATCTCATCGTAGAGCGCGCCCGCGCCGCCCACCGGCCGCCCGTAGACGTTACGACCCTGCGTGGCACTGTCCCGGTCGTCGGGCCAGACGACGAGATAGCGGTCGTCACCCGGACTGTAGGCGACGGCCGGCGACCACTGGCTGCTGGCCTCGACGCAGATATCGAGCTCATCCTCCAGCAGGGCCCCGTTCTGGTTGAGTCGCTGGCCCTTGATGTCGCGCTGCCCGCCGTCGGTGTCGCGCCAGACGACGAGATAGCCACCGCCGCCGGGTTCTCTGGCCCGACAGGCCACGTCGGGGTAGTTCTGGTCACTCGTGCCGGTGGCGATGTTGATCACAGTCGTGGTGGGATTGCCCGCAGCCGGCACACGACGTCCACGGATGTTGTTGTTCTCTTCTTCGTAGACGTAGACCACCAGGTATTCACCGCTGATGGGGTTGAAGGCGACTTTGGGTCGGCGGCGGGCGGTAGTTCCGGCCCCGGCGATGGGGATTTCGTCCCCATCCAGGCTGCCGTCGGCGTTGACGCGCTGTCCGTAGATGTCGGCGTCGGCACGGCGATCCTCCCAGACCACCAGGTATTGGTTCGTATCCAGGTTGTAGGCCACGTCCGGTCGGAGCTGGATAGTGGCTTTGGTGCAGATGGCAAAGCTGGGACCCAGCACGCTGCCGTCCAGATCGACCCGTTGCCCGTAAATGTTCAGATCGCCATCTCGTTGATCGTGCCAGACGACGAGATACTCCTCATCGGTGCTGTTGTAGGCTATCGCCGGTTGCTTCTGATTGCCCAGAGGCGCCGAGACGGTGAAAGCATGTCCTGCCAACGCGCCGCTCGTGCTAACCTGCTGCCCAACAATGTCCTCAACGAATGTCGCGCTAAGATTCGTAAAGAGCACCAGATAGCCCAGCGCGGTTGGTGAGGCCGCCACCGCCGGACCGAATTGGTTGCCCGCCGCCGTGTTGATGGCGAAGACGGCGCCCGCCGTGCCGCCGCCCGACGCCACGCGCCGCCCGTAGATATCCGTGGTTGTGCTATTGCGCGCATCTCGCCAGGCCACCAGGAATTGCGCGCTGTTGGCATTGTACGCCACGGCCGGCTCGGTCTGATCCTCGGCATCGCTACAGATACCGAAATTGGCGCCGGTCACGGCCCCGGCGCTGGTCACCCGCCGCCCGACGATCTGGCTGTCGCCGCCGGCGTCGCGCTCGAAGACGACCAGCCACTCGTCGGCATCGGGGCTGAAAGCGACCGCCGGGTCGGTGCGTGCCTCGGTGGCGTGCGCGGAGACGACGAACTCAGCGTCCAGGAACCAGGTAGTGTCGTAGAGCAGGGTGCCGTAGATGCGATCTGCGGCGGCGCGCCCATCCTCCCAGACGATGAGGAAATCGCCACCGGCAGCCGGATTGACGCTGACGTCAGGATTGGTCTGATCGCCGGTTTCCGTGCAGATGGCGTACTCTGTGGCAAAGACCGACCCATTGGCGCTGACGCGCCTCCCCTCAATGTCATAATTTCCCAAAGTCCCCCGCCGGTAAGCCACGAAGTACGTGCTGGTGGGCTGATGGAAGGCCACACTTGGCTTGGCTGCGGGATCGCTATCACCGCCATCCAAGACGTTGAAGGTCACGCTGACGGCGTTGCCGTTCTGATCCAACAACTTTCCCTCCACGTCATTCTCGTCGTCATCCTCCCAGACGACGAGGTAACGTTGGTTGTTGGTATCGTAGGCCACGTCGGGGAAAGAGAGGTGGCGGCTGGCTTCGTCACGGATGACAAAGTTGTCGCCTCTGGGGACGCCGTCGCTGGAGACGAGCTGGCCATAGATGTTGCCGTAGAGGCTGCTGCCCCGATAGTCTGACCAGACCACCAGATACTCGTCCAGATCGTCGTTGTAGGCCACGCTGGACATACTCCGCAGGGACCTAGCTCTGGAGATAAGCACGTCGTCGCCCGCCGTCACGCTGCCGGTATCGCTGATCCGGGCGGCCAACGATGCTTCGCCGGAGCCTAACCCCAGGATGAGGAACGTAACTACGATAAGCGTGATCTTGCGCATCGCCTGCCTCCTTCTCCAGTCTGAGAGCGTGAAACGTATCAATCGCTGGTGATCAGGGGGAGATAGATGACCTTTGGTGTCCAGATGCGCACCCGGACCTCGGTGTCGCGGGTGCCGCCAGGTTGGCGGTAGACCTGGACGGTGGAGTTCGTCAACCGTTGCCAGTGCCCACCGAAGTGGTTACTGCCGACAGCTTCGCCCCCAGCCCAGAGCATGTTGCGCCCAAAACTGTTGGGCAATCCACTGGTATCCTGGTATTCCAGGCTGACGCGGTACCTTCCGGCCAACCCACCGAGATTATGGGTCAGGGTGAGCGTCTCGCCGGCGGTGATGGTCTGCCAATCGCTGTCGTAATCAGGTTCCGGCGGCGTCTTGATGATGCGCACCCGGACCTTATCGACGTCCACGTCATCGGCCCAGCGCCGCACAACGATGTTTGTCTCATTCAAATTTTGCCAGTGCGCGCCCTCGTACTGTGCGCCGTGTTCTACGCTGCCGAAGTAGCGGTTGTGGATCCCGTAGCCGTCGAGCGTGGTATCCTGGAACCAGAGACCCAGCGTATAGTCCTCTGAGTCTCCCCCCAGGTTGTGGGTGAGGGTGAGCGGGAGCGTGGGAGTGATGACTTGCCAGCCGCTGTCGTAGTCGGGTGGGGTCATGAACCAGACGCGCACTCGCATCCTATCGGCGGTCTCGTCGTTCGCCATCCGATGAACGGTGATATTGGTAGTGGTAAAGTCGGACCAGTAGCCGCCCTCCCAGTTGCCGCTTTCTTCAAAACCACCGTAGCCGAAGGTGTGGACGCCCAGACCGCCGGCCTCGGTGTCCCAGAACAGGAGCTCCACCGCGTAGTCCCCCACGTCCCCGCCCAGATCGTGGGTGAAGACTTGCGTTGCGCCCGGTGTGAGGGCAAACCAGCCGCTGTTCCAGCCGGTTTCTGTGGCGAGGGGGTGGATGTGCGCGCTTGTTGCTTCCACCGACGGTTCCCGGTCGGTAGAGACGCTTGAGGCGGCGTAGAGCGTGACAGTAACAAGAAAAATCATGGCTACACCGATCACTACAGATAATCCAAGCCGTGCCTTGTGGCGTTTCATGGTTCCACTCCTTTTTTGACTGGGACAATAGCATGGGTCACATCAACGCTCAGACGGATTCAAGGCGTACAGGATCCTCATCTCGAAGTATACGAAGTCTGGTTACACGGTGCATGACTTTACACCAACACTCACCCAACAATTATCTGACATCGATCTGTTAGGTGTGTTAGTTGGTCAGAAATGGGGAAAAGGGGCGGTGTACAGCGTGCAGTTCGCGACGCGTGGGGATGTGCTCTCACAGATGTGAGCTATCCGAACAGGATGAAATCGCTAGATATCAAGCATGAGGATTCGTAAGGGCGACATCCATCAGCTTATAGCCGTGACCGCGCACCGTGACGATGAGGACAGGACGACGTGGATTGGGTTCAATCTTCTCGCGCAGCCGTTTGATAAGGCTCTGGATCTGATAATCGGCGACCTCGGCTTCATACTCCGGCCAGACGGCGTCGGCAATCT
>CAYVKR010000235.1:0-5064 GCA_964452025.1 uncultured Anaerolineales bacterium
CTGGATCAAGAAAAGATCGTGGATACCGGCCGGGACGTAATAGGTGACAGAAGAGGCCGCGTCTACAGTCTTAAGGATGTAATTCTCGTCCAGGGCGAACTGGAAACGTCCCCCGGTCAGGTTGAAGTCGAAGGTGTATCGCCCATCGGTGGGGAAATCGACCCGCGCATGGCTGTTATTGCCGGCCGCCACCGCATTACCGGTCCAATTGTAGGCTGGATCGGGTAGAGGCTCGATCTGCAGCTCGTAGTCAATAGGCCCAGCGTTGCTGCCGTCTGCTACTAGCTCGATGGAACTTATACCGGCATCCAGCCCAAAGGTGGCCCAGAAGGTCTCATCGGCGTAAACCCGCGCTGCCGGAACAAGCAGGGCCGTATTGGAGGTATCGTAAACTTGCAGGTAAAGGTTGTCGCTGACCGTACCGGTAGTAGTTATCACCAGATTGACTTCTGAAGCGTTCTGAAGCGCGATGGGCAATATCTCGGTGCCTACATCCTCACCGGACTTCTGGTACGGCAAGGGATCAAAAGCATCGCCGGTGTGAGTGACAGCGACGGCCCAATCCACAAATGTGTTACCTTGACTCACCTGAAGAGTATGCGTACCGGCCTCTATGAAAAACGTGGCGCTGGTGTTGCCCGTGATCTGCTTCTGCACGTAGTCGTTATCAATGGAGAACTGATAGTCACCGCTGGCAGTCGTAAAATCGAAGGTATAAAGCCCGTCCTGTGGGAAGATGAGACGCATGGTGCTCTGCTGACCGGTCGGTGAAGTGCGTCCCTCCCAGGTATAAGGAACCTCGGGTAGTTCGTAAAGGTGCAGCGAGAAGTCGATGGAGACGCCAGAAGGATTGGCCAGCGTCAGGACGTTGGTGCCGTTGAGCAATGCGCCCGTTCCCCATACCACCTCTCCCGTCTCGGCGGCACCGGAGACGAGGTCTGTACCGCCGTTGCTCGCATCCAACGTGATCACTCCACTAGCACCATCTGTAGCGCTGAGGCGATAGTTGAACTCCTTTCGATCCTGATAGAGAGGAATCTTTGGTTTGATATCTTCTCCAGCATGCAATGTTCCACTGAGCTGGAATATCGTGCCGTCCTGAATAAAGCGAGCGCTTCGCACGGGCGATTGCACACCAGATAGCAATAGAAACAAGACAACTAGCGAACCCAACATGAACCATACCCGACCGTTGAACAAACGACTTTCCCGATTTTCATCCCTCATCATAGACCCCCTGTGTAGTTTTAAAGCGACACTTTGAATAACCACCACAGACCATCGCCGTGCGGATTGATAGGATGATATCAATGGTTTTCTTGTGATGTGAGTCCAATTTCGTGATTCATCAACTATGCCAAGACGCTACTAATGTAGGCTACGTTATCACACTCCCTATATGGTTACAATTTCATTAGTGGAAAGCTCAAAAATGACGGAAATGGCCCTATACTACCCCCTTATACGTTAAAATACGGATAGATACATATAACCCATTCTATCATAAATTAGCTCGCCGTCAAAGTATCTAACCATTTTTTATCTATATTGGAACATGGCAAAGTGAGATCAACCTACATCTTACGAAAAAGATGTCATAATCGGGCGCACATACCCAAATATAATTGTTTTCACTCACCCCCTATCCCACAGATGAACGTCACGGGGGCATCCCGCCATTTCGCATTCCACAGTCCATGCTATAATACCTAGGATTGCAATCAATGTCTCCTTCGAAAATAGCGAATGATGAATGGCGAATGGCGAATACTCAAGCATACTTGGTTGCTGGAGTGCCGACAGCTTGTCGGCATGACGCTGCCAGCAGGATGCTGGCGCTCCAAAAACCGGCATTTTCGTACGAGGATGGTGTGCGTTCGCACCGGTGTCTCTACTGAAAAAAGGTTTTCAGTAGAGACAAAGATACTATGTCTCAGCCCAACTACAACATATAGCCCCTATTTTTCTTTGGCTGATCCTTTTTTCAGGGCAGCCAAGCAATAAGGAAAAGGAGTATATCATGACCGTTCGAGTTCGCTTTGCCCCGAGTCCCACGGGGTACCTGCACATCGGCAATATTCGCACGGTTGTCTATGACTGGCTCTTCGCTAAACAGCACGACGGAAAGATGGTGCTCCGCATCGAAGACACAGATCGGACCCGGTACGTGCCGGACGCCGTGAAGTTCATCAAGGATAGCATTCAATGGCTGGGCATGGATTGGGATGAAGGGCCGGACATCGGCGGTCCCTACGGCCCCTACACCCAGTCAGAGCGCCTGGAGATCTACAAGGAGAAGGCCGAAGAACTGATCGAAAAGGGCAGGGCCTACCGCTGCGACTGCTCGCCGGAACGGTTGGAGCGCGTCCGTGAAGCTCAGCGCGCTCTGGGCAAACCGCCCATGTACGACGGACACTGTCGCAACCGACTACCGGAGGAGGTCTCGCCCGATGAGCCGCACGTCGTCCGTCTCAAGGTGCCCAAAGAGGGCGAGACAATTGTGAACGACCTGCTGCGAGGTGATGTAGCCTTCGAGAACAAGCTGGTTGATGATCAGGTCTTGCTCAAATCAGACGGTTTCCCGACTTACCACCTGGCCGTCGTCGTCGACGACCATCTGATGAAGATCAGCCACGTCCTGCGCGGCGACGACTGGCTGCCCAGCGCGCCCAAGCACATCCTGCTCTACGAGGCCTTCGGCTGGGAGCCGCCGGTCTTCGTGCACGTGCCGCTGGTCATGGGCGAGGACGGGAAGAAGCTCTCCAAGCGCCACGGCGCCGTCTCCGTGGCGGATTTCCGCAAGCAAGGCTATCTTCCCGAAGCCGTCTTCAACTTCCTGGCGCTGCTGGGCTGGGCGCCGGGCGAGGGGGACGAACAGGAGATCTTCGACCGCGCAGAACTCATTGAGCGCTTCGAGCTCTCGCGCGTCAAACTCTCTTCGGCCGTCTTCTCCTACGATAAGCTGGATTGGATGAACGGCGTCTACATCCGCAACATGAGCGAGGACGAGCTTCTCAAGCACCTCATCCCCTTCTGGCAGGAGGCCGGGCTGGTGCCCAGCCCGATGCCAACGGAGGTACTCTCGACGCTGGAGATCATCGTGCCGCTGGTGCAAGAGCGCATCAAGCGGCTGCGGGATGTCATCGAACTGACGGATTTCATCTTCGAAGAGATCGAGACCCCCGACGCAGAAAAACTCATCGGCAAGAAGATGACGGCCGAGGAAAGCCTGGAAGCCCTGCAGGCCGTGCGCGACCTGCTCTGCAAGCTGGTGGACTTCGACGCCGAGACCATGGAGCCGGAGATGCGCCAGTTGGCCAAAGACCTCGACCTGAAAGCCGGGCAACTCTTCAATATCGTCCGCATCGCCACCAGCAACAAACGGGTTGCGCCACCTCTCTTTGGCAGTATGGAGGCTCTGGGTCGAAAGAAGACGTTGCAACGGCTCGCGCGCGCCGAGCAGGCCCTGAAGGAGTATCTGGACGCCTAACCAAAAAAACAGCTAGAAATGCAGAACGCTCCTCATGAGGATGTGAGGAGCGTTTTCTCATCCAGTGCTGACTCATTCAAACCAGGGATTTCGAAGCGAGCCCCTGGTGAAAACGCCCTCCTTACCGTAGAGACTGCGTAGACGAAAGCAAGGCAAAAGAAACTGGGGTTGATGCGGGCAAAAGACCTAATTGGAAGCCGGCTATGGCATTTGAGCCACCCTGGAACTGCTTCGTTTGCCCAACCACCAAGCCGCGTCAATCCTTCGGCATCAATATCAACCACTGCCCAATCTCGATGTCGTTATATGCCTCTGGGACGATCCCATTCAGTGCCGCCAGCTCTTCCACGGTCAGGCCGAAGGCCTTGGCTGTACTGTAAAGCGTCTCCTTGCTGGAGACCAGATAGGCAGTCTTCCCGACCGGCGGCGTCATGGGAATGCGGAGCACCCGGCCCGCTCTAACTGCATTTACATCTTGAATGTCATTAGCTGCCACAATCGCCTCAACGGTGACGCCAAACATCTTGCTCAACCGATAGAGGGTCTGAGTTGGATGGATGCGGTAATAGATGCTATCCGGCTGCATGTTGATCGGCTCTGTGATCACCTCGCTCAACGGGGGCAGCGGTCCAGGTGCATAATCCAAAGTCGATGTTGGGGAGACAGCAGGGTGCGGCGTAACCGTAGGCGTCCCGTCGGGGACCGGGGTGGCATCCGGCGAGGGGGTGGGCTGCGGCGTCGCCGTGTACGTCGCTGTTGGCTCCGGCTGTGGGGTCTCCGTGGCTTCGGGCGTGGATGTCTGTTCTACCGGCTCCTCTTGTACGGTGATGAAAAAGGGCTCAGTCGGCATCTCCACCGCCAACGTCTCGCCCTCCGGGGAGGTGGCTCCGGCCAAATAGAGGCTTATATCCTCTTCGCCCACAGCAACTGCTCGCAGTGTAATCGTGCACAACGCCAGACGCCCCCCACTCTCGGCCAGATCGAGATCCCTGACGCCGAAATAAAGGGTCTGCCCATTGACCACCTCATTCCGGAGAACCTTATCCACCGGGATCTCAGGAACTACCTCCACGGCCTCGGTGTCTGTATCGAAGTCCACCACCTGGAAGTACAACATGGGCAGCAACGCTTCCAAATGCAGCTCTCCAATGGCCTGATTGCCGATCAGTTCCACCGTCACCGGGGTAATAATCCCCAGCTGGACGCGATCATCTCCGGTGAGCTGAACTATGATCCCATCAGATGTAAGGTCTACCGTGGGCGTCTCAGCGGGAGAATCTGATGCCGCCTGAACGCTTCCCTCCTCATTCCCTTCCTCTTCCGCCGTCGCTGTAGCCACCGCTGTCGTTGGCTTTGTATCCGATGTTCCGCCAGTGCAGCCGGTGATCAGGAAAATACCCAGGAGAAAGAGACTGATGATCTTGGGTTTGCTCAAACTGATGTCCACCCTATCCCTCCCGCAGCCAACGTAAGTTCACGGATCAAGTCGCAGGATTTTTCAGAGCGTTTCAGCGCGAACGACATCTCTGCAATGTAATACGATGACATACGCTTATAGATGACATACGCTTATA
>CAYVKR010000236.1:0-5011 GCA_964452025.1 uncultured Anaerolineales bacterium
CCCGAATAATCCACGTCTCTTCCTGTTCCAGGATTCGCACGATAACTTCGCCGAGTGGAACTTGCTCCCACCTTTCCAGCGTCTCTACTTTTGACGATCCCATATGTACCTCCCACCAGAGTGTCTTTTATGCCTCTATTCTACGTTAGAAACAGATGTTCAGCAAGAAGAACACCCGTGCGCCTCTGTTTTGAGTTCAGGTCTTATAGGGAGCAGAGCCGGAGTCACGAGCGTCCTTTCTCTGCCAGCAGCCGCTCGTAGAGCGCTTCGGTCTTGCGCACCATCTGCTCGACGGAGAAGTGCGCGGCGGCGGCCGCGCCGGTGACGGTGAACAATTTCGTCACGCTGGCCCAGGAAGGCTTCTACGCCGGGCTAACCTTCCACCGCGTCGGGCCGGAGTTCGTCATGAGTCCGGCGTCTCAGCCGGGGCCGGTCTCTCACCGCGCCCCGGCTGTTTACGTCAGCAGGGAGCGGTAGACGGCGAGGGTTTCACGTGCGGCGCGATCCCAGGAGAATTGGGCCGCCCGCTCGAAGCCGCGTGCGCGCAGTTCAGCCCGCAGGTCGGCATCGGTGAGGAGCCGGCGCAGCGCGGCACGGAGCGCCTCGGTGTCGGTAGGCTCGACGGTCAGCGCGGCACCGCCCACCACCTCCGGCAGCGACGAGGTGCTGGAGCAGAGCACCGGCGCGCCGCAGGCCATGGCTTCCAACGGCGGCAGCCCGAAGCCCTCGTAGAGGCTGGGGAAGGCGAAGACCGTCGCTGCGGCGTAGATCGCCGGCAGATCCTCATCCTCCACGTAGCCGGTGAAGCGCACGGCCTCGCGGCAGGGATTCTTCGCCAGCGCCGCGTAGAAATCGTCCGAGAGCCAGCCGTGCTTCCCAACGATGACCAGCGGCGGCGCCTCGTGCGCCTCATAGAGCGCGGCCCACGCTTCCAGCAGCCGGATGAGATTCTTGCGCGGCTCGATGGTGCCCACGTAGAGCAGGTAGTCCTCGGGCAGCCGGTGCACGGTCCGGACGCGCGCCACGGTCTCCGGAGGCTGCGGATGGAAGCGCGGCGCAGCCGCCTCCGGCACCACGGTGATCTTCTCCGCCGGCACGTCGAAGGCGGCGATGAGGTCGCGCCGCGTCGCCTGGGAGACCGCGATGATCTGGTCGGCCCGTTGGCAGTAGAGGGGCATGGTCGCGTTGAGGTACCAGCGGTTGAGCGGCTTGTGGTGCTCCGGCAGGTGGCGGAAGATCAGGTCGTGCACCGTCAGCACCGTCGGCACGCCGCGCAACGGCGGCAGCAGATGCTCGGTGGCGTGGAAAAGCGTCGCGCCGGGCACCAGGCGGTTGAAGGGGATGCGTCCCAGCTGTCCCAGCCAGACGGCCATCCGCCAGGGCTTGTAGCCCAGCGCCACGGTGTGGGTCGGTAAGTGCGCCAGATCGGGCAGCGGCTCGACGCCGCGTTCGGCGTTGTAGAAGAGCGCCAGCTCGTCAGGGATCAGCGGTCGCAGCGCGCGGGCGAGGCTGGCAGCGTAGCGGCCCAGGCCGGCGCGGCGGTGGACGGCGGCGGAGAGATCGAGGGTGATCACGGTTGCGGCATGCAGGTGAAGCCTTGCTCGGTGACGGGGTGATTAGATGTCAAAATGCACCACAGATAAGGCTCCTGATTCTGTATGATCAGAATGGGCGTGGAATGCTCCCGGATACGTGACGGAGCCGAAGAGATAGGCCCGGTGTAACGAGGGATAGCGACAGAAAACGCCGGCTGACGCCTCCTGGACCGCACGGTAGGCTGCCTTGCGTCTCTGCTCCTGTGCCTCTCTGCGCGTCTGCCAACGTGTTTGAAGCGATTGCCAGTGTGCACGCAACTTCTCAGTGTCTATGGACATGGTTTTCCCTCTTCCATCATAGCACAACCTGGCACAGAGATCGAATGCGCTACGGATGTGGCAAACAAACAAATCCCTGTTCGGCAAAGTGTTTGTCGAAAGTAAAGACGTGGCGCAGTCCCAGCTCGCGCATGAGCACGAAACTGCTGCAATCGACCAGGCTGAGCTGGCGGCGTTGGGCCGCCAGAAGTACGTCAATGGCTTGTTGATGTAAGGTCTCGTCTATCCATACCACTTGCACTGAAGGAAGCAGATCTTGATGGATCGCAGAGGCAGCAGAGAAGCCCAGGTGTCTCTGTCCCACGGCTGTCGCTTCTACAACAACATAATTACTGGTCAGTAGCGGCACCTCCTCATGGATCCACTGTCTCCAGAGAGGTTCGGCGTGAGCATGAAAACTGTCGTATGCGTCCAGCACCGCGATGATGCCGGACGTGTCAAGGAAGATCGTCGCGGGGCTCATAATCACCATAAACCTCTGCCAAATAAGTATCGTGGTTTGCCGATATATCGCCCAAGCCGCTGCTGAAACGTCCAACCACAGACAAAGCCCGTCGTCGACGTTCTTCGGCGGAGAAATCGCCCCACGTGGCAATCCAATGCTCCACGGCCCGCCGGATGACTTCGGCCATGGAGATCTCCTCCCGTTCTGCGATCTCTTTCACGCGCCGGGATTGTTCCTCCGTCAGTTGAATCTGGGTGCGGATCATCTGTGCCCTCCTGAAGTGTTATCACTTCTATAGAAATGATAACATAAATCGGGAACAGCGTCAATCTTGAGGGGAGGGTTGTGCCAGCAGCGTCTGGTAGAGGCGGTCAATCCGCGCCACCATCTCACGAACATCAAATTCGTGCGTGGCGAAGACACGTCCGTGCTCCCCCATGACGCGTCGCCGCTCCGGATCGCGGAGCAGGGTGAGGCAGTGTCGGGCCAGCGCGTCGAGGTCGCCGGGGTCGGCCAAGAAGCCGGTCTCGCCGTGGGCGATGGCTTCGACGGTGCCGTCGGCGCGGTTGGCGACGACGGGCATGCGCATGCTCATGGCCTGGGGGATGACGCGCGGTAGCCCTTCCCAGAGCGAGGTGAGTAGGAAGATGTCCATGGCGGCTAAGAGGCGGGGCACGTCGCGGCGCAGGCCGGTGAGGATGAAGCGGTCGGCAAGCCCTTCGGCGGCGATGAGCGCTTCGACCTCGGCACGGAGCGGGCCATCGCCCACCAGGAGAAAGTGGCAGGCGGGCAGTGCGCAGGCCACGCGGGCGGCGACGCGGATCCAGTCGAGCGGGTTCTTCTGGGCTGAGAAGCGTCCCACGTTGCCCAGGACCGGCGCGTCCGGCGGCAAGCCGAGCTCGCGGCGCACGACGTCACCATTCACGATCGCCGGATCGAATTTGTCCAGGGAGATGGCGCTGCGGATGAGGTGGTACTGTTCGGGGCGCCCGATACCCTCGCGCAGCCCCTTCGCGATATCGGGCTTGGCGACGACGATCATGGCGTCGGTAAGAGCCGCCGCCAGTTTCTCCAGAGCCACGAAGATGCGGCGGCGCAGCGGCGACATGTGCTCGTGGAAGCTCCAGCCGTGGACGGTGTGGACGATGACGGGGACGCCGGCGAATTTCGCGGCGATGCGCCCGAGGACGCCGGCTTTGCTGGAGTGCGTGTGGACGATGGTGTAGCGTCGGCGGCGCATCCGCCGGGTGAGCTGCAGCAGCGCTTTCAGGTCGCGCCAGGGGGCGATCTCACGCCGTAAATCGGGATAGATCTCGAGGGGGACACCGCGCGCGCGGACTTCTTCGATGAGACTGCCTTCGGGGCCGGTCTGCGGGCCGGAGATGACGTCGACGGCGTAGCGTGTGGGATCGAGCAGCGCGGCGGTGAGCATGGTATTCTCTTGCGCGCCGCCGACGATGAGGCGCGTGATGACGTGGAGGACGGGGATGGGACTCATCTCATCAAGATTTCGTCTATGACTTGAGCTAACGTTGGCGCGGATGATGCCTTCACATTCGTCTTGGTGTGCTTGTGCTCTGGCTGTGGGAGCGGAGGACGATGTGCGGCATTATCGTAACGAAAGATGAGTGTTTTTTCCGGACTTTGATAATGATAGGCATACATCAACCGCGGTTCATCTCTGCTAATATCCAAGAATTCACGGAAGTGCAGCTCTGAACCATCGCTGAATTGCAGCATACCCATGATAAATCCCCGCAGCGAAGAACGTTGGTCGATTTGGAGGTCTGTGAACGTTATCTCCCCGGTGGCGATAAGAGCAGCCAGGACTTTTTCTATCGTCTGAGTGTAGTCAGGGAAGTTGGTAGTGGACATGTTCTAATGCAGCCAACTCATTTTTTAATCCTTCTAATAACTTGGCCTCCCCGGCCCACTCGACATACTCGATATCGCCCTGCTGGAGATCCTCAGCGGTCATGTTGTCCAGGAATCGCGCTGTGTCCACATCGTAACGCTGTTCAAACTGGGTTAAGCGGCGCTGCGTACGCTCAATGCCAGCACGTAAACGGGCTTTGTAGGCTTCCACTGCCTGGAGGATGGATTGCGCACTTTCTTTCTCTTGTAGCTCAATGACTAAGCGAACACTCATGGGATTTCCTCAATTTCATGGTTACTTTCAATTTTATTCATAAGCGTTCAGAGGGGTAGTTAAAACGCTCACTAAGACTGCAGAAGTTTACGCCCGTGTAGACCTTTTCCAGACTCTGTGATATGCACCGGTGCTTTTTCGACTACATGACCTAAAACTTCGGAAGTCTGAACGGTTACCTTTATTCTACGTCGGAAACCGGCTTTCAGCAAGGAGAGCAACTGCGCGCCTCTGATCTGAGTTCGGGCTTTGTGGGGAGCAGCGCCGGAGTCACCAGCACCCTTTCTCTGCCAGGAGCTGTTCATAGAGTGCTTGCGTCTTACGGACCATCTGCTCGACGGAGAAGTGCGCGATGACGCGGGCGCGTCCGGCCTCGCCCATACGCTGGCGCAGCTCGGGATCGCGCAGCAGGCGGAGGATCGCGTCGGCCAGGGCCTGGGGATCGCGCGGCGGGACGAGGAGACCGGTCACGCCGTCGACGACCACCTCCGGTACGCCGCCGACGGCGGTGGCCACGACGGGCAGGCCGGCGGCCATGGCTTC
>CAYVKR010000237.1:0-4977 GCA_964452025.1 uncultured Anaerolineales bacterium
TGAAATCTGTGGTTAAACTTTCAGTCTGATCATGCGAAGTCCAAAAGAGCCACATTTTGCTTTCGATCAGGCAGTTTGAACTTGACCCACATCACCGGCAGCAAGAGCACCGTCGCCACCACGGGCAGATAGAAAGGCGCCTGCGGGCTGATCTTCTCCCATAATAACCCGCCCAGATAGGGCGCCGGCAGTGAGATGAAACCAATACTCGTCGAGAATAACCCAAAGGCCGTCCCGCGCAGCTTTTGCGGGACCGTCTTGGAGATCAAGGCGTTGTAAGCCGGGCCGATGAGCGCGGAACCAATCCCAAACAGGACCCAGGCCAGCGCACAGCCCCAGAAGCCAGCGCTGTTTAGAAAGACAACCACCCCAGCCGTAATCAGGCCAAATCCCCCAACGATGCCCACGCGCTCACCGTACTTGTCGGAGAGCGCGCCCGCCCGGCTGATGAGAAGTGCCGTCGTAATACTGGAAAGCGACATCAACCAGCCGATCTGCGTCTTCGTCAGGCCGAGAATGTCTTGCAGATAGAGCGACTCCATCTCAAAAGCCATGCGATACGTGACGTCGCGCACGCCGTCCGAGATCAGAATCCAGGTGATGACCCCGCCGCCCAGCAGCAGTGCGATCATGGCGCCCATATCCGATTTCAGAGCCCGGAGACTGAGCGCCTTCTTTTCTCCCTCGTCTGCGGATCCCGCCGACCGGCGCGCCATCCAAATGCGGATGACGGTCGCGCTGCCGTAGAGCACTGCCGCCACGATGAACAGCGTCTGGAAGCCGAAGTGATCGGCCAAGAGACCGCCCAGCGGGGGGGCCACGATACCCACGATCGTGAAGATGCTCTGGCTAAGACCATACACACGTCCGAGAGTCTCCTCATCTGACTGCTCCGCGACAAAGGCCTGGAAACTCGGTGAGACGAAGGCCATAGCCACGGCGCTCGCCGCGCTGGCGATCAGGAGCCACTGCCAGGACGGCGCGACCACGTAGACCAGCATGCCCATCATGCCAGCGACGCTGCCCATAGCGACCGCCTTCAGGCGTCCCAACGAATCGGACACCCAACCGCCGAGGATCTGAAACGCCAACGGCGCGATAGAACTCAAGGTGAAGAAAAGACCGACTTGCTGCACCCCGGCGCCCAGGTTCTTCAAATAGAGCGCCATGAGCGGATGATACATGCGCGAAGCGATGTTCGCCAGCACCATCGTCGCCAGGAAGGTCTTCAGAGGTCGGGTCAACACTACTTTTTTCTCGTTACGCATATCGGCCTCCTGCAGTAAGGTTAACGTATGCCCATAGCATAGCAGGAAAAGCGGCCCGGAAGGCTAGCCGAGAGCACAAGCGCGAGATGTGCTGTTGGATAGTTTTCCCCCCGGTCAACTGACCAGCATGCGGGGCAAACGAAGCAGTTCCAGGGTGGCTCAAACGCCATAGGCGGCTTCCCATCATGTTTTCCGCCCGCATCAACCCCAGCTTCGTTTGCCTTGCTTTCGCTACCAAAACCTTCATCAAATCTTCACACCGCCTTCAACAAGAGTTCACGAAACTCGTATATCCTACGGGTGAAGTTGACCGAGGAATCACGGCCAACTAAGTCAACCAATAGTAATGGGAGGTATATTGTGAAGAAGTGGATGATGGTAGTAAGTGGGTTGGTAGCAGCGGTGTTGATGTTGACGGCCTTCACGGGCGAAGCCCTCGCGTGGGGCGGACCGCAGGGCGATCGAGGTGCGCGCAGTGCGCAGGGCAGCACCGGCTATCGCTACGGGTTCGTCGACGAGGACGACGATGGCATCAACGACCGGGCCGGCGAGTGCGACGGCATCCCTGCCTACGCGGGTGATGGTGAAGGCTTCCGCTACGGGTTCGTCGACGAGGACGACGATGGCATCAACGACCGCGCCGGCGAGTGCGACGGCGTCCCGGCTTACGACGGCGAAGGTGCGGGCTTCCGCTACGGGTTCGTCGATGAGGACAGCGACGGTGTCAACGACCGTGCCGTTGAGTGCGCCGGCGTATGCGACGGCACACAGCGTGGGCGCGGCGAGCGGTGGAGCCGCTAACCGAGTCACCGTTTTGAGAGCCCAAAAGGCCCTGGAAAGTTGATACTTTCCAGGGCCTTGCGCCATTAGAGATACGGTGCGTCCAGACACACGCTCAAGGAGCTTTAAGCAACTACCCGAAGTCGTGTAAATCCTGTCCTGTCATCAGCCACGCCGCCAGCGCAAAGAGCACGCCCTCAAAAAGATGAACGTTATTGACCAGCAGATTGTCCACCAGCGAGTGCGTCAGCAGATGGACGACGGCGCCTAACAGCCCGAGCGCCAGCCCGCGCTGCCAGCCGCGCAACGTGCGCGTCATCCGCCAGAGCCGGATCAGCACCACGCCGAAAGCCCCCACATAGGTCAACAGGCCCAGCAGGCCGGTCTCCGCCAGCAGGTTGAGATAGTAGTTGTGCGCGTGGCCCAACGCGATGGGCCAGTTGATCAAGGCATAATCAGCATACGCTGGCTCGTAACAGCCGAACCCCACGCCCAGCCAGAAGTTATCGCGCCACATCGACAGCGCCGCCTGCCAGTGCGCCATGCGCTCCAGCACGGCGAAGTTCGCGTCGTTGATGGGCACACCGCGCACGTCCTCGAAGCGTGTATACGCCAGAAAGCTCGTCAGCCGATCCGCCACCGACGCAGGCAGCTGCCCGGTCAGGGTGAGGCCCGCACCACCAACCACGACCAGCGCTACAAGCACGATCCCCCAGAGACCGCGCCGGGGCAGCAGCGCCGTCATCGCCAGCAGCGCCGCGCCGAAGCCCATCCACGCGCCGCGCGACCAAGAGGCGACCAGCGCCACACCGACGATGCCCGTCACGCCAATCACGGGCCCAAGCCAGCGGGGGAGCCGGCGCTCCTCGTTCCACTGATCGACGACTGTCGCTCCAACCAGCCCAACCCATAGCGCTGCGTTCATGCCGATGAAGCCGCCGTAGGGATTAGGCTGCTCGAAAGTGCCGTAGGCGCGATAGAGACCGTCGCCGATCATGAAGTGATCCGCGCCATCAGCGCGCAGCATAAACTGCCAGATGCCCATGCCGGACTGAAAGAGAGCGATCAAGCAGAGAGAGAGCAAAATGAGGACGAGATTCGACCGCTGAACGCGGATTGGGTCAGAAGACACTGGCTTCAACCGACCATAGACGATGAGAAAGACCAACAGAATCTGCACCCACTTTGCCCATTCGGTGAAGCCGATCCAGGGATCCGCCGGACGCCAGAGCGAGAGCAGCGCCACGCCGGTGAAGCCAAACAGCGGGACAAGCAGCGGGGGCGTGGGGAAATGCAGTTCGCGGCGCCCCAGACCGCGCGCGCCCCAGGCAGCCACGACCAGGAGAAAGAGGTACTGTCCGATCTGCGGGGGAATCTGCGAAATCTCGGCGCTCAGCCACGCCCGCATCGGCCCGAAGAAAAGCGCAGCGCCGACGCCGACCAGCGGCTCTATCAACGTGCCGATAGCGACAGCCGCCAGCACGGTGAGGAGCGCCCCTTCTAACAACGGCAGCCGCGCCAGCAGCAAGCCCCAGATCACGCCAACTAGGACCAGCAACCAGGGACCGAGAGGGCGTCTCAGGAAGCGAAGATACCGGGTGTCCAGTGCCTACCTCCTAAAATCAACGGATTAACCGGATTCAGCAGATTTCTGTTTTTGGCTCTTTTGGACTTCGCATGATCAGACTGAAAACTTAACCACGAATTTCACAGATTCACACAGAAAATGAAAAATCAGTGAGAATCCGTGCCATCCGTGGTAAAAATTTAAGATTGTTTTTGGGCCACCCGGCGAAATCCCAGAGACCCCTGTTTTTTCAATCCGTTCCACCCACTTAATCCGTTGAGGCTCTGCAGGATTTCGCCGGGTCAGGCTTTAAAATCCCCACCCGCCGTCACCCTGAGCGTAGTCGCCTGTCCCGAAGTATTGAGGGAAAGGGTCTCTGTCCCCACCGTTGAGATGCCTCGACTACGCTCGGAAACTTGTCCCAAACGCAGTAGGGATGACACCTCCCCACCACCCTGCGAAATCCAAAAGAGCCTCCGGTGAGTGATGCCGCCCGCGCTCAGTACGCTACCCACTCCACCAGCGTCAGGTCGGCGTCGTAGACGAATTTGGCCTGGAAGAGACTGTCTGGTCCCTGCAGCACGCGCGGCGCGAAGATGGCGTCCGCCTGGGGGATGGGGCGCTCGTGCAGGTAGACGTCGATGGGCAGCCACGCCAGGTCGCCCTCCCGCCGATCGGCGCAGAGCTCGCCGTGAAACTGCTCGGTGACGAAGATGAACATCCACCACTGCCAGTCGGGCAGCGGCGAGACCTCGGTGCAGAAGGCGCGCAAGCGCAGATCCGCCACGACCAGACCGGTCTCCTCGCGCATCTCGCGGCGGGCCGTCTCCTGCGGCGCCTCGTCGAGCTCGATCTTGCCGCCGGGCGCCACCCAGAGCCCCAGGTTCGGCTCTTTGTTGCGGCGCATGACCAACACCTCGTCGCCCCGGCGCGCGTAGACCAGGACGGTGGGAATCCGCGCCATCAGCCGATGCCCAAGGTCTCGTGGAAGTACTGCGCCGTGCGCTGCAGGCCTCTCTCCAGCGTCACCTGCGGCTCCCAGCCAAGCACGTTCTTCGCGCGGCTGATGTCGGGGCAGCGGACCTTGGGATCGTCCTTGGTGCGCACGTCTTTCGGCTCGACAAAGGCGATTTCGGAATCGCTGCCCGTCACCCTGAGCACCGTCTGCGCGAACTCCAGGATGGTCATCTCGCGAGGATTGCCCATGTTCACCGGATTGACCTCGTCGGACGCCATAAGCCGCACAAAGCCCTCCACCAGGTCGTCCACGTAGCAGAAGGAGCGCGTGTGCTTGCCCTCATCGTAGACCGTGAGCGGATCGCCGCGCAGGGCCTGGCAGACGAAGTTGGGCACCACGCGCCC
>CAYVKR010000238.1:0-4965 GCA_964452025.1 uncultured Anaerolineales bacterium
TGATGCGGGAGGGAAACATGATGGGAAGCCGCCTATGGCGTTTGAGCGACCCTGAAACTGCTTCGTTTGCCCAGGATCTTGGAGGGCTTGCAGCAATTCGGCCGGCATCTCGCTGCGGTCGAGTAATCCAGTGACGACGGCATACGCTACGTTTATATCGGTTTCGCCGTCATTGTACTTGCTGTACAATTTGCGCGAGGGCTCTCGCTCATACTGATGAATGCGGTGGCTTAACTCACCGCTGCTCATCGTACCAGCCTTCCACGCTTCAAAATGCGGCGCCAGCTTCGAGAGATCGCGATGCAATTCCTTCTCATAGGCTTTGGTTGCGTACGTTCGAAGCATCCTCTTATTCCAAATCTGGCAACTGCTCTCGAGATAACAACAAGCGAATGGTGCGAGGTTTCCCCGGTATCTTGCTGATGAGGCCTTTCTCTTCCAATCTTACTATCATCTGATGCACCGTCGGCGGCGAGGTCTTGAAATACTGCTGCATGTCGAGTTCCGACGGTGGGCGCCCATGAATTTTGGTGTAGTAATAGATAAAGGCCAGGTACTGACCTTGTTTGTAGGTATATTCAGGCGCCTGGGGCTGCTCAATAACTCGGGCAACCTTTGTCCCGCAGTTTCTACACGTTCCGGTGAGCACCAAGTCGCCGTCTTTGACGTTCCCGTGAACATCAACCATGGTGGTCATGGCCCGGCAGGCTCCACACCAGACGTTGGAAAGCAGCCGTTTCTTCGCTGCTTCAGGAACCCTATTCCACAACCCTAACGCGCGAGGCGTAAACTGTTCTGTCATGGTTTTCACCTCCCCTTTTCTCGAATGGGTTCATTCAGAAACATGCCTGTCCTGCTTGAGATAATCCTCAAAGTGAGCAACAAACTGCCCGAAGTCCCGAAGTGCTGACCGGATACTGGCGTGAAGAATGGCGTAATCAATCTCTTCGTAGACATGGACCAGGATATTGCGCATGCCAGCCGCATCCTGGAGGCGGATTGCCAGATCAGGCGGAAGGAGTCCATGCTCTCCCGCTGAACGGAAGGCGTCACGATAGGACGTGGCCTGGATATCTCGTTCTGTCAATAGATGAAACAAGATATCGCTGGACGTGACCACGAGCAACTCCATCAACCGCTCCACGGTGTAATGATTGGCTTTGACCTCCTCCAGATTTGCGTTTCTGAATGCTTCCAGATCACGTAACAACTGACGAAGGTACGTCAATTTTCGTATCAACACCTCAGGAGCCACGTCGCACCTCCTCGGCGAACTCGTGTAGCTTTTGAAGCTCCGCTCGTCTGAATGGAAGACTGTCGTTGTAAAGATGCCAGAGCCGGAGACGCTCTTTTATCCACATGTCTGGTTCCGCCTCGAAGATCACAACGCCGTGACGCACGATCTCGAAGCCCAGCAGGGGATCCGTGGTCGGCGAAATCCAGACCAGACTGACGTCACGGTCCAAGGCCGTCTCCAACTCCCCGAGCCAACGCAGTCGCATGCGCGGGGAAACCCCTATCGCGGGCCAGATCGCAAGATCGACGTCGCTTTGTGGATGCGTCTTACCCGTCGCCTGGGACCCAAAGAGTACGCAGAGCCGAACGGGACGCTCCTCGCACCAGGATCGCACCCGGCGTTTGATCTCCTCAATAGCCATCAACTCAGCCATCCTGATAGCATCCTCTCGATCTAAAAAACAGTCCATCTACGTCCATTGTATCGCATCTCGGAGAAACGTGCACATCAGACCAGGCAGTAGCAGACATCGGATTTCTCTGAGAAATCCGATGTCTGCTACTGCTGCGATTCCAGTGTGATCTCCGCGATGTTCCCGAGGATCGCCGCGTTGGAAGGGTCGGGCCGGATGCCCGTCACCTCCGGGCGCGCGGCAAACCAGAAAGGACGCCAGGTCAAGAAGTGCGTGGGCAGCGCCTGGGAGAGCAGACCTTGCGCCTCCCGCAGCGCCGCGTATTGCGCCTCGACGTCCACAGCGGTGAGCGCGCGACGACAGGCTGCGTCGTAGGCCTCCGAGGCGAACCCGCTGAAGTTCTCGCCCATCCACTCGTTCTCCTCGGAGGGAATACGGTCGGTGCGCCACGCCCCGCAGACCTGCGGCGCCTCTGACCACCAGCCGAAGAGCGCCAGATCGAAGGTGCGCCCAAAAAGCGGGCTGGCAGGATCGGCGACGTAGAGCTGGCGCGCGTCGGTGGGTCGCGGGCTGAGGCCCACGCTACACTGCTCCAGATCCGCCGCGATGTTGGCCGCCGCGACAGTGTACTGCGGCGCCAGCACCAGCGTCAGGCTCAGCGGCTCGCCGTCGTCGAAGCCCTCGACGTCGACCGCCTCTCGCACGCCATCGCCGTCCTCGTCGCGCCAGCCGGCGGTGTCCAACATCGCCTGCGCGATCACCGGATCATACTCCACACCGCGCAGCACCTCCTCGGCAAAGGCCGGGTGCTCCGGCGGCAGGAAGATCTCGGCAGGCACCAACGCGCGATTCGGCATACTTGCGACCATGCGCTGCCGGTCGATGCACTTGGCCAACGCCGTGCGCACCGTCAGATCGGCCAACGGATTGGGACGCTCGTCAGGCCGGTCGACGTTGAAGTCGAGCCGCAGGAACGATGGCTCCGGCCCTGTGCTCAGCCAGAGCCGCGCCTGTTCTTCCTCAATCAACGGCGCCCACGCCTGCCAGTTGATCTCGGCCGCCGGATCGGGCAGGATCACGTCGCAGGTGCCGTCCAACAGCAGATCTGGCCACGAGGCGTGGGGAAGCCGGGGAAAGCGCACGCGGACTTCGTCCACCTGCGGCTCAGGGCCGGCGTAATGGGGATTGGGGATCAGGCGCAGGCCATCGCCCAGCGTCCATTTAACCACGGTGAACGGCCCGGTGCCCACCGGCGCACGATCCTCCAGAATCTCGTTCAGCCGCTGACCCTGGTAACGATGCACAGGCTGCGGTGGAAAGAGGAAGCCGGCGAAGTCGGTGCTGCGGTAGCCCGGTACGCCGATCCAGCGCAGCGTCCGCGCGTTGAGCGCTTCAAACCGCTCGGTGCGCTCGGCGAGATCGCGCCACCTCCCCCGCGCATCTGGCTCCTGGGCCAGATGGTAACCCAGCAGCAGGTCGTCCGCCGTCAAGGCTTCGCCATCCGACCAGGTCAGCTCGCTGCGCAGGGTGAAGGAGACCACCAGCTGGGGCAATTGCAACGTCTCTGTTCCCTCGTTGGTGGAGAGCAGTCCCCTCTCGTCGGCATAACGGACGCCTGGCGGCACTTGCGCCGTGCGCGTCATCGCGCCGCCGTTGGAAAAAGAGGGGATCTCCACCAGAAGCCGAGGTTCCCACGTGTAGTTCACCCGTTCTGCCGGCAGCTCGTAGAAGAGCGCCAGTAGATCCGTTCCCGCTTGTGAGGGCGCGAGGGGATGGATCGCCGCAGGTTCCGTGGTGCAGAGCGTCAGCCGGTTGGGGCGCGGCGTCGCGGTTGCGGCCGGCGCTGGCGTCGCCGGTTCTATCGTGGGTGTCCCCGACACCGTCGGCGTTTCCGTCACCGGACGACAGCCGCTCACCCACAGCAGCCACCCGACCATCAACACGATCAACATGCGCCTGACGTCCCGACCGGCTTTCATAGGAGCTTTCGCAACGCCTCCCGATCCTCGGCATCCAGCACGCCCTCAAACGTCAGCGGACGGCGCGGCGGCCCGATAGGATGGCCCAACATCTCCAGGCCCGCGCGCACCACGAGACTCGCGCCCTTGCCGATGATGCGGGTCAGCACCTGGAGCTCGACCTGCTTGGCGCGCGCCGCTTCCCAGTCCCCTGCACGCACAGCGGTCAACAGCGTCTGCCACCGCTCCGGGATCAGGTTGGCGTCCGCCAGCACCGCGCCTACGGCGCCCGCCGCCAATCCAGGCACGACGACGGTTCCGCGCCCTACCAGCACCTGGAACGAGGCGTCGGTGGCTTCCAGAACGTGCAGCATGTAGGTCAGATCACCAGACGTATCCTTCATGCCGGCGATGTTGGGATGATCGGCCTGGAGCTGGGCCACAACCTCCACGGGGATAGGCTGCCCCACCAGCTGCGGGAAATTGTAGAGGATGATGGGCAGATCGGGCGCCGACGCGGCGACGTCGCGGAAGTGCCGCAGCAGGCCCGCCGCCGAGGGGCGCAGGTAGTAGGGCGCTACGACCATGACGGCGTCCGCGCCGGCGTCCTGCGCGTCCCGCGTCAGCGCGATGGCCTCGCGCGTGGAGGGCGCGCCGGTGCCCGCGAAAACGGGTTTCGCGCCGTTGACCGCGTCGATCACCACCTCCACGGCGCGACGTCGTTCCGCCCGGCTGAGCAAGGGGAAATCCCCCGTCGTGCCGTTGACGATCAAGCCGTCAACGTTGGGCAACAGGAACTGCACCAGATCCCGCAACGCCGCCTCGTCGAGGCTCTCGTCAGCCTGATAAGGCGTCGCCAGCGGGGGAAAAAGACCCTTCAGATCTATCACGTTTACCTCCATCTATACTTTTGCAGTTTTAGGCGTACTGAGTGCAAATAGGCATGTGTTCATTTTCGATAAAACAAAAATGAGTAACAAAATGTTGGGATTAACTCTTAAGCGAGCCATTCAGCCTACCAAGTGCATGATAGCCTCCAATTCGGGGCTGCTATCCTCTAAGTCCGCTGTTTTTCCGAACTTGGGAGCCAAAATCTGCTGTAGCATGTGGCGTTGTATCGCGTGCCGGAGAGGCGTGAAACTTGAAGGCGCGCTGTCGTCGGAATCCATCAGTAACTGCACCTCAGTATCCTCGCGTAGTTGGATGAGCCGGAATATGCAAAAGGCTACACAGGCCAGGTGCACAAATCGCTGGATCGCGGTTGCGAGGTAACATTGATAGTCAACCAACCC
Organism: uncultured Anaerolineales bacterium; assembly: GCA_964452025.1. Taxonomy (GTDB): domain Bacteria; phylum Chloroflexota; class Anaerolineae; order B4-G1; family SLSP01; genus G713. The sequence goes on from CAYVKR010000238.1 coordinate 4,900, forward strand.
AAAATGCTGTTTCAAATCCCGAATCGTCAATTCGATGCGATAGCGGGCACCATAGATCTCGATAAT
>CAYVKR010000239.1:0-4931 GCA_964452025.1 uncultured Anaerolineales bacterium
AGCCCCGGCGTTCTAACCAGCCGATCAGGGCGTCATAGCCCCAGCTGAGTACGTGTAAACCTATCAGGGTCATGATCAAATCTGTTTCAAGTTCCATACAAGTCCTCCTCAAGTATTCGCATTTCAGTCCTTAATCATTTACGATGAACCTACGCTCTTGTCACGATACACTTCAACAGAGAGTCATCGGGGGCTATGAATGGTCCCAGCAGGCGCCTTTTGCGCTTCTGAAAATTTCGCCAGATGTGTTATGCTCTTGGGGTTCACAGTTTCATATACTGAAAGGAGATTATGCAACGCTACAAACTTACTAGGAGAAGAGCTACCCGTCTTGGTCGTCTGCTGCACATGGAGTACACGCTCCGTGAACTGACAGAAGAGTTAGACTGTGATAAACGGAAGATTCGAACAGCCGTGGAAGCCGGCTGTCCTCATCGTCGAACTCCAACGGGTCGTATCCGCATTGTTGGTGATGAATTCAACGACTGGTATCAAGAGATCATCCGCCGACGCAAGCGTCCTCTTGGCTTCAATGAGGCGTACTGTGTGGGTTGCAAACGTGCTGTTCCGTTATCCGAGGAGGTTGAGACTACCACTCTTGCCAATGGTGTAAGAAAGGTAGAAGCTCCATGTCCGATATGTGGAAACACAGTCAATCGTTTTCGAAAGGCGGTGAAGTCATGAAACGGCATCCGAATAAACTGATCAATCGTCGGAATTACCGGGACACTCGACGTTACCTGAAATACTGTCGCGAGGTTCGACAGAACAAGAGGAGAACGGTTGAGTTCACCCGTACGGCCCTAGATCACGCACTGCGCTGGGCGACCAGCACACCGTTTCCCAAGGCCGCTGGACTTCGACCCACATTGCCCCAATACCTGGCAAGTTTCGACACCTCATCGAACTATCGGGACAAACTTTTGGCTAATACGCGCCGGTTTCTCGAGTATGCGCGCATTCACTGGCCAGACCGCTATGAAGCAGTAAATCTCGATTGGATCGAGAGTCTACGGGCCAAATCCACCCCTGGAGTTGTTAAAAAGCGTGACTTCTATACTGTTGAGCGGATACGGGCTATCACAAGCCTGGAACCTCAATCGCTCACAGAGGAGCGTGATATCGCAGCTGTGGCTATGCTGTTCCTGTCGGGCATGCGAGTGGGTGCTTTTGTGACGCTGCCCTTATCAGCCGTACACTTTGACCGTGTACCGGTGATGGTGCGTCAGTGGCCCAAACTGGGAATCAGGACGAAATTTGATAAAGCAGCCAACACCTACTTGCTAGCCGATCCGGAGTTAGAGGATATCCACCAAATCGCCCATCGCTGGCACGAGAAGGCGCTGGCGGCCGTGGGCGAGTCGGGTATGTGGTATACAATTTTGACGCGGCTTCGGGAGTTTGATGAAGTTCAGACACCAGGCAGATATCGAGGCACCAATTTCGCCGAACGACTTCGCCATCTCTGCGAGCGAGCCAACATAGAGTATCTAAGCCCACATTATCTACGTCATGGCCACGTCGTCTACGCGTTCAAACGTTGTAACAGTCTGGCCGATCTAAAGGCAGTCAGCCAAAACGTGATGCATGAATCGTTAATTACCACCGATAGCATCTACAGCAATATGATGGGCGATGAAGTTGCGTAACGCATAGCCAATCTCGGCAAAAGCCAGACAGATGAAAAAGAGTCCCTATTAGACACTTTGCTCAAGGCGATATCTCAGAAAGGATTTGGAGCCATAGGAGAGCAACTCTTTGGCGCTTGAGAGAATACCGTATTGTGGTTGTGCATGCAGCACAACCACAATACGTACCCCGCATCTTTGGTAGCTAGGTCGTCTCTTGGAAGATCGAAATGGGTTGATAAGACTTCTAGCTACATGCAACCAGATGATTCGCTCCAAACTCGGTTTCGTGGCAGAGGTCACAGGTTCAAGTCCTGTATCGCCCACAGAGGCCGCTCAGATGAGCGGCCTTTTTGCATGCTCACATCAAATCTTTGCACCAACATTCCCCAGGTGTTTTGTAGAATTCCACTATCGAGGGTATCATAGAGGGCAATCCAAATCCTGTATCTATCTCCCTTCTAAACGACCAAGTGAAGCAAGGAGAAAGCGTATGAGCCGTTATCGCGCCCACGTTTTGGTAAGCCACGCCGTCGAAGGTGTCGACGCCGTCAAAGCCGCGCTGCTGGAGTGCCTCGACGCCCACGATCTACGCGACGAGGTGCGCGTCGTCGACGTGCCCACGCTGGGCTTTCGGCCCCAGGGCGTAGAGATCATGGTGATGCCGGAGGGCGTCCGCTACGGCGACCTCACGCCCGAGGGCGCCCGCGCCGTGGTCGAGGCACACCTCTATAAGGGGCGGGTGGCCGAGGCATGGCGCGTTGCACCGCTGCAGGTCGCGCCGCTGCCCCCCCCCTCACCCAAGGAGGTGCGGGTGGTGCTGCGCAACGTCGGCAGCATCCATCCCGACAACATCGAGGACTACGTTGCGACCGACGGCTACGCGGCGCTGGGCCGCGTGCTCACAGAGATGACACCGGAACAGGTGCTCGGCGAGATCGAAACCTCCGGCCTGCGTGGGCGCGGCGGCGCGGGCTTCCCCACCGCGCGCAAGTGGTCCTTCGCCCGCAACGCACCCGGCGACGAGAAGTTTGTCATCTGCAACGGCGATGAAGGAGACCCCGGCGCCTTTATGAACCGACGCGTGCTGGAAGGCGATCCCCACGCCGTGCTGGAGGGCATGCTTATCGCGGGCTACGTCATCGGCGCCCAGCAGGGCTACATCTACGTGCGGGCCGAGTATCCCCACGCGGTGCGCGCGCTCCGCGTCGCCATCGATCAGGCGCGCGACTATGGTCTGCTGGGCGAGGATATCTTCGGCAGCGGCTTCGATTTCGACATCGAGATCCGCATGGGCGCCGGCGCCTTCGTCTGCGGCGAGGAGACGGCGCTGATGCGCTCCATCGAGGGCCACCGGGGCATCCCCCACCCCCGTCCACCCTATCCCGCCGTGCAGGGCATCTGGGACAAGCCCACGATCATCAACAACGTCGAGACGCTGGCGAACATCCCGCAGATCATCCTCAAGGGCGGGGACTGGTTCGCCTCTATGGGCACGGAGACGAGTAAGGGCACCAAGACCTTCACGGTGGCAGGCAAGGCAGCGAGGACAGGTCTCATCGAGGTGCCGCTGGGTATCACCATCCGGGAGATTGTCTACGATGTGGGCGGTGGCATCGAGGGCGGCAAGTCCTTCAAGGCGGTGCAGACCGGCGGGCCGCTGGGCGGCTGCATCCCCGCGCAGTACCTGGATCTGGCGGTGGATTACGAGTCGCTCGCGGCGGCGGGCTCCATCATGGGTTCCGGCGGCTTCGTCGTCATGGACGAGGACGTCTGCATGGTCGATATCGCCCGCTTCTTCGTGGAGTACGCCACGGACGAGTCGTGCGGGCAGTGCCCGCCCTGTCGGCTGGGCACCCAGGAGATGCTGGAGATCCTGACGCGCATCACCGAGGGCCAGGGCGAGATGGAGGATCTGGCGCGGCTGGAGTCCCTGGGGCAAACGATGAAGGAGGGCTCGCTCTGCGGACTGGGCAAGGGCGTGCCCAACCCGGTGCTGAGCACGCTGCGCTACTTCCGCGACGAGTACGTGGCCCACATTGAGGAGCAGCGCTGTCCGGCGAACGTTTGCCGCGCGCTGATCGCCTACGAGATCACCGAGGCGTGCATCGGCTGCGGGATCTGCGCCCGCAACTGCCCCGTCGACGCCATTGAAGGCGAGCCAAAAGCACAACACGTCATCGATGAAGCGACGTGCATTCGGTGCGGCATTTGTGAAGATGTTTGTCCGGTGGATGCGGTCATCGTGATACAGGGAACGTAAAACGCAATGCGTGAAACGTGAAGATGAAAAGAAGCCACGTTTTCCGTTTCACGATTTCATCAGAGGAGAATTATGAAACAAGTCATCAATCTTACGATCAACGACGTTCCTATCCAAGCCCCTGCCGACGCCACAGTGTTGGAGGCCGCAGAGCAGGCCGGCATCGAGCTTCCCACACTCTGCCACCACCCCGATCTGACGCCCACCGGCGCCTGCCGGCTCTGCGTGGTCGAGGTCGAGGGGATGGACGAGCCCGCCACGGCCTGCACGCTGCCTGTCGCCGAGGGCCAGGTGATTCACACGGAGACCGAGACGCTCGTCGAGCTGCGACGGTCGATGCTCACGATGTTGCTCAAGCATCATCCCAACGATTGCATGACCTGCGAGGGCAATGGCGAGTGCGAGCTGCAGCGTCTCGCCTATGCCTACGACGTGCGCGCGCCCGAGCCGGCCTTCGCGGAGCCGCGCTATCCCGCAGATGCGGACCCCAATCCCATGGTATTGGTGGATCTCAACAAGTGCATTCTCTGCAGCCGCTGCGTGCGCGCCTGCGAGGAGATCCAGGGCTGCGACGTCTGGAACTTCGCCGAGCGCGGCTACGAGACGCACCTGGTCGCCGGCAACGGGCAGACGATGATCGAGGCGGGCTGTGAATCCTGCGGTATCTGCGTCGCCTACTGTCCCGTGGGCGCGCTCTTCGACCGCCCCTCCCTCGGCTGGGGACGCATCACGGAGCAGCGCCGGGTGCGGACGACGTGTGCCTACTGCGGCGTCGGCTGCCAGCTCGATCTCCACGTCAACGTGCACACCGGCAAGATCACGCGCGTGACCGCGTCGGAGGACGCGCCGGTCAACGGGCTGGCGCTCTGCGTCAAGGGCCGCTACGGCTACGACTTTGTGCACAGCGAAGAGCGGTTGACGGCGCCGTTGATCCGCAAAGGCTGGAAGATGGAAGCTGGATGCTGGATGCTCGATGCTGCAAGCGCGATGCGCGAACCAGACATCACGCAACACGCAACACGCAACACGCACTTTCGCGA
>CAYVKR010000240.1:0-4905 GCA_964452025.1 uncultured Anaerolineales bacterium
TGACCGTACCCGAAGCGCTGACATCGGAGGCTCTTGCTTATCTGGACGAGTACGTCGTAGGCAAGCGCATCACCCTGCGGACGCCGCTGGAATCCCATCCCGACGCTGCCTACGTGCGCTTGAAAAACCGCATCTTTATCAACCGCAAGATGCTGGAGATGGGCCTGGCTTTCCCGGATGAGACTATCAATCATCCACAGAAGCGGCGCTTCAGTAAAATCCATCACGCATTACGCAACACGTAACAGGAGTCTTTATGTCCGATCCCATCCGCATCCTTCACTTCGCCGATCTGCACATCGGTATGGAGAACTACGGCCGGCTTGACCCGGAGACCGGTTTGAATCAGCGCGTCGTCGATTTCCTCGACCGCCTGGATCAGGTCGTCGAGCACGCCATCCGCCACGAGGCTGACCTGGTGCTCTTCGCCGGGGACGCCTTCCGCACGCGCGACCCCAATCCGACGCACCACCGCGAGTTCGCCCGGCGGCTGCGGCGTCTCTCCGAGGCTGAGATCCCTACCGTGCTGCTCGTCGGCAACCACGACATCCCGGTGATGGCCCAGCGCGCGTCCAGCGTCGATATCTTCGCGGCGCTGGCGGTGCCTCACGTTACCGTGGCACGCCAGCCCGAGCTGCTGCGCCTGGAGACGCGTCATGGCCCCGTCGAAATCGGCCTCATCCCTTATCCCGTGCGCCAACGTTTGCTGACGCGCGAGCAGTTCCGCAGCATGAGCCAGGAGGATCTGGATCACGCCGTGACCGAGGCGGTGGTCGGCCTGCTCCGTGATCTGGAAGCCGAGCGCGATTTGGACGTTCCAGGACTGCTTGCGGGTCACTTCTCCGTCGATACCGCTCACTGGGGCTCCGAGCGCAGCATCATGGTAGGGCGAGACGTTGCCGTGCCGCTCTCGGACCTCGTCGATCCCATCTGGGACTACGTCGCGCTGGGGCACATCCATCAGCACCAGAACCTTAATCCCGACAACGCGCCGCCTGTCGTCTACGCCGGCAGCATGGAGCGGGTCGATTTTGGCGAGGAGGGCCAGCCCAAGGGGTTCTGTTGGGTCGAACTGGCACGCGAGGAGACGACCTGGCGCTATATTCAGACGCCTGCTCGTTCATTCTGTACGGTGCTCGTTGACGTGCGCGAAGCGTCCGAACCATTGGCCGAGATCCAGGAGGCCGTGGCCCAGCACGACCTGACCGGCGCCGTGGTGCGCCTCATCGTCCAGATGACGCCGGAGCAGGAGCCGCACTTGCGCGATGGTGACCTCTCGCCGTTGCTGGAGAAAGCGTTCTTCGCTCAGATCAACCGGGATGTTGACCGCAGCGTGCGCGACCGGCTGGCCGGCCTGGAGCCGGAATCCATGACGCCGGAGCACCTGCTGGAGCGCTATCTGCTGGCAAAGGGTAAGGCGGAAGAGGACGTAGTCCGCTACGTGGACGTTGCCCATGAGATCTTCCACGAAGAAAGTTAGCATATAGTTTGAATATAACGTTATGCGTATGCTTGACAAATTTGCTGATCTGTTTTATAAGTAGAGTAATTGTATGATTGCAGAGTACTGCTTTGTTTGTCCGTAGTCCCGCTCTGTTTGGTTTCTGTCTATCTTAGATTATATCTGTTAGGAGTAGGAGTTTATGAAACGTAATCCTCTGACGTGGATGGCGCTGGTTGTCATCCTGGCGACGATGTTGGCGTCCCCTGTGATGGCTCTTGAGGAACCAGAGGCCAGTTTAGAAAGCAAAGAGGAGGTCGATATTGCGTTGTCATCCTACTGGCATCCTCGCATCCGACAGTGGGATGAGTTGATCAAAGTGGAAGCTGATCGTCGCGGATTTGACCCGGACTTCCTGGCTTCTGTGGTTTGGATGGAGTCACGCGGGCGACCGCAGGCTGTGGGGCCGGTCGGGGCTGTTGGATTGATGCAAGTGATGCCCAGCGACGAGGGATTTACCTGGCGTCCCACCAAAGCGGAGCTGATGGATCCCAGCGTGAACCTCTTCTGGGGTGCCCGCACGTTGGAGACGGTGGTCGAGCAGGGACATGGGGATATCTTCAACGCCCTGGCTGCCTATAACGGTGGTTGGCATCAGACCCAATATCGCGGTCCCAAGCACTTCGCGACCACGATTATGCGGGATTACGCCGAGGCCGTCGCCAAACACCATGACGTCTTGTGGTCGGAACGCTGGTTAGCGATCTTTGCCGTTGCCGAGCCAGAGGTCAAAGGACCGATCTGGATTGCTGATGCTGCACGAGAGGATGTCTATTTCTACAGCAACAAGAATTGGATTCCCGAAGGTTCGCTTTTGATTCCTGAACATGTGCCGCCAACGGCTGTTCTCTCGTCCTTCGAAGATGGGGCGGGCACGCCGTGCGCCGTTGGCGTCTGGCTTTACCTGATTGAACAAGATACGTGGGTGACGCCGTAGGCGGAACCGGTCGAAAATCAGAGGTCAGGGTGGATACCCTGGCCTTTTTTGTTGTCTGATGCCTTGCGGGTAAAATGGGGCATGAAACCCAGACTGCGATAAAGGAGAGCGTCGATGAACGTGGATTTGCTGGTGCATTCTGCTGCGCAGCTCTGCACTGTGCCGCTACATGACGGCGGCCCGCAGCGTGGTGCGCGACTGGGCGACCTCGGGCTGGTCGAGGACGGCGCTGTGGCGGTGCGCGAGGGGATCGTGGTGGACGTCGGGCCGACGTCCGACCTGCGCGCTGCCGTTCAAGCGCAGCAGGAGATCGATGCCACTGGGAAGGTCGTCTGCCCCGGCTTCGTTGATCCGCACACGCATCTGGTCTGGATGGGCGACCGCGCCGCCGAGTTCGAACAGCGCATTGCCGGCGCGACCTACATGGAGATCATGGAAGCGGGCGGCGGCATTATGTCCACGGTACGGGCGACCCGGAAAGCGTCTGTGGCGGAACTGGTAGCGGCGACCCGACCGCGTCTCGACCGGATGCTGGCCCACGGCACGACGACGGTGGAGATAAAGACCGGCTACGGTCTGGAGACGGCGGCGGAACTTCGCCAGTTGGAGGCCACCGTCGTGCTGGATCGCTCGCATCCTGCGACCGTGATGCCTACGTTCCTTGGCGCCCACGCCATCCCGGACGCGTACCGTGACCGCCCCGACGCTTACGTCGATCTGGTAGTCGAGGAGATGCTGCCCGCCGTCGCCGAGAAGGCGCGCGCCCTGGAGATTGACTTACCCTTCTGCGACGTTTTCTGCGAAGAGGGCGCCTTCGATCTGGCGCAGACGCAGCGCATTCTGGAGACCGCGCGTGACCTGGGTTTCCCGCTCAAGGTGCACGTGGACGAGTTCAAGGCGCTGGGTGGGACGCGGCTGGCGGTGGCACAGGGGGCAGCGTCGGCGGATCACCTGGTCAAGACGGCGCCGGAGGACGTCGCTCTGCTGGGCCGCGCCGAAGAGACGGTGGCGGTCTCGCTGCCCTGCACGCCCTTCGGCCTGGGGCAGACGACGTATACGCCGGCTCGCGCGCTGCTGGTTGCCGGAGCGGCCTTGGCGCTTGCCACTGACTGCAACCCCGGTACCGCCTGGAACGAATCCATGCCCTTCGTCGTCGCGCTGGCCTGCCGCTATCTGCGCCTGACGCCGGCCCAGGCGCTGGTCGCCGCGACGCTCAACGCGGCCCACGCGCTGAACCTAGGCGAAAGTCGAGGCAGTCTCACGCCCGGTTACGCCGCCGATCTGCTGGTGCTGGACGTGCCGAACTACCGTCACGTTGGCTACCGTTTCGGGGTCAACCCTGTTGCGCTGGTGATTAAAGCTGGCGAGGTTGTTGTGGAGCGAGGGAGGGCTGCGTGAATCAACGTGAATCAACGATCCACCGACTCACCGTTGCCGAGGGAGGCGAGCGCATCGACAAGTACCTGGCAGTGGCGCTCTCTGACCTCTCCCGGTCGGCCATTCAGCGCCTCATCGACGAGGGCGAGGTGACGCTGAACGGCGAGGTGCCCAAGCCCGCTGCCGACGTCAGCGCGGGCGATGAAATCGTCGTGCACATCCCGCCGCCGACGCCTGTGACCATGGTGCCGCAGGATCTGCCGCTGGACGTGCTCTACGAGGACGCGGACATCATCGTGGTCAACAAGCGCGCCGGGCGCGTCGTCCATCCGGGCGCCGGCCATCCCGACGGGACGCTGGCGAACGCCATCTTGGGGCACTGCCTCAATCTGCGCGGGGTAGGGGGCAAACTGCGGCCCGGCATCGTCCACCGGCTGGATAAGGACACCTCCGGCGTGCTCGTCGTCGCGAAACATGACAAGGCCATCCGTCACCTCCAGCGGCAGTTCAAACACCGTACCGTGGAGAAGACCTACGTCGCCTTGCTAGTTGGCAATCTTGTGGAACCGGAGGGTTTCATTGAGGCGCCGCTGGGCCGTCATCCCGTTCGCCGGAAGCGGATGGCCGTAGTCCCCAATGGCAAGATGGCGCGCACCCGGTGGTCGGTGGCGCAGCGGCTTCAAGATGCCGATGGGCAGCGCTACACGCTCATTGAGGTTGGCCTGCTCACCGGACGCACCCACCAAATCCGCGTGCACTTCCACTGGCTGGGCTACCCGCTGGTGGGCGATGAGACCTACGGTCCGCGCCGGGACCCGTTGGACGCGCCGCGCCAGTTCCTCCACGCCCGCGACCTCACCATCACGCACCCCATCACCGAGGAGCAGATGACCTTCACCGCGCCGCTGCCCGACGATCTGCAGGCTGTACTCGACGCGCTGACGCCGGTTTCCTGATGTCTCTATCCGCGTATGAAAGTTGAACGTCAAAGGTCAAACGTCAGATGTCGCCGGCGGATGCAAACGCATACAACGTAGGGCAAACGAAGCAGTTCCAGGGTCGCTCAAACGCCATAGGCGGCTTCCCATCA
>CAYVKR010000241.1:0-4868 GCA_964452025.1 uncultured Anaerolineales bacterium
ATTTTCCTGTTATAAAAATCGTTTTGCAATTTAAATTCTAACGAAACGAGAGTAATTACATATCTCACCTCATATAATATGAAGGAGGCACCATGGAATACCAAGTACTGGGCAACACCGGCGTCAGCGTCTCACCGCTCTGTTTTGGCACCATGTCCTTTGGCGGCATCGCCGACGAGGAGATGTCCGCCAAGATGTTTCACCGCTGCCGTGACGCGGGCATCAACTTCTTCGATTGCGCCAACGTTTACCAGCGTGGGCGCGCCGAAGAGATCCTCGGCGGACTGATCGCCGGCTGCCGCGACGAGGTCGTCATCACCAGCAAGGTCTACTTTCCCATGGGCGACGACGTCAATGCCCGAGGCGCAACGCGATACCATATCATGCGCGCCGTCGAGGCGAGCCTACAACGACTGGGTACCGACCGCATCGACGTCTACTTCATCCATCGCTTCGACGACCTGACGCCACTGGAGGAGACGCTCCGCGCGTTGAACGACCTGGTGCAGCAGGGCAAGATCCTCTATCCGGCCGCCAGCAACTTCGCCGCGTGGCAGATGGCTAAAGCGCTGGGTATCTCAGCCAAAGAGGGCTGGGCGCCCTTCGAGGTGATCCAACCGATGTACAATCTGGTCAAGCGCCAGGCCGAGGTGGAGATTCTGCCGTTGGCGGCTTCAGAAAATCTCGGTGTGATCCCCTACAGCCCGCTGGGCGGCGGGCTGCTGACGGGCAAATACGGCCCGAACAAGCGCCCCAAGACCGGGCGGCTGGTAGAAAACCAGATGTACCAGATTCGTTATGGAGCCGACTGGGTCTACGAGATAGCGCAGAGCTTCACCGATTTCGCCCGCGCCCGTGGCTACGACCCGGTGAGCCTGGCCATCGCCTGGGTCGGCAGCCACCCGGCGGTGACGGCGCCCATCATCGGCGCCCGCAACGTCACCCAGCTGGCGGCCTCCCTGCGCGCCATGGAGATCAATCTGACGCCGGAGCTGCGCGCCAAGGTCTCCGCGCTCACCCCGGCGCCGCCGCCTGCCACCGATCGCAATGAAGAGCAGACCGCCGTCAACTACGGCGTACGGTAGCCAATCGCCCGGCAATCACCTTCCGGGAAGGCAAGACCTTCCCGGAAGATTCTATCTCCTCACAATAGGGGCATGCCCTCTGCCCGACAGCGCTCGATCATCTCCTCGGGCCAGAGGCTCGCCTGGATCTCCCCGACGTGCGCCTTACGCAGGTAAAACATGCAGAGGCGCGACTGGCCAATGCCGCCGCCGATGGTCAGCGGCAGCTCGCCATCTAGCAGCCGCCGGTGAAAGTAAAGCCGGGCCCGCTTTTCATCCCCCGTGATCTCCAGCTGACGCAGGAGCGCAGCTTTGTCCACGCGGATGCCCATGGACGAGAGCTCCAGCGCCGTATCCAGCAGTGGATAATCGACGAGGATATCGCCGTTCAAGCCCTGGTAGCCGTTGCGCGTCGGCGTCGACCAGTCGTCGTAGTCGGGTGCGCGCCCGTCGTGCGGCCCGCCGTCGCGCAACGTCGCGCCGATCCCGATGACGAAGACGGCGCCGTAGGTGCGGCAGACTTCGCGCTCACGCTCCCTGGGCGTCAGATCGGGGTAGCGCGCCTGCAGATCCTCGCTGTGCAAGAACGTGATGTTCTCCGGCAACACTGGCTTGATGACGGGGTAGCGGTGACTGATATATCGCTCGGTCCGCCGAATGACGTCGTAGATACGCCGGACGACGGTTTTCAGATAGTCCACGGTGCGATTCTCATGTCGCAGGACCCGCTCCCAATCCCATTGATCGACGTAGAGGGAGTGTAGGTTATCCAAGACCTCGTCGGGACGCACGGCGTTCATATCCGTGTAGATGCCGCGACCGGGCGTTAGGCCCAGATCGGCCAACCGCAGCCGCTTCCACTTCGCCAGGGACTGCACGACCTCCGCCTGGGAGCCGTCCATGGCTTTGACCGGGAACGTGATAGGCCGCTCGACGCCGTTGAGATCGTCGTTGATGCCCGTGCCGCTCAGTACAAAAAGCGGTGCTGTGACGCGCATCAAATCCAGCTCAAAAGCCAGGTTTTCCTGGAAGAAGGCCTTGATCTGCCGGATGGCAACCTCGGTCTCGCGCGCAGCTAACAACGGACGATACGCTTCTGGAACGATCAGGTGGGACTGCATTTCACACCTCCATGTGAATAAAAAAGGGCCACGGGGCAAAACGTAGCCCGTGGCCGCAAAGAAAAAGCCACGGGTACGTTCGTGCACCCGTGGCTTGGTTGAACTTAGGTCAGGCGACCCTTATCGACACCTCACCCACAGGTGCACGCAGGCATTATTATTCGCATTCTTGCTGCTGATATGCGCCCCCAACCCTAACTGCGACATGCCATACGCCTCCTGTGCGTGAATTGCTGCTATTATACGCATGCCCGGCTTTCTGTCAAATCACAATAGCCCGAGGGCAAACGAAGCAGTTCCAGGATCGCTCAAACGCCATAGGCGGCTTCCCAGCATGTTTCCCTCCCGCATCAACCCCAGCTTCGTTTGCCTTGCCTTCGCCTACGCAGATTCTACGGTACAGAGGGCGTTTTCACCAGCAGACTCGCTTCGAAATCCCCCCGATTAACCAGCGGCCATGGTCGCCGGCTCGTCGACCGCCGCCGGCTGCCGATGTTGATCTTCAAGCTGCATCAGGACAGGCATCAGGAATCCTCCCAATCCCACAGCAATCTGCATCACCCCGGCGACGACAAAAAGCGTGCGCGTGCCCCAACGGTCAGCTGCAGGGCCGGCAAATGCCATCCCCAGGGGAATCATCGCGGCGGTCAGACTACCTAGCACGGTGAAAAAGCGTCCCTGCATCTCCGGCGGCGTGACGGTCTGCACCAAAGCCATGAGCGAGCCGTTGCAGAGCGCGTTCATCATGGCGCCGAAGAAGAGCGCCCCCACGGCGATGAGCAGACCATTTGTGGGAACCAGCCCAACGACGAGCGCGCCGACGCCCAGCCCGGCAATGCCTATGAGGGCGGTGACGATACGGCGTTTGAAGCCACCCCAGATGGAAAGAAGCACGCCCCCCATCACCAGGCCCAGTCCCCAAGCCGATTGCAGCCAGCCCAACTCCAGCGCCCCACCCTGAAAGTGCTCCTTGACCAGCATCGGCATCAACCGCATGGCCGGGCTGATGAAGAAGTTGAGGATCATGGCAAGCACGCATAGCAACATCGCGCCGCGCCAATGCCAGATGAAGTCGAAACCCTCTCGCACGTCTTCCCACAGTGAAGCCAGCCCCTTCTCCACGGCCTTCTTCGACGGATTAGGAATGGCGATGAAGAAAAGGGGCACAATGGCAAACAGCGCTGTCACCACGTCGATGGCCATGATGCTGTGCAGCGCCATGATTTCCATCAGGAAGGCGCCCAACGGCGGGCCCACGACGTTGAGGGCGCCGCCCAACGTCTGATTTGCGCCGGCGACGCGAGGGAGATGTTTCTCCGGCACCATGAGACTCGTCGAGGCCTGCATCGCCGGGTGATGGAAGACGCCGCCCAGCGCTCGCGCGAACATGAGGACATAGATATGCCAGATCGCCAGGCGGTCAGTCCAAAAGAGGTAAACCAGCGCCACACCCACCAGCGCAATGCCGAAGTCAGCGACGATCATCACCTTGCGACGATCCCAACGGTCAACCAGCGCGCCCACCAGGGGGCCGAGAAAGACCTGTGGCAATAACGCGACCAGCGTCGCCGTCGCCAGCACCGTCGCCGAGCCGGTGGTCTTGGTCACCCACCAGACCAGCGCAAATTGCGCGACGTTGCTGCCCAACAGCGACAGCGCCTGCCCAATCCAGATGGTGAAAAACCGGGCAGCCCACCCTGACGAAGAATCTGCTTTTTGATTCATTTTATCAAACCTATTGTGCTTTTCACTTAGTTTTATGTATATCAAACTCAAGAAAGTGTAACATATATATCAATATTTGTCAAGCAGAGTCTCAGTCCGCCAAAGATGGCGGACTCAAGGCCAGAGGTGCGGCGCGTGCGCGTGCAGGCACGCCAGCAACGGGCGAAGGTCAGCCTCAGCCAACACAATGTCGGCAGCCTCGGCCACAGCGTCACTGTGGGGCTGCACCGCCACGCTCACCGCCGCGAGTTCAAAGAGCGGGACGTCGCTGCGCATGTCGCCTACGGCCAACGTGACCTCAGGTCCCAGGCTCAACTCCGCCTGCAGAGCATCAAGAAGCGCGCCTTTGTTTTCGATGGAGACCGCTGGCACGACCTCCCCGGTCACGACCGCATCCGCCCCGTCGCCGCTGAAGATGATTTCGTTGGCAATAGCGCGGTCAATACCCAGATCGCGGGCGACCAACTCGGCGTGAAAAAGCAAGCCGGCGCTGATGATCACGATCTCGACGCCGCGCGATTTCAACGCTGCGACGATCTCACGAGCACCGGGCGTGTAGGGAATCTCCCGCATCAACTGCTCCAGGACTGCGCGCGGCGTCCCACGCCAGAGCGCAGCGTCACCTCGCAGCCATGCTTCGTACGTCAGCTCACCGGCGATACCTTTCGCCGTCAGGTCCCTGGCCTTTTCCGCCACACCCAGGCACTCGTGCAAATACGTGTAAGGATCGCGGCGCGGCTTCAGCGTCCCGTCCAGGTCAAATACAGCCAGTTTCAACATAAGTAGTAGGGTCTTATCATTCTCGCTCCGATGGGCAGATCCCCGTTAACGGCCAAAAACCACTGCACATACATGAATTTAGCAATCCAATTCAAGCAAGAGTAGACGTGTGGCGAGAGAATGATGGCTCTTTGGGATTTCGCCGGGTCCCCCCCATATCTAGTGGTGGTACAATCGC
>CAYVKR010000242.1:0-4849 GCA_964452025.1 uncultured Anaerolineales bacterium
TGGGCTGGATGGATATATCGATACCCTTGAGGATGCGCTTGCGCCTCTCACCGCGTCCGACCTCTCGGACGACGTTGCGACCGTCGAGCCGGACGCCATCGGCGACCTTGTACTGCTGGATGCCCCACCGGTCGTAGAGCAGCTTGAAGGGCCCGATTTGAATGCGATCTCCCTGGCGTAGCGGCGCGCGTCTGCTTACACGTCGTCCGTTGACGAAAGTGCCGTTGGTGCTGCTGAGATCCTCAATGAAGGCGCCCCGATCGCTCTGCATAATACGAGCGTGGTGGCGGGAGACGATGGGGGAGGATAGGGGAATCTGTGCCTGGGGATCGCGACCGATCAGGATGTGAGGTTGGTTGCCCAATGCCATATCCTTCAGGTGGATGGTGCCCTGGGGAGTAGCTTGACTTTGCTCGACTTGGGTTTTAAAAGTGAGGCTCAGTGAATTCCCCTGAACGTCCCCAATGCGGAGGATATCGCCGGCTCGCAACACGGCCGTGTTCACCCGCTTGCCGTTGATGTAGGTGCCGTTGGTGCTGTTGAGATCGGCGTAGTGCCATTGCCCCCTCCGGTGCTCCAAACGTCCGTGGTGCATAGAGACATATTTCAGCGGCAGCACGATTTGATTATCGGCGGCGCGTCCCAGGGTGAGGGTTGGACTGTCGAGTGGAATCCTCTTGTCCGACTTACCTGGCATTCGGAGAAGTAGATAAGGACTTGAGCTGGTTTCAGGGGGCACATTTTTGGATGGAGCGTTAGAAAGATTTAAGGATCGTCCACAGAAGCGACAGAACTTAGCATCAGGATTCGACAAAGCGGCACCACAGAAACGGCAATACTTGGGCATGGGCTCCTCTACCTTTGACGATGAAGGTATTGTTATCGACTGATATTCTAGCTGTTATGAGGAAAAACGCAAGTTTCCGTTACACGAAATCTGCTTCCCTTGCTCTGTCACTGGCTCTATAATCCGGCGGGAGAAGCAATAGTTGAGGGGGAATGCACCGCTTCCTAGGGGGATTTCGAAGCGAGTGGTCAGTGAAGACCCGCGCCAATGTCGCAGAACGTGCTTAGCCGCGCACAAGGTAAACGAAGCCGGGGTTGATAACATGGACAAACGTCACAGGGAGTCTCTGAGGGGTCTTGGAAAGCCTTAGACCCGCTTCGTTTGCCCCTATGCAGTGTAATTTGTCGCCTTGCGCTCATTGCTGTATACTATGCTTGCTCTCAAAAAGAAAGACAAATTGGGAGATTGACCAGTTTGTCTTGGGGCAAAATTCCAAGATTGGACCCGCATGTCTGAGTGAAAAGGTAGCGCCCTTTAGAACTCAGTAGATCGATAGATCTCGATGGTATGGAGGTTGCATGAGCCGAACGACATCTTTTAATCGTATGCCCCGCATGCAGGAGCCGCTTCCTGATGAGGAAGTGAAGATTCCCCAGCCTCCCAACCTCGGTTCCCCGCCGAATTTCAGTTGGTTTCAACTCTTATTACCTTTGGCGGGGCTTTTTGTGATGGTAGGGATTTACGGCGGCATTCAAGGGAATTGGCTCCTTGCCTTGCCTATGGTTGCTATGTCCGGCTTTTCGGTGGCCGGTTCCATCGTGGGACGGGTGAGTCAACGCAAAAACTACAAGAAAGAAGTTGAAGAAAAGAAAGCTGAGTACGCGTCGGTATTGGAGCAGAAGCGGGCGAAACTTGGGCATTTGCGACAGGTGCAACAGAGCATCCTTAATGAGAGGGATCCTAGTCTGGATACGCTTTTGTCGTGGGCGCGTAATCGCTCAGCTACGTTATGGGCGCGTCGCCCTGCGCACGAGGACTTTCTGAGTCTGCGTGTTGGCATGGGGCAACTGCCTTCGAGCGTGACAGTAACGGCGCCGCACCCCGATATGCCCGATCCTCGGCTTGAGGAAGCGCAAGCCATCGAATCTGAGTATCAGATGGTGCCTCAAGTGCCGATAACGCTAAGCATACGCCACGGCGCAGTCGGTATCGCCGGTCTACCCTCGGATCGCAATGGTATTGCACGGGCTATCATCTGCAATCTGGTCACTCATCATTCCCCAGACGAAGTGCACTTGCTCACAGTCTATTCCACGGCCCGTACCCCAGAATGGGCTTGGTTGAAGTGGCTGCCGCACACGTACGCGCTTGACCAGGATGTTGAGATGACCTATCTGGCCAATGACTCAATATCGGCCAGAGATGTACTTAAAGGTTTTTTGGAAGCATTGCATAGCCGTGAGAATCAACTCTATGCTGCTCAGCATGGAGAAAAGCCGCCGGATTGGCCGTGGTTGGTACTGCTGGTTGAAGATTATGCGATGGTGCATGAAGATCCCGCCATACATCTTCTGCTGTCTTCCGATTGCAATAAACTGCGGGCGACGGCTATTTTCATGGTCGAGCAATCTTATGATGTGCCTATGGCCTGTCATACGATTCTTGAATGCCAAAATAATGGCTACTTAAAAATCTCTGCTGCCGGCGTTGCGCAGAGTGCCACGTCTTGTTGGCCTGACCGGGCAGACGCCCAGGCGAGCGGGAAGATTGCCCGGGCGCTTGCGCCTATCCAAGTCTATACTTTACAATCAGATGAGGCTCTGCCTTCTAGTGTGCGTCTGTTTGATATTCTAGGCATAAAAGACATCGAAAACTACACTGTATCTCAAAGCTGGAAGCATGGATCTTCGGATGAATATCTCAGGGTACCCATTGGCGAGCGACGTGGTAACCAAGCGATGGTGTTGGATCTGGATCATACAGGACATGGACCTCACGGTCTTATTGCTGGGACGACGGGATCAGGAAAGAGCGAGTTGCTTCAAACGCTGGTCGTCTCCCTGGCGTTGATTCATCACCCCCACGACGTTGGTTTCGTCTTGGTGGATTTCAAGGGGGGTGGGACTTTCTCTGAGCTCGTCAAGTTGCCCCATACCTTGGGCATGGTCACCGACCTGAACGCTAATTTGACGCGGCGCGCGTTGGTGGCGCTGGAAGCGGAGATGGATCGGCGCAAGCGGCTCTTTAACGAAGCCGGTGTCAATGATATTACCGATTATCAAAAGCTCTACTGGAAGAACAAAGTGGAGGCGCCGTTGCCTCGAGTTGTGGTCATCATTGACGAGTTCGCCGAGTTGGTGACGGACTATCCGGATTTTATGGATGGTCTGATTGGTATAGCACGGGTAGGACGTTCCCTGGGTGTACACCTCATCCTCGCGACGCAAAGCCCTGCCGGGGTTGTCAAACAACAGATTTGGGCCAACGCCAAGTTCCGAATTTGTTTGCGGGTCGAGGATCGTCAGGAAAGCATGGAGATGCTTCACCGTCCAGAGGCCGCTAATCTCCCCCGGAAGCCCGGGCGGGGCTATCTTCAGGTGGGCAACAACGACGTATTTGAACTCTTTCAGGTCGCGCGGGTGGCTTCCCGTTATCGCCTTGCGGGAGACACCAACCCGCTTAAGACAAAGGAGGAGGTTATCATCTCTTCGATTTCTCCTTTGGGGCGTCGTGACCTACTCTTCGATTCCAATCAGTCTAAGAAGAAAAAGACCGCGTCGGTTCAGACTGATATGGATGTTGCGGTGCGTCATTTGCAAACCGTGGCCGAGCAGCTGGATCTGGAAAAATTACCCAGCCCCTGGCCCGATCCTTTGCCCAGCTATATTCCTTTGCCACGGTTGCTGGTCCGTAAGAAACTCGCCGGGTGGATGGAAAGCGGTTGGGTCTACAACCGACCTGCCCTAAAGATGGGGGGCAATCGCCCACGGTTCTGTCGGCAATGTGGCGCCCCGTTACGTTCGCAAGCGAAATTCTGTGCTGCCTGTGGGGCTTTGGCAAAAGTGCGGTGTAAACACTGTGATGGTCTGCATAGACCGGAGGCGAAATTCTGTTCGCTCTGTGGGGAGCCTGTCTCGATTGACACCCCTCCGGCGCCAGAGTTACCGAAGCCCCATCCGCCCACGTTGCCTCATCGTCCCTGGTTAAACGCGCTACTCGGGTTGCTCGATGATCCCGAGCATCAGTGTCAGACGCCGCTGATGCTCAATCTGGCTGAGCAGGATGGACAGTTGATTATAGTTGGTGCTCCAGGATCGGGGAAAGAGATGCTGGCCCGTACTTTGCTCGTCAGTCTGGCACGAACTCATACGCCGGATGAACTGCATTTTTACCTGTTTGAGTTCGGCGGTCAGGCGCTCAAAGCGCTCGAAGATTTCCCACATGTCGGAGGCGTCTTCACGCCGTTGGACGATGAGCGGGTAAGGCGTTTGCTCCGCCTATTGCTCGACTCTCTTGATCGCCGAAAAAGGCTGTGTAACGATGCTGGCGTGGATGGCCTTGCGCGTTTGCGGGAGTTACAACCGGCCCAAGCTCCGGCTGCCGTCGTCGTGGTTGTGACCGGTTTTGCGGAGTTCCGTACCCTTTTCCAGGAAGAACTATTGCATCTCACTCGGCTCATACGCGAGGGTGGCCCCTATGGCATTCACGTCATCCTGGTGGGCGATCGCGCCGGAGATGTTCCCATGGCGATTAGCAGTGTTATCGCGCGGCGTGTTGTCCTGCGGTTGGCTAGCGCCGACGACTATGCCATGGTGCTTGGCACCCGGCTGCGGTTGAGCAAAGATCAGAAATTCCCAGTTGGGCGTGGCTGGTACGGTCGCCCACCGTTGGAATTTCAGACGGCGACGCCGGGCTATGAGAAGGACGAAAATAAACAGATTGTCGAGCTGCGTAAGCTCGCAGAGGAGATGGATGACGCTTGGCATGGTGAGCGCCCGCAGCCCATTGAAAAACTGTCCGCTCACATCCCGTTGACGAAGGTGTTTGAACGGACGCAGATGC
>CAYVKR010000243.1:0-4827 GCA_964452025.1 uncultured Anaerolineales bacterium
TACCCTACATCTAGTGATTTTGGTCATGAGAAACCCACATATAGTATCAAGTCGTGGAAAAACCCGATTCTGCTAGTTATTTCAGTAGAGACCCCGGTGCTGGCGCACACCTTGCAAGCACGAAGATGGTTGGTAGTCACGCGCTTTAGCGCGGTGGGCCACGGTCGGGAGACCGGCCCCAGCTAGGTTTAGTATATTTACATCCTGTTAATCTTGTTAATCGTGTCTGTTTTCGAAGGAGTCATTTTTAATTTGTATGGAGGTATTTCATGCTGCGTTTTCTTACTGCTGGGGAATCCCATGGGCCGTCTCTCACGGCCATTGTGGATGGTCTGCCCGCTGGTCTCGCGCTGGACGTAGACGCCGTCAACCGCGATCTGGCGCGCCGACAGGGCGGCTACGGACGTGGCGGACGGATGCGGATTGAGCGCGACCAGGTGGAGGTGCTGGGCGGCGTCATCGCCGGGCGGACCACGGGCGCGCCGTTGGCCCTAGGTATCGCTAACCGTGATTGGGCCAACTGGAAGGAGCGGTGGGCCGGTGGCGAGCTGCCCACGCTCACGGTGCCGCGCCCCGGTCACGCCGACTACGCCGGCATGTGGAAGTACGGGCTGGACGACGCGCGCACGGTGCTGGAGCGGGCCAGCGCCCGCGAGACGGCCGCTCGCGTCGCCGTGGGAGCGGTGGCGAAGCAACTGCTCGGCATCGCCGGCATCGCCGTGGGCAGCTACGTGACGGAGATCGGCGGGGAGGTCGCCGAGGTGCCCGCGCTGCCTTTGGAGGCGCTCTGGGCGCGCGCCGAGGCCAGCGACGTGCGCTGTCCCGATCACGCAGCCGCCGACGGGATGTGCGCCGCCATCGACGCGGCGCGGGACGCGGGCGATTCGCTGGGCGGCGTCTTTGTCGTGACGGCGACGGGCGTGCCTGTGGGACTGGGCAGCCACGTCCAGTGGGACCGTCGGTTGGACGCCCGGCTGGCGCGGGCGGTGCTCTCTATCCAGGCCATCAAGGGCGTGGAGATCGGCCCGGCCTTCGCCAACGCGCGCCGGCCGGGCACGCAGGTGCACGACGCTTTTGTGCGTGACGGTCAGGGGGGCGTCACGCGCCCGACTAACCGCGCCGGCGGTATCGAGGGCGGCATGAGCAACGGGCAGCCCATCGTGGTGCGCGCAGCAATGAAGCCCATCCCTACGACGGTGACGCCCCAGCGCTCCGTCGATCTGGCGACAGGCGAACCGGCGGAGACGCAGTACCAGCGCTCCGACGTCTGCGCCGTGCCCGCCGCGGCAGTCGTCGGCGAGGCGATGGTGGCGTGGACGCTGGCGGAGGCGTTGTTGGCGCGCTATGGCGGCGACACGGTGGAGGCGCTACGATGCGCAATCTCGTGATCACGGGCTTCATGGGGACGGGCAAGAGCGCTGTGGGGCAGGCGGTGGCACGGCGGCTCGGTCGCCCCTTTGTAGACATGGACGCCGAGATCGCAGCGCGAGCGGGCAAGTCCGTCGCCCGCATCTTCGCCGAGGACGGCGAGGCGACCTTTCGGCGGATGGAGGCGGCGCTCTGCGCCGAGTTGACCGCGCGGGAAGGCCTGGTCATCGCCACGGGCGGCGGTGCGCTGGTGAACGCGGAGAGCCGCAGGCGGGTGCTGGCGGTGGACACGGTGGTCTGCCTGACCGCCGACGTGCCGACGATTTTGGAGCGGACGCAGGCGGAGGGCGGCGCAGCGCGTCCGCTGCTCCAGGCCGCCGATCCGCGCGCCGAGATCGAGCGGCTGTTGGTGGAGCGCGAAGCGGCCTACGCGGCCATCCCCTGGCAGGTGAAGACCACGGGCCAGTCCATCGCCACGGTGGCGGACGAGGTCGCGGCTTTCGCGGACGTGCATACGTTGAAAGTGCGCCATCCCGGCGGCGCGTACCCGGTCCACGTGGGGGCGGGACTGCGGCATCAACTGGGCTCGGCGTTGCGCGCGGCAGGGGTCCCCGGCGATAGCAAGATCGCGGTGGTTTCCAACCCCAAGGTGGCGGGACTGTACGGTGCGGATGTCGCAGCCGCGCTGCGCAACGCGGCACGTTCATATTTCGCCATAACCATCCCCGATGGAGAACAACACAAGACGCTCTCCACGGTGGCGACGCTCTACGAGCGTTTTCTGGCCGGCGGGCTGGACCGGAGTGGTACGGTGCTCTCGCTGGGCGGCGGGGTAACAGGCGATCTGGCGGGCTTCGCGGCGGCGACGTTTATGCGGGGCGTGCGCTTCGTGCAGCTGCCAACGTCGCTGTTGGCGATGGTGGACGCCAGCGTGGGCGGCAAGACGGGCTGTGATCTGCCGCAGGGCAAGAATCTGGTGGGGGCGTTCAAACAGCCGGCGCTGGTGCTCATTGACCCGGAGGTGCTGGCGACGCTGGCGCCGGCCGAGTTCCGCTCCGGGATGGCGGAGGTGCTGAAGCACGGCGTAATCGGGGACGCGGCGC
The DNA here is from genome assembly GCA_964452025.1 of uncultured Anaerolineales bacterium. GTDB lineage: Bacteria > Chloroflexota > Anaerolineae > B4-G1 > SLSP01 > G713. The sequence continues at coordinate 2,472 of CAYVKR010000243.1, forward strand.
TCTTCGCGGCGCTGGAAGCCGGACCGGGCGCGGTCGGCGAGATGGACGCGGCGCGGCTGGCGCGGGCGCTGCGGGTGAAGGTCCGGATTGTGGAGGCGGACCCTTTCGAGGGCGGGCAGCGGGCCGTACTCAACCTGGGCCATACGGCGGGCCACGCGCTGGAGCGGCTGAGCGGCTTCAGGCTGCGGCATGGGGAGGCCGTCGCGGTGGGCATGGGGGTCGCGGCGCGGTTGGCCGAGCGGCTGGGGCTGGCGGATCCGGGCCTGGCGGCGCGCCTCGCGGCGGCGCTGGCAGCGTGGGGGTTGCCGACGAGGGTGCCAGCGTATCCCGTAGATTCCATCGTGGACGCGATGGCGCACGACAAGAAGCGCCACGCCGGGCGGCTGCGCTGGGTGTTGCCGCGAGAGATTGGCGCGGTGGAGATTGTAGACGAGGTGCCGGTGCGAGCGGTTGAAGCGGTATTGCGGGAGTTACAAGTTGCAGATTGAGCGCGAAACGTTACAACCTGCAACTGATATCTAGGAGGCATGATGTTTAGACTCTTGGTTTTACATGGGCCGAACCTGAATCTGCTGGGGCAGCGGGAGCCGGAGAACTACGGGCGGACGACGCTGGCGGAGATCGACGCGCGGTTGCAAGAAGCCGCAGCGGATCGCGCCGAGGTGCGGGCGCTGCAGTCGAATCACGAAGGCGCGCTGGTCGACGCTTTTCACGAGGCAATGGAATGGGCCGATGGCGTGGTCATCAATCCGGGCGCGTACACGCACACCAGCGTGGCACTGCGCGACGCCATCGCCGGGACGGGTCTGCCTACGGTCGAGGTGCATCTCTCAAATATCCACGCTCGCGAGGCATTCCGCCACACCTCGCTGCTGGCGCCGGTCTGCGTGGGGCAGATCAGCGGCTTTGGCTGGCGGAGCTATCTGCTGGGATTGGAGGCGCTGCTGGGCTATCTGGAGGACGTCGATGCAGCGAAGTAAGCAGGCACAACGGATGACGAATCTGCCGCCTTATCCCTTCGCGCAATGGAACGCGGAGATCGCACGTGCGCGCGCGGAGGGCGTGGACGTGATCCGGCTGGACATCGGCAACCCCGATCTGCCGCCCCCCGAGGCAGTGATCGAGGCGCTGTGTGCAGGCGCGCGGCAGGAGACAGGGCACGGCTACGCCGGTTATCGCGGCTTGCCAGCACTGCGGGAGGCCATGGCAGCATACTACGCCCGGCGGTTTGACGTGCGGCTGGATCCCGAACACGAGGTCGTGCCGCTCATCGGCTCGAAGGAGGGCATCGTGCTGCTGGCGTTGGCGCTGCTCGATCCGGGGGATCTGGTCCTGGTTCCCGATCCCGGCTACGCGCCCTACGTCATTGGCGCGACGCTGGCGGGCGCGGAGGTCCATCGGCTGCCGCTGCGGGCCGAGCGCGGTTTTCTGCCCGATTTGGCGGCGATCCCGTCGGCAGTCGCCGACCGCGCCGCGCTGCTCTGGCTCAACTATCCCAACAATCCCACGGGGGCAACGGCGGACCTGGACTTTTTGGCAAAAGCGGTGGCGTTTGCCCGGCGACACGATCTGCTACTCTGCCACGACGCGCCGTACAGCGAGGTCCCTTACGCTGGCTACGTGGCGCCCAGTGTGCTACAGGTGCCCGGCGCCGCCGAGGTCGCCGTGGAGTTCAACTCGCTCTCGAAGACTTTCAACATGGCGGGCTGGCGCGTGGGCATGGCGGTGGGCAACGCAGACGCGCTGGCGATGCTGGCGCGGCTCAAGTCCAACGTCGATTCGGGGCACTTCCGCCCGGTGCAGGAGGCGGCGGTAGCAGCGCTGCGTACTGACCCGGCGTGGATTGCGGCGCGGAACGCAATCTACGCTGAACGATTGCACCTGCTTCATGAGGCGTTGACGGAAGCAGGTTGGACGATAACGTGTCCAAAGGCGACGTTCTACCTCTGGGCGCCGGTGCCCACGGAGCAGTCCTCAGAAGCGTTTGCGCTTGAGCTACTGGAAACGACCGGCGTCGCCGTCGCGCCGGGGTCCTTTTTCGGCGCTGCCGGTGAGGGGTATGTACGTATCTCGGTCACAGCACCCACATCCCGAGTTCACGAGGCAGCAGCATGGATCCAAGACTATGCAATGCCATGGCAAACGTGAGACTGGGCGCCAGATATTGCGTCTGAGCCACCCTGGAACCGCTTCGTTTGCCCCTGAACGTACCAACTTGACGTTTAGAAGGTCTCCTGTATTATTTTAGCCATGGCTAAAATGAATGCTTTGTCCGATCTCTCCCAGTTCTTCAAAGCGTTAAGCGACGAGACGCGGCTGCACCTCATCGTGCTGCTCGCCCGGCAGGAACCGGGGC
>CAYVKR010000244.1:0-4755 GCA_964452025.1 uncultured Anaerolineales bacterium
GACTCGCTTCGAAATCCCGAGAAACGTGTGGTGTCTCACAAACCCCAAGCGGTCAGAATCTCCTGTGCGGCCTCCTCGGCGCGATTGTAGTGGTTGAGCACGCAGGGGATCTCGTGATCGGCAGCAACCTCCATATCGGAGAGCGACGAGGTCGTGCGCCCCAGAATCTTGCCGCGGAACGCCTCTTCTTGTAGACGTTCCGGCTCGCGGTTGACCAGTCGGTAGACCCACTCGCCGCCGCTGGGCACCGCCAGGTAGACGATCTGCAGGTCGTCGCCCCAGGCCGGCAGCCCGGCAATAGGCATGATCTTGATATACAGCAGCGTTGGGATAACAGTCTCCAGGTACATGACCTGCTCCCGTGCGGCTTTGGCGTCCTCCAGCAGAATGGCGTTGTGCGCGCCGGGCCGTGACTCGTAAGCATAGTAGATGTCCTCAGGCGCGTAGACGCGCTCCGGGTGATAGATGTCCTGGTAGCCCGCTCTGGTCTCGCGCACGAAGATGTAGGGATCCTTGTACCCTTCGCCGGGACGCGGATCGCGCGTCGCCAGTAGATAAATACGCGGTAGTTCGATCTCACGCTCGCGCAGGAACCGCTCCACGCGGGCCATGACGTAGCTCTGCCCGGTGCCGGACGCGCCGTTCAAAGCCAGGATGCCCATGGTCCGCTTTGCACTGCGCACGTCGAGATCCGTGACGGTGGGGAGCCTCTTGAGCAACGCATCGTAAGTCTCAATCTGCGCGCGCAGTGTCTCACGCGCGTCCGGGGTAAAGGCCTGTAGAAGATCATCGAGTTTCTCTTCACTGAACATCTCTGTCCCTCCTTGGGGTGATGTCTGGTGTAGATTGTAGCATCGACAGAAAATGCGTCAATGCCCTGTGGTTATGGGCAAACGAAGCAGTTCCAGGGTACCACAAACACCATAGGCGGCTTCGTTTGCCTTACCTTCGCCTACGCAGGTTCTACGGTACGGAGGGCGTTTTCACCAGCAGACTCGCTTCGAAATCCCGTTATCGACCGTGGCAACCACGATATGTCCGTCACAACCATGTTTTGACTTATTGGCAACATGCATCTACAATGAAAATGATTCCTCAGACACGCTTCATTCAAGAAACTTGGTGTTCACAGGCTCTGTGTTGGGTCCTTTTGACAGAAACCACTTTTTTAGACGGTCGGTAAGGCGACCGAAAGGAGCGTAGCAATGGGCAAGAAGTACACGGTTAAGGCAGGCGACAGCCTGCGGAAGATCGCCAAGGAGCAGCTGGGCGACGCCGAGAAATGGGAAAAGATCTACGAGGCCAATGAGGATCTCATCGACGATCCCAACGTCATCCAGGTGGGCATGGAGCTTAAGATTCCCGAGGATAAGCCGGATTTCGGTATGACGGACAAGATGCGATAGCGCCCTTCCTCCAGAAAATCGCAGACCAGGGACGTCTCGTGTCGCTTATGACGTCCCTGTTTCTCTTTTTCTGCTGTGACGTGGGCGCGTAAACGTCCACCATCTGCTGTTTGATCTTCAACACACAGGTGGAATCGGGATCCGATTTCAACGCCCGTGAGATGATGGTTCCCAGACCGTCACCGAGCGTCACGCTGCCCTATCACGCCGAAGCATCTCACGTGCCCGGCTCACCGCCCCGCGCCAACAGAAATGTGACGAGTACCCCTATCAACACGGCGATGCCCAGCAGAATGCCGTGCGTGGGCCTGATGCCGGTTGTCGATGCAGGCGTTGGGGTTGCCGTGATGGTCAAAGTCGGCGTTGAGGACTCTATCGGCTTGGGCGTCCGGGTGGGTGATGGCGACGGTGTGGGGGACGGTGAGGGCTGCGGCGTCGCCGTGAGCTTGGGGGAAGCGGTAGGTGTGGGCGAGCCGGGCACCGTGGGCGTGGGCGGCTGTGGCATCTTGGGGGCCACCTCCCGGCGCCAGTGCTCCACCCACGCTTTGGTCTCCAGCACGCGGGGATGATCGGGATTGAGTTCCAACGCCCGCGAGAGGACGTTATCCAGATCCTCGCCGAGCGTCGCGCTGCCCCACGGCTGCTCCCGCTGGATGACGAGCCATTCAAGATAGGCGACCAGCACGTCGATGTCGTCCGGAGCCAGTTCGAGGGCGCCCCGGTAGGCCGCGTCGGTACGCGCGATGAGCAGCGTGTTTGCTTCGTTATAGAAGATCACGGCCTTGCGATGCACAGCCGCCTCCAAAGCCTCTGCCAGGCGCAGTTGCGCCGCCACCGCGTTCGGGTGCGCCTCCGCTTCTGCGGTGGCGGCCTCGATTTCGTTCCATACGGCGGGCGCGAGCAGCGTTAAGGTCGGGTTGTCCGTCCCACGGCCCGTCATTGTCCAAGGATACTCGGAACGCTCAGGCTCCAGGTCCGTGAAATGCCAGGTCACATCCGTGCCATCCACGGTAATCTCGAAAGGGCGATCCGGTCCGGTGTAGGCCTCCCGCATTTCCGCCAACTGCACGTTCATCGGCGTCACCTCGTAGGGCAGGCGAAAGGTGATCGTTCCCTCACCGATGGGCCCGCGCCACCCGGCGCCGGTCTCCAGAACATACGGAAGGTTCCCCCACGCCCCCCAACCGACGGGGTGCGTATCGTAGGTGATCCGCAGCCGCACGTCCTCACCGGGCGGAAAGGTCACGGGCCACGTGACCCAGGTCCTTGCGTGATCGTCCTGGCCCGGCGCCTCGGCGACCTCTGCCGGTTCCCCATTCACCCAGGCGCGGAAGGTCTCACTCGGGGACGGATAGGAAAAATCCCAGCCATAGTCATCGCGGCTGGTCAGTGGAAACCAAACGTCCATAGTCTCAGCCTTTGTCCCCTCATTGCGCATCAGGAAGGTGGCCTCCGCGTGGGCCACCATCCGCTCGTCGGCGCGGGCCGTGTCCGGGTCCGCCGGCGCCAGCGGCTCGACGATCAGCGTCACCGTCTCGGAGATCATCGTGACCTGGGTCGGCTCCTCCCCCGGCGTGATCGCCCCACCCTGCGCCGTCCACGGCGGGGCCGCGTCTGCCAGGACGTATCTGGGTAAAAGACTCAGCATAAGTCCCATAACCAGAGGGGCAAACACCCGTCCCAACGTTACTTTTAGCGTTGTCACCTACAAACACCTCCTTCGACAATGGTTTTGTGCCCTTTTAGTCAAGCCGTCGGCGGATGCAACGTAGAAAACGAACAGACGGTCACCACTCGATGCTAGGTACATCGTCGGCGGGCGAGATCAGCCACTCGACCTCACAGTTGTAAGTGTAGCGCCAGAACAGAGGCTCGCCGTCCGGCGGGTAGACGTCGTACAGCGCCCAGCGGCGCGGAGAATAGCCTGTGGCTTCCACGTCGTAGGGCAACTCCTGATGAAAGACGTCGAAGACGTAGGCGACGGGCAGGCCCTTCTGATCGAGAAACTGCACGCGGATGCGGGCGCCGCCCGCGCTGTGCGTATCACAGGTCACGTGCGGCGTCCACCAGTCAATGTCCGTGATGGTATACGTTTCGCCCAGGTCCGCCGCGATCAACTGCTGCGTGATCTCCTGCCGTCGCCGGCGAAGGGCCTCGCTTTGCTCGTCGGACCGCTCCGAATCCGGCGGGATCCAGACGTTGAACGCTGCTGACTCGTCGCCCGCCAGGACAGCCTGAGCATAGGCGTCCACCCGGGCCTGCGGCGTCTCGCCACGGAGACGCTCCACAAGGAGCGTCGGCAGCCCCTCGAAGGTCGACGGTCCCAGGAGCCAGATCAAGAGCAGGCCCGTGCTCAGCACGCCGAGGAGAAAGCCCCCGACCACGTTCACCGTTTTCGACAACCGCTTATGAGATATACGCTTATTTTACCTCCTAGAGTATCACTTGAGTCCGTATCATCCCAAGAACTGATCCGCCCACGAATTAGTCCTGTCGCGCGGTGACGTCACCACGTACCACGACGACGTCCTCAGGCCCGTAGACGTGACGCGCGACGAAAGCGTCCCACCGCCCGTCGGGAGATCGTAAAACCAGCGTGCGGACGGTGACCGAAAGTCTGGGATCGCCGGGGATCGCGGCGGTCACCCGGTCGGTGGGGCGATCCACGCCCTCTGCGACGAGGTCCACGACGGGATCGGATGGCGTACGAATATCGTCCGCCGGCACGTAGCGCCAACGCTGCTGGCGTTCCCCGCAGGTTTCGACGTAGAGCAGACCACCGGATTGATCCCAGCCCTCCAGCGTGTAGCTGCACCGTCGCAGCTCAGCGCCGACGCGGAAGTACTTGGCCGGTCGCTCCCACCATCCGGGCAGGGTCGGAACGCGCATGGACACACCGGGGCGAGCCTTCACCGCCGGCCGATAGCGCAGGAAGAGGCCCTGGCCTACGATGACCAGGGCGATGATCACGAGGGCAACAACGGTGACGTGCCGGGGATTCGCCCAGAGCAGGGCCGCCGCAATCAGAAGCAGGCCCAATCCGCTGCAGGCCCAGTAAACGCCCGGCTGGGAGAAGAGGACGCCAAGTGGATAAAGATAGGCAAAGTCCAAACCTGCGATGACAGCGGTTGGGAAGTCCAGCCGCTGCGCGACGTACATCAGCGCCATCACCAGATAGCGCCCGACAAAGAGCAGCCCGCCAAAGCCCAGGGCCGCGACCAACAAAACCTTGCCATGAAAGTCGGATTTCCGGGTTGCCATGCGTTACCTCCCTTGGTAACCGTGCTCTTTGGACAAAAGTAACTCATTCCTCTTGTCTGATCTCGCTTCCGGAAAACCAATAAGGTCC
>CAYVKR010000245.1:0-4564 GCA_964452025.1 uncultured Anaerolineales bacterium
CCAAGGCCGGGCGCCGTCTGCAACCCCACACCGCCGACGGCTACAACCGCGAGAACCTGACGCGCTTCGTCGAGCGCAGCCTCAAGAATCTCGACGCAGAGGCCCTGGATCTGGTGCAACTCCACTGTCCGCCCACCGAGGTCTACTATCGCCCGGAGGTCTTCGGTGTGCTGGATGACCTGCTGCAGGAGGGCAAGATCCGCTATTACGGCGTCAGCGTCGAGAAGGTCGAGGAGGCGCTCAAGGTCATCGAATATCCCAACGTGCAGACCGTGCAGATCATCTACAACATCTTCCGCCAGCGCCCCGCTGAGCTGTTCTTCAAGGAGGCAAAGCGCAAGGGCGTCGGCATTCTGGCGCGCGTGCCGCTGGCCTCGGGCCTGCTGACGGGGAAGTTCACGCTGGAGAGCACCTTCCCAGAAAATGACCACCGCAACTTCAACCGCGAGGGCGAGGCCTTCGACCGGGGCGAGACTTTCGCCGGCGTCGATTTCGAGAGCGGCGTGAAAGCCGCCGAGGCGCTGCGCGCCTACAAGCCTGAGGGCGCGTCCATGGCACAGATGGCGCTGCGCTGGATTCTGATGGACGACGCGGTCACCTGCGCCATCCCCGGCGCCAAGCGACCGGCGCACATCAAGGACAACACCGCCGCTGCTGATCTACCGCCGCTACCGCCGGAGGCCATGGTGGGAATCCACAACCTCTACCGCGAGCGCATCCGCCATCAGGTGCATCACCGCTGGTAGGATCGCTGCCATGCAGATCGACGTAGCCCTGGTTCCCCAGCAGGCCGACGATTGGGATGACCGCGTCTGCATCGTCGTCGACGTCATCCGTGCCAGCACCACGCTGGTCACGCTCTTCGAGCGCGGCATGGAGACAGTCTACGTCGCTGCCGAGGTCGACGAGGCCCGCCATCTGGCCCGCCAGCAGCACACACTGCTCATGGGCGAGCGCGGCGGCGTGGCGCTGCCCGGCTTCGACTACGGTAACTCTCCTGTCGCGGTGGCGGATATGAACTTTCGCGGTCAACAGGCCGTGCTGACCACGAGCAACGGGACGGCGGCGCTGCAGCGGGTCGCCGGCGCGCAGGCTGTCCTCGTCGGCGCGCTGCGAAACGCGACGGTGTGTTGTGAAGCGGCGTTAGTCCTGGCGGAACAACACGAGACGGACATTGGCATCGCCTGCGCGGGCAAAGGGCGGCGCTTCGTGCTAGATGACGCCGTCTGCGTGGGCGTGCTGGTCGAGACGCTGGTTCAACTCACCGAACACTCCGAACTCACCGATGCAGCGCAGGCCGCCCGGCGACTTCCCCGCGCCTATCCCGACATTCTGACCCCGTTTCGGGCATCGGGCAGCGGTCGACACCTGCTGCGCATCGACCACGGTGAAGACATCGCCTTCTGCGCACGTCAGGACGTCAGCCGCGTGGTGCCGGTGCTGCAGCCAGAACTCCCACTGCGGTTGAAATCGATGTAGAGACCGGCCAAAGCGCAGGACAAACGGCCCGGCTGATCAGCCGGGCCGTTCGCGGTTTAGTAAGACTCAGACGTCGGGCAGTTGCTTCAGCGCTTCATCCACTTTGGTCTGCGGATACTCGTAGTCCTGAAGCTCGCCGTCCAGGTAGGCCTTGTACGAGCTCATATCCAGGAAGCCGTGACCGCTGAAATTGAAGAGGATAACGCGCGCTTCGCCCTTCTCCTTGGCATCCAGCGCCTCGTCGATGGCGGCGCGCACCGCGTGAGAGGTCTCCGGCGCCGGGACGATGCCCTCGGCCTGGATGAACTGCATGGCGGCCTCGAAGCAGCTCAACTGCGGATAGGCCCGCGCCTCGATCAGCCCCAGCTCCTTGCCCAGCGAGACCAGCGGCGCCATGCCGTGGTAGCGTAGGCCGCCGGCGTGGATGGCGGGCGGCACGAAGGTGTGCCCCAACGTGTGCATCTTGACCAGCGGCGTCAGTCTGGCCGTGTCGCCGTAGTCGTAGGCGTACTCGCCCTTGGTGACCTTGGGGCAGGCCTCGGGCTCTGCCGCCACAAAGCGGATATCGCTGCCATTGCGCAGCTGCTCGCCCAGGAAGGGGAAGGCGATGCCGCCGAAGTTGCTGCCGCCACCGATGCAGCCGATGATGACGTCAGGGTAGACGCCTGCGTCGCGCATCTGCTCCATGGCCTCCTGACCGATGACGGACTGGTGAAGCAGGACGTGGTTGAGCACGCTGCCCAGGCTGTACTTGGTGTAGGGGTCTTCCAGTGCCAACTCCACGGCCTCGCCGATGGCAATGCCCAGGCTGCCGGGCGAGTCCGGGTCCTGCGCGAGGATGGCGCGTCCCGACTTGGTCTCCATGCTGGGGCTGGGCACGCACTCGGCGCCGAAGGCCTGCATGATGACGCGACGGCCCGGTTTGAGATCATAGCTCACCTTGACCATGTAGACTTTGACGGCGATCTCCATGAACGCTCCCGCCATCGCCAGCGCGCTGCCCCACTGCCCGGCGCCGGTCTCGGTGGTCAGCTGTTTCACACCCTCGACGCGGTTGAAGTAGGCCTGGGCGACGGCGGTGTTGGGCTTGTGGCTGCCCACGGGGCTGATGCCCTCGTACTTGTAAAAGATCTTCGCGGGCGTATCTAGCGCCTGCTCCAGACGCCGGGCGCGGCGCAGCGGAGTGGGACGCCAGAGCGCGTAAATCTCCTGGACTTCCTCCGGGATCGGGATGTAGCGCTCGGTGCTGACCTCTTGCCCAATGCAGGCCATGGGAAAGAGCGGCGCCATATCGTCCGGCCCCATGGGCTCGTGCGTCGCCGGGTGCAGCGCCGGGGGCGGCGTCTCCGGCAGATCGGCCATCAGATTGTACCAACGTTCGGGCAGGGATTTCTTGCTTTGCATCTTTATTCTCCTCTACTGTAATATCGGTGATTAACTAGTAAACTACTCCACCAAACGAAACGTCTCATCCTGAGCCAGCGTGCGGCGCAACTGCGGCCCGGGCAGGCCCATGGCGTCGTAGACTGTCTCCATGGTCAGCGCGGCCTCTTTCTGCATCCGCCGGGTTCCTTCCATCAGGATCTCCTCGACCTTGCCGGGCTGCGTCTCATACTCGGCGCGCCGTTCGCGGATGGGGTCCAGGAAGTTGTTGATGGCGCGGGCCAGCTTGCGCTTGACCTCTACGTCGCCGACTTTGCCCTTGCGGTAACGGTCCTTGAGGTCGTTGATCTCCTCCACGTTGGGGTTGAAGGCGTCGTGGTAGATGAAGACGGGGTTGCCTTCGACCTTGCCGGGGATGTCGGCGCGGACGCGGTTGGGATCGGTGTACATGCTGAAGACCTTCTGGTTGACCGTCTTCTCGTCGTCCGAGAGGAAGATGGCGTTGCCCAGCGATTTGCTCATCTTGGCCTGCCCGTCGGTGCCGACCAGCGTCGGCACGTGCCCGACCATGACGTCGGGGACCGGGAAGACCTCGCGATCGTAGAGCCGGTTGAAGCGGCGGGCCATCTCTCGCGTCACCTCGATGTGGGCGACGTTATCCTTGCCCACGGGTACCAGATGCGCGCGGGGCAACAGGATGTCGGCGGCCTGGAGCACAGGATAGCCGATGAGGCCGAAGGGCACCGCCTCCTCGTCGATCTGCGCGGCGCGGGCCATCTCTTTGATGCTGGGCAGGCGCGCCAGGCGGGGCAACGTCACCATCATCTCCAGGATCAGGTTGAGCTCGAAGGTCTCCGGCAGCGCCGACTGCAGGAAGATGGTGCTTTTCTCCGGGTCGATGCCCACGGAGAGATAGTCCAGGACGATGTCGTAGATGTTCTGCGAGAGCGCCGCAACGTGCTCCTTCTCCGGCTTGGTGGTCAGCGTGTGCAGGTCGGCGATGATGAAATAGCACTCGTACTCATCCTGCAGCGCCACACGATTCTGAAGACTGCCGACGTAGTGCCCCAGGTGTAACTTGCCCGTGGGTCGATCCCCTGTGAGAATTCGCTTCTGCATGTCGTTCATCTTTACCTCCTCGGTACTGGTTGCTGGATACTTGATGCTGGTTGCTTGATACTTGAAACTGGACTCTAAACATCGAGCATCAAACGTCCGACATCAGAAAAACAAAAAAACGCCCGTCCCCGTAAAGGGACGAGCGTTAACTTACACCCGTGGTGCCACCCTGGTTAGGCCGATCTTGCCCTAAACACAAAAAACGCGCCGGTGATGGCGCGTCACTGAGCAAAGCCAGCCTCACTCTTTTCGGACACAGCCCGCTTTGGCGATGTCCTCCGCCCTGATAACGGTGGCGTCTCCGGCTCTACCTACTGGTTCCCGTTCGGCGAGCGGCTCCTGGACCCATTCCCTCTCTGCGCTGATACCGGATTCCCACCGTGCTCCGGCTCTCTCGAATCCCGCTTCTAGAGGTACTATTTCCGTTCGCGGCCTCTAACAACCCCATTTATAGCATAGGCGTTGATCTTTGTCAAGCGCCGGACGGTTTTGGGTATAAGACAAATTATTGAGGAAATGTAGCCGCGGTTTCTAAATCGCGCACTCTGAAGCGCGAAATGGATTTCGCGGCTACCTAGCGCCG
>CAYVKR010000246.1:0-4537 GCA_964452025.1 uncultured Anaerolineales bacterium
ATTCCTCCATAAGACAACGTGTCGGATAATTGGGCAAACGAAGCAGTTCCAGGGTAGCTCAAACGCCATAGGCGGCTTCCCATCATGTTTTCCTCCCGCATCAACCCTAGTTTCGTTTGCCTTGCTTTCGCCTACGCAGTTTCTACGGTACGGAGGGCATTTTCACCAGCAGACTCGCTTCGAAATCCCTAATTACTCTACTGAAAGCAAATAAGGATAATGAGGCTGCCCACCATAGACAACTTCCATCTCCAGATCGGGGTATCTTTCCGCCAGCGTGCGGGAGAGCTGATGGGCCTCGTCTTCTTCAATCCCATCGCCATAATAAAGAGTGACCAGCTCCCGGTCCGAGAGATCAGCATAAGAGAGCAGCTTCAAAACCACGCCCTCGACGCCGTCATCCGTGGTGACCAAATCGCCATTAAAGAGACCAATCAGATCATCTTTCTCAACATCCAGGCCGTTGAATTTGACATCCCGCACAGCGCGCGTCACCTCACACGTAATCACGTCCTTGGCGGCCTGCAGCATCGACGAAACGTTGCCGTCCAATGTCGCCTGCTGATCCAGAGCCAGCAATGCGCTGACCCCTTGAGGGACGCTACGGGTCGGCACCATCGCCACGTTTTTCTCACACATCTCGGCTGCCTGTTCCGCTGCCATAAAGATATTCTTGTTGTTGGGCAAGATAATGGCTTGATCGGTCTGCAGCTGTTGTAAAGCCTCAAGAATGTCTGCCGTGCTGGGATTCATCGTCTGCCCACCTTCGACGACGATGGTCGCGCCCAGGCTTTGGAAGATCCTCGCCATACCGTCACCGGCGGCAATTGCCACCACGCCAATGTTCTGAGGCTCGCCTTGTTGCACAAGCGAGGCAGGCACCGTCACATCCGGCCCCATCACGGGATGCTGATCCCGTCCAGAGATGAACTCCTGGTACTGGGTCTGCATATTCTCGACGACGACATCTCGCAGAGAGCCACACTCCGCGCCCAGACTAATGGGCACACCGGGATCAGGGACATGGACGTGGACCTTGATGGTCCGTGCGTCACCGACCACCAGCGGACAATCGCCCATAGCCTCAATCTCAGCCCGGATACCGCTGACGTCGAGGTGATCTCCTTCGATAATGAATTGCACATCATAAGGATAATTGCTGTCGAATTGAGGGGGACCACCGGGATGAGGTTCCATGGCATCCGTTGATTCAGGCGCCAGATCCACAACGTGAGAGAGACGTTCGTCGGCTTCCACCGAAATACCTGATAGCTCGCGCCACATGCCTTCCAGGATGACGACCAGCCCCTGACCGCCAGCGTCAACGACACCAGCATCTTTCAGAACCGGCAACAAAGCCGGTGTTTTGGCTTCACTGGCCCGTCCCTGCTCCACCATGCGCTTGAAGAGCTCCCGCAGATCCTGGGTGTGCTCCGTTTCACGAGCCACATCCTCCGCGATCTCACGCACGACAGTGAGGATCGTTCCCTCAACCGGCCTGACAACGCCCTGATAAGCCGTTTCGGCTGCTGCTTGCATGGCCTCAGCCAGCGCCGCGCCGTTCATACGCGCTCTCCCCTCAAGACCTCGCGCGAAACCGCGCCAGATCTGAGACAGAATCACCCCTGAATTACCACGGGCCCCCATGAGCGCACCATGCGCTACCTTACTCGCGATGGTACCCACGTGATCGTCGCGCAGATTCTCAATTCCCTGCCAGGCAGAGGTCATCGTCAGCGTCATATTTGTACCCGTATCTCCATCTGGCACCGGAAAGACATTTAACGCATTGATGGCTTCCTGATGCTGTCGCAACCACAAAAGGGCGGCTTGCACCATGCGTTTCAAGTCCTGACCATCCAGGACTGCATAAGACTCCTCGTACACTTGCGCACTCACAGTATATCGCCTCCCCTCACGAAAAATCACTCACGCGGAGGGCTTGCACATGAACGTTGACAGCTTCAACGGGCATCTCTAAGGCCCTCTCCACTTGGTACCGCACCACGTTCTTCACACTCTGAGCGACCGACACGATACGTGTTCCATATTCTACCACAACGTAAACGTCGATAACGATCTTTCGATTACGCACTCGAATCTGAACCCCGCGTTTGCGATCTGCAGAGAGCATATCCGCTAATTCGGCTGCAAAACTCTTGGGTACGGTGCCAACGACCCCGTAGCAGCGCTGGACCGCTTCACTGACAATAGAAGAAACAGCGACTGGCGACACCTCAATGAGTCCACGAGGTTGCACATTTTCACTCATACTCTCTCCCTCCTGGTTGCGTCTTCTGCCTACTATGGTATTATATCGTCACTGAATTAAGTGAGGTGAAACTATGGCAAAATGTGAAATCTGTGAAAAGGGCACTGGCTTCGGTCGCAACGTGAGTTATTCGAAGAAAGCCACGAAACGACAATTTCGCGCTAATATCCACCGTAAGCGTGTCATGATTGACGGTGAGTGGAAGCGCATTCATATCTGCACACGTTGCTTACGGACCTTGACCAAACAACAGAAGGTCACCAGCTAGCACAATTCCACGCTCAAAACCAGCCCCATGTTAACATGGGGCTGGTTGTCGTTTGCACCCCCTCGTCAGTTTGCAAAGCCCCTCTCACCTGCAGCACGCAGGTCGGAGAGCGCCGCTGACACACCTTTCTCGGATCGATAGATCGCCGATCCCGCAACCAGCGTATCCGCGCCGGCCGCTACCACTTTTGGTGCTGTCACTGGATCAATGCCCCCGTCCACAGAAAGCCAGGCGTGGCTGTTCGCCTGATCTAACATCTTCCGCACATGCTGGATCTTCGGTAGCACACCCGCGATAAACGACTGGCCTCCAAACCCAGGATTGACGCTCATCACAAGCACCAGGTCAATCAACGGCAGCACGTAGCGCAGATGAGATGTTCCTGTCGCAGGATTCAGCACGACACCGGCTTTGGCACCCAGGGCACGAATGGTGTCCAGTGTGCGATGTAAATGAATTGTCGCTTCTGGGTGAACGGTGAGCATGTCGGATCCCGCTTCGACAAACATCTCCACGTACCGCTCAGGCTGATCGACCATCAAGTGCACGTCTATGGGCAGCGTCGTCACCCGCTGGACCGCCCGGATGACCACAGGCCCAATGGTGATGTTGGGCACAAACTGACCATCCATCACGTCGACGTGAATCACGTCGGCGCCGGCCGCCTCCGCAACACGGACATCTCGACCCAGGTGCGCAAAATCAGCTGCCAATATCGACGGTGCAATGCGTAGCTTGTTCCCCATAGTTCGATTATGATACATGGGTTGTTCAAAAAGGCAACCGTATATTCCGTCCACCATGATCGCTGCGCGCTCCGTGGTAAAAAGTGTCCAATCACCAAAACAAATTGTGTTGACAATTCACACAAAAAACAGTATAATCATAAAAAGTTGTGTTACGCACCGATAAACCACCAATTTTAACATAAGCACTTTACATCAAAGCAAAAACTGACGGTCAGCAAAGGCATACTCACCATGAGAAAGCACCTTCCGTCTGGCGTCACATAACGCGGAAGATAACGTGACCCAAGGAGGTTACCATGTTTCGAGAACGCATCCAGGAACATTATGAGGAACTGACACCCCGATTTAGAATACTGACAGATTTCATTCTTGAAAACACCCTAGATGTAAGCTTCCTCACGGCGACCGCCCTGGCCCGACGTCTCGACATCGATCCAGCCACAGTAGTACGCTTCTCTCAGGAGATTGGTTACTCCGGATATAGGGAGCTCTCGCGCGAGATCAAGGACTACGTCAATCACAAGCTTGCATTACGCTATAAACGCGGAGTTCCAGATGCAGAAGGCCTTTCTGAGAAGATCGCACTGCTCACCGATGAGCTCGGTGATCGCGTGCTGAGCTTCAAAGCAGACGTGGACCAAATCGTTGAGGTCACAGAGTTGTTGGATGAAGCGCAACGCGTGTTCGTGACCAGCGAGGGGGAAGGCTACGGATTAGCCCAATTATGGGCCAGTTATCTGCGCATGATCGGCATCAAAGCGCAACCGTTACCCGCCGACGCCGCCAAAGCAGCACTCACGCTGATAGATGTCAAAGAGGACGACGTGCTCGTCGCGTTCTCACTGGGCCTCGATCCAAACTTCGCTTTGGGTCATCTGCTAGATATCGCCAAAGAGAGCGGGCTGACAACCATCGCCATTACCGCCAGCGCGACCTTGTTGCCGGCGCGGAAAGCAGATAAGAACTTAACCGTGCCCGCCAGACACCGATGGGCTATCCCGCCTTTGACACCTTTATGGCGCTGCTCTCCCTGATCTGGCAAGCGCTCATCCAACGCAATGAGGTCCGCAGCGAGGAAACCATCGCCACCATGCTTGAAGCGCTGGATAAACTCACGGAACAGAAAGAAGACATCGTGGACTACAACGTCGATGCCGTGATGCGTCTATGGTGTTATAGGCCACAGTATTTGGTCGGGTAGTGTCCCTCAACAGTTGAGATAAATCAAAAAAGGGCTCATTGGGTGCT